>CAZDDH010000068.1:33737-36896 GCA_964504165.1 uncultured Rickettsiales bacterium | reverse complement strand
GGCGGTCGCCTTGTTGAGATAGGTCCCGCCCCCCGGTGGGATCTTCTCCACCAGTTCCAGGCCGGCCAGCATCTCGCCGTAGTTGTCCGCCAGGATCATGCGGGTGCGCTCCACCCCCCCGATCTGGTCGATGAACCAGTTGGTGGCCTCGTTGTCGCTGCGTTGGAGCATGGCCTCGAGCTTGGCGGTGCTCTTGGGGCCGTAGGTGAACCGTCCCCGCTCCACCTCGTGGAAGAACGCCAGGGCCACGAACGGCTTGATCATCGATGCGCACTGGAGCGGGCTGTCCGAGTTGATGGCCATCAGCGTGCGGTCGTTCTTCAGATCGTAGGCCACCCAGGCCGTGTGCTCGTCCTTGGCCACCACCCCCCTGCCGCGGAGATCCTGGATGTAGTCGTTGATCGCGTTGCGCAGCCCCTTGTCCATCTTGTCGAAGCGCAGGAGCTGCCCCTCCACCGCCGGGTGGGGGCTGGGAGACTCGGGCGCCGGGGCGGGTACGGATCGCTGGGCCGTCGCCGTCGAGCTGTCCCAGACCGCCTGCCCCGGGTCGGCCGGTACGACGGCGATGTGCGACCCTTGATCCCCCAGGGCAACAAGGTGCTCCTCCGCCACGGCGTTGGCCTCGTCCGGGATGCCATACAGCCGGTACAGGACCTCGTACCCCTCCCCCGCACGCTGGACGACGAGCCCCCGGGCCACGCCCGGCCCCAGCGACCCGGCCATCACGCCGAACAGCTCCTGCGCCGCCGCCAGGTCCGCGGCGGAGCCATACCGGATGTGGTGAAGCCGCGCGAACCCCTTGTCCGGCAGCACGTCCGCCAGCAACTGCTTGCCGCCGAAGGCCGCCACCAGGATCCGGTGGTGACGGTTGGCCACCTCGCGGGCCTCTTCCGCGTCGGTGCCGCCGCGGTCGTACATCACGCCGTAGTTACCGGTGCCACCGCGTACCACCTGCAGGTGGGCGGCCACCTCCGGCCCCAGCTGCTCGGCCACCAGCTCCCGGTACTCCAGCGCGCCATCTAGGTAGGGGGTCCACAGGTAGGAGATATCGTAGGTGCCGTCGCCCTCTTCGGCCGCAGCCGGCAAGCCGGTGGCCAGCAGGGCGAGACCCAGGCAAATCCACGGCATCCAGCGGTCCATACGGATCTAGAACTCCTCAGAAGGTTCTACTCCGGATGACGCGGCAGGTCTGGATTTGATTCAGTGGAGGGGAAAATGGACGGCTATTCGGCGGTCTTGTCCGGGATGAAGATCAGGGTGACCAGGCCGGTCTGGACCAGCAGCCTCGACTCCGCCTCCAGGACCACCAGCGGGATGGACATCATGGCGCCCATGGGGGTCTTGTGGACCTTCATCAGACCGGCCTGGACGCGGCACTGGTACTCGCAGCCGGTACGGATAGGCGCCAGGAAGGTGCCGGACTGGCGCAAGTGCACGAAGTTGCCCGGCTCCTCGGGCTTCTCGCCCTTGAAGGCGTACCAAAGGGCGTCGGTGAGCCCCAAGGTGCCCATCAGCATGGGCAGGGAATCGTCTTGCGGCACTGCCTCGCAGGCGGTGAGCCGCTTGTAGGTGGCCACGTCCTCGTCCGTGAAGCTGAACAGCTCGGCGGCCACGTCCTCGTCCGACGGCTCCTGCACCACGCCCTTGAGCAGAGTCTCGCGCAGCTCATCGTCCAGATCGGGATCGCCGAAGACGAAGTTGGCCGGCGACATCAGGCTCTTCTCGTTGGAGGGAGCCATGATCTTGACGGCCACCCGCGTCGTGCCGTTGGGCAGCTCCTTGGGGGTGTTGTCCATCTCCACGGTCTCGCCGGGGAAGGAGGGGCCGGCGAAGCGCACGTCGAGCTTGCGCAGCACCAGGCCCGGCGCGTCGTTGGACGCGGCGCGAACGGTGGCGCCCAGCATGCACATGCCGTGCACGATGTTACGCGGGAAGCCCGCCGCCTTGGCGACCTCCGGGTCCAGGTGGACCGGGTTGTCGTCGCCGGAGAGGTCGGCGTACTCCTGCGGGGTCTCCTCACCAGGGGTCCAGCACGTGCTGCTCATGGTTGCTCCTTTGGATCAGGTGGCCAGGCCGCCGTCGATGACCAGCACCTGCCCGTTGATGTAGCGGGCCGAGTCGCTGCACAAGAAGGCCACGCCCTTGGCGACCTCCTGGATGTCGCCGAGGCGACCGGCGGGGATGAGGTTCTTGCACATGAAGTCCAGGTACTCCTTGGGGAGCTTGTCGGTCATGTCCGACTCGATGAACCCGGGCGCCACGGCGTTGATGGTGACGTTGCGGCTGCCCAGCTCCTTGGAGAGGGCCTTGGTGAAGCCGATGATGCCGGCCTTGGAGGAGCTGTAGTTGGTCTGCCCCTTGGTGCCGGTGAGGCCGCTGACGCTGGCCAGGTTGACCACGGCGCCCTTGCGGTTGCGGATCAGGCCACGGGAGGCGGCGTGGGTGACGTTGAAGGTGCCGCCCAGGTTGATGTTGACCACGTCGTAGAAGTCGTCCTTCTTCATGGCCATCAGCAGCTTGTCCCGGGTGATGCCGGCGTTGTTGACGATGATGTCGATGCCGCCGAGGAACTCGGTGGCTTCCTTGACCAGGCGGGCGGCGTCATCGAAGTTGGACACGTCCGCCTCGATGGCCGTGGATTTGTGACCCATCTCCTGGATCTCGGCGGCGACCTCGTTGGCCCCCTCCATGTTGCCGAAGTCGTTCAGGACCACGTCTGCGCCCATGGAGGCCAGCTCCAGCGCGATTGCCTTGCCGATACCACGGCCACTGCCGGTGACGAGTGCACGATTGCCGATCAATTCCATCGTATGTTCCTCCGCTGAGATGAAGCCCCTCTAGGTACCTGTGAATCGGATTCGAGTCAGAGTTTGTAAGTTCTTTTAACAAGCATGTCAATCAAGGGTTGCCAGGAGCGTGGCGGACGTAGCTCGGCCGCTCCTCCCGTGCCCAGGGCGAGGCCGCAGGCCAAAGCCCGGTGCCCGTGCCCGTGCCCGTGCCCGATAGCTGTTTTACATACCTCCCACCCCGTGGATCCCCACCTCGAAACCAGGTATCAGATCCCCCTCAGATCCGTGCGTTGGCGGGGATAGATTATAGGAATGGTGATGAATCGATCTATCGGGCACCGGCTGGGAGGACCCAGCCTGGGCACGGGCC
>CAZDDH010000068.1:33015-33727 GCA_964504165.1 uncultured Rickettsiales bacterium | reverse complement strand
TTGTATTGGTTTTTATTGTTTTTTGGGGGACCGGGGGGGTTGCACCCCGCGGGGGCTGGGGCAGGGGAAGGGGCACGCTCGGAGCGGTCACGGACTTGGGTCGAGCAGGGACGAACTAAACACTTGTTCAGCACCCTGTTCTATGCTTAGATCAAGCTCAACAAGGAGGCGATCGTGCCTGGTTCCACCACCCCCTCGAATGCCCAGGTCTCGCTGGGGTCTGTCAGCCCTTCCGCCGGGCTGCACAGAAGCGCCGTCCACCCGGGCGTCGCACCGTCCGAGGCCCCGGGGTGGTGTCGCCGGGGTCTGGCCGGCCGCCTCACCGAGCTCTCCATCGCCCCCGGATCCGCCAGCCTGACCCTGGCCTGCTCCCTGATCCTCGACGCCCAGCAGGAGGGGGAGCCGGCGGCCTGGGTGATGGGGCGGGAGCACACCTTCTTCCCCCCGGACCTGGCTGCCTGGGGGGTGGATCTGGATGCCCTGGCGGTGGTGCGGTGTGCCGCCCAACGGGTGCCCAGCGCGCCGCCCGGCAAGCCCCGGATGGCCTCCCCCGTGGCCCGGGCCGCCGACCGGCTGGCCCGCAGCGGCGCCTTCGGGCTGATCATCCTGGATCTGAGCGCCGGGGTCCGGCCTACCGGGGGCCCGCCCGCCCGCCCCCCACAAGCCCAGGACAAAGAAAAGAAGGTGTTTGGGCAGGGAAACAAGCACCACA
>CAZDDH010000068.1:15590-33005 GCA_964504165.1 uncultured Rickettsiales bacterium | reverse complement strand
GGGCCGGGGCCGGGGACGGGGGGGCCGGCTGGGGCGCCTTGGGGCTTTTCATCCTTGATCTGTGCGCCGGGGTCGGGCCGGGGGGGGGCGGGCCGGCCGGCCCCCATGTGCCGATGCCATTGCAGTCCAGGTTGTTGGGCCTGGCCATCAAGCACGACATCGCCCTGCTGTGCCTCACCGATGGCGCGGGCCGCGGCGAGGCCCAGGGCGCACCCCGCGGCAACGCCTCCCTGGGCTCGCTGGTCTCCCTGCGGGCCGAATCGATCCACCGCCGGGTGGCCGAGGGCCGCTTCACCGCCGGGCTGCGCGTCACCAAGGACAAGCGCCGGGCGCCGGGTTGGGCCCACCTGGAGGAGTGCTGTGGACCGCCTGGCCTGCGTTGACCTGCCCGCCCTCCCCTTGCAGCTGCTGCTGCGGGACCATCCGGACTGGCAGGAGTTCCCCGCCGCCGTGGTGCTGCGGGACCAGCCCCAGGCCCCGCTGACGTGGGTCAACGAGCTGGCCCGCGCCAGCGGCATCCTGCCGGGCATGCGCTACGCCGCCGGCCTCTCGCTGGCCCGGGAGCTGCGCGCCGGCGTGGTCCCCGAGCCGGTGGTCGAGGGGGCGGTGGCCGAGCTGACGGAGTACCTGCGCCAGTTCACCCCGGACGTGGAGCCATCCGCCGAGGAGCCGGGCGTGTTCTGGCTGGACGCCGCCGGGCTCGGCAAGCTCTATCCCTCGCTGGAGGCCTGGGCCGGGGAGCTGCGCGCCGGCCTGGAGCAGCTGGGCTACGGCGCCGCCCTGGCGGTGGGATTCTCCCGTTTCGGGTCCTATGCCACCGTCAAGGGCCACCCGGAGCGGGGCGTCCTGGAGGACCCGGCCCGGGAACGCGAGCTCTCCCGGGGGGTTCCCCTGGCCCGCCTGGGCATCGAACCCAAGTTCCGCGACGCCCTGCACAAGCTGGGCATCCGCTCCCTCGGGGGCCTCATCGACCTGCCCGCCGCCGGGGTCAAGGAGCGCTTCGGTCCGGACGCCTACCGCCTGCACCGGCTGGCCGCCGGGGATCTGTGGGCTCCCCTGCAACCGGCGCCGCCCCCCGATCCCACGGCGAATACCCTGCTCCTCGAGGATCCGGTCCACGACGTCACCCAGCTGCTGTTCCACCTCAAGGGGCAGCTGCATCCGCTGCTGGCCAGGCTGGAGCGGCGGGGAGAGTCCCTGACCGCCCTGGACCTGCGCCTGGTCCACGAGCGGGGGCCGGATCACCTGGACACGATCTGCCCGGCCGCCCCCACCCTGGACGAAGCCGAGCTGCTGCTGCTGCTGCGCCTGCGCCTGGAGGCCATGGAGTTCCCGGCGGGGGTGATGGAGATCCACCTCTCCACCGCGGCCGTCCCCACGGTGGCCTCGCAGGATCAGCTGCTGGCGGATCCCGGCAGCGGGCGTTCACGGGGCGGCGCCCCTCGTGATCTGGCCGCCGCCTCCCGCGCGCTGGCCTTCGTCAAGGCCGAGTTCGGGGCCGGGTCGGTGGTGCGGGCCCGCCTGCGGGAGGGCCACCTACCCGAAGCGAGCTTCACCTTCGAGCCCCTGACCACGCTCCCCCCGGCCCGGCCGGGGAAGCCTCCTTCCACGAGCACCCCCTCCGCCAGCCGGCCCCTGGTCCGGCGCCTGCACCTGCGCCCCACCCGCATGCGGGAGCCCCCCCGCGCCCCCCGGGGCTGGCTCCTGCGCAACCTGGGCCTGGGGCGCATCCTGTCCCTGGTCGGTCCCCACGTGATTCGCGGCGGCTGGTGGGCCCGGGAGCTGCACCGGGAGTACCACTTCGCCACCACCGATCGGGGCCACCTGGTGTGGCTCTACCGCGACCGCCTGCGTAAGCGGTGGGTGATCCAGGGGCGGGTGGAGTGACGATAGGGGAAAAAGAAAAAAACGCAGAGGACGCAGAGGGGGACGCAGAGGACGCGGAGGGGCATATTTGGGGGGGAAAGGGGCCCGACACTCGGGCCGCGATCCCCTTCCTTCTTCTACCCAATTCTGCTTCTTGGAGACTCTTCTCCGCGGCCTCTGCGCGTGCTGGATGCGCGCTCTGCGGCCTCTGTGGAGGGCCGTCCCGGACGGGCGGCCTTTCTTTCTTCAACTGCAGTTCGGTTCCCAAAATCGAGTGAAAAGATGGCAATATGCGCTCGACGGTTGCCTCGTCCCCCCTTCGCAGTTGGAGCCCTTCGATGAACGAAGACAGAATGGTCCTGATGGCCGGCCGCAAGGATGATCCCTTTGCGCAGGCTGTTTCCCGTTACCTCTACATGAAGCTGTGCAAGGTGACGTTCACCGAGTTCCTCGACGACGGGGGCCCGATGAGCGGTGAGACCAAGGTAGAGATCCGACAGAACATCCGCGGCAGGGACGTCTACGTGTTGTGGAGCATCGGCTTCACCAACTACGAGCTGATCCAGGTGATGCAGGTCATCGACGCCGCCCGGCTCTCCGGCGAGGCCCGGCGAATCATCCTGGTCTGCCCCGAGCTGCCCTGCGCCCGCCAGGACAAGACCCACGAGCGCCGCGAATCGCTGAGTTCACGCCTGGTAGCGCGCCTGCTGGAAAGAGCCGGGCTGGACCAGATCCTCACCGCCGACCTTCACTCCGACCAGATCGAAGGCCATTTCCGCATCCCGCTGGACCACCTTCGCACCAAACCCATCTGGGCCCACTTCATCAGCGAGCGGTACCAGCAGTGGATGGATCAGTGCGGTTTGGCCGAACGGGGCCGGGATCTGGTGCTGGGTGTGCCGGACGCCGGTCGCGCCCGCGCGACACGCGAGCTATCGGACGAAGTGGGCAAGACCCTGCGCGGCGGCGTGGGCGACAAGATCAAGATCAAGACCGCCTACCACGACAAGCATCGCAGCTGGGAGGTCCCCGGCAAGACGGTCACCGCCCGCTTCCTCGGCGACGTGGAAGGCAAGGTGGTCTGGATTACTGACGACCTGCTCAGCTCCGGCGGCACCATGTTCGGCGCCGCCCGGGCCGCCAAGGAAGCCGGGGCCATCCACGTGGTGTGCTCCATCACCCACGCCCACGGCTTCGACAAGCCCGCCAGGGGCGGCAACCCGGCCGTCATCTTCGCCGATCAGCTGAAGAAATCGGCCATCGACGAGCTGGTGGTCACCGACACCCACCCCCGCTTCGTCGAGCGGGTCAAGGCCGACCCCGAGCTGGCGTCCAGGGTCACCATCTTGTCGCTGGTGCCCATGTTCGGCGAGACCATCCAGCGTGTCCGCCGGGGGCTCACCATCAAGGAGATGATGATCAAGGAAGTGGATGACGTCTCCACGATCTACCGGGTGCTACACGAGGCCACCGCCAAACCCATGCCTTGCAAGAAGAAGTAGCTGCTTCACGCCGCCTTTTCACCGCCCGCCGCCTTCTTCTGCGCCCGCGCCACCTGTTCCTGCAACGCCACTAGCTGCTTGTTGAGCTCCGCCAGATCCTCCTGCAGCGTGGGCTCGTCCCCCGTGCGCAACCGGATCAGCTCCGCCTCCTCGGCCTCCGCCGTCGCCTCGTCCATGCCGTTCATGATCACGCCGATGAACAGGTTGAGGATGATCATCGTGCCCATCAGTACGAAAGACACGAAGAACATCGCCCCGAAGACCGGCAACGCCCGGCTCGTCGGCGACCACTCGGCCAGCATCGCCGCGTCGTAGCCGTAGGCGTCCGACCCGTACATGTTGATGTACATCAGGTCCGTCCAGTCCTCGAGCGTCACCGCCCGGAACAGGGACAGCATGGACAGCTGCAGGTTGCGGAAATGCACCGGATCGTTGTCCGCAAAGAGGAACGTACCGGCCACACCGTACAGGTAAAACAGCAGGAACAGCAGCACGGACACGTAGAGCATCGAGGGGATGGATTTGAGCAGCGCCCCTACCAGGATCTGAAGCCTTGGCAGGGCTCGCACCAGCTTGAGCACGCGCAGCAGCCGGGCCAGCCGCAGCACGGTGACATACTGGGCGTCGATGGGCATGAAACACACCGCGACGATGAGGAAATCGAACACGTTCCATGGGTCCTTGAAGTACAGCCACGGCTTCTTGCCGTGGGCCCCCATCTTCGCCACGATCTCCGCCACGAAGATCCACAGGATGATGTCGTTGAGCACCCCCAGCGTGACGTGATGCCGGGCGGCAAAATCGGTATAGGTCTCGAACCCGACGACCACGCCCGCTGCCAGGATCACCGCGGTGACGAAGTTCTGGAACCACTTGGCGTCCGCGATCTTCTTGAAGAATGCCTGCATGTTGACCTCCACGTTCCGGCCGGGTTGAGTCCCGGTCCATGCGCCGTGGTTGTGGACCCCATCAATAGCGCTGGGATTCGATCAAAACGCATCAAACGGCATCAAACCTGGCTGTGACCCTGGCCCGGAGGGATCGGACAAAAATGGTCCCTGTTTCTCCTTTGACGAAATCCGGGGTTAACATGGTCATCGGTGCTTTCTGGGCTCAGTCGGAGGATAGCTATGCGTACCCTGATTGCTTTGTGGATGTTTTTGCTCGCGGGCGCGCTCGTGGGTTGTGTAGGTAATATCGTAACGGACGACGACGACGCGGCCGACGACGACACGGCGGATGACGATACCGGTGACGACGACGACACCGGTGACGACGATACCGGCGACGACGACACGGGCGATGATGACGACACCGGCGACGATGATACCGGCGACGATGACGACTCCTGGGACTGCGACAACCTGCCACCGGCCTGGATCCCCTACACCCCCATGTTCGGAGGCAAGGCCACCGAGGACATGGCCCTGGACGATCAGGGCATGATGATCGGCGCGGTCAACGGCGCTCTGTTCAAGTCCGACTACTCGGGAACGGCCAACATCTGGGTGCCGGGCCAGAACAGCTTCATCGCCGGCCTGCGGGCGCTGCCCAGTGGGGACTACGTCTACTCGGACGTCAGCGCCAACAGCCTGGTCAAGGTGGATGCGGCCACCGGCGACAAGACCATCCTGTTGTCCGGCCTGAGTTATGGCAACGGCCTGGAGGTGGACATGCTGGGCAACGTCTACGTGGCCGAGCAAAACAGCGGCATGATCCGCCGGGTGGACGGGGAGACCGGTGAATTCGAGGTGATGGCCACCGGCCTCAACAATCCCAACGGGCTCAGCTTCAGCCCCGACTACACCCGGCTCTACGTGGGCAGCTTCGGCGGCGGCATGATCTACGTCATCGACGTGGACGCCAACATGGATCCGGTCAACGTCGATACCCACGTGCCCTCTGTGGGCACCGGCTATCTGGACGGCATGGGGGTGGACGTCTGCGGCAACATCTACATCTGCGATTACGGCCAGATCAAGATCTTCCGCATCAGCCCCGACGGCTTGACCGTCGAGCCGGTCATCGACCTGAGCCCCGACTCTTACTGGATCCCCAACATGCAATGGGGCTCGGGAATCGGCGGCTGGGATCCCCTCAAGCTGTACGTGCTCGATATCGAACCGACCAAGATGTACGAGGTGGATCTGGGCCTCCCGTCCAAGCAGTACTCCTACCCCTGATTTCCCAAAAATCGCCCAAATGTAACATTTGTTCCATTTTTCGTTGTGCGCCTGCCATGCGAGCTGGTACAAGGGAACCACGCTTCAAGGAGAGCATGACAAATGGCAAAAGTAATCGTACTGGGCGGCTGTGGCGCCGTCGGTAGTGTGGCGGCGGCGACCCTCACCAAACATGGCCTGTTCGACCAGGTGGTCATCGGCGATCTCAACATGGAACGGGCGCGTGAACTGGCCCAGGACTTCGGCCCCTCGGTCTCCGCCGTCCAGGTAGACGCCGGCGACCCGGAGAGCGTCCGCTCTGCCATCACCGGCTGCGACGTGGTGCTCAACTGCGTGGGGCCGTTCTACAAGACGGTCAAGACCATCCTGGGCGTGGTGCTGGAAGAGGGCATCCACTACGTGGACGTCTGCGACGACGTGGACGTCACCGAGGAGCTGTTCGAATGGCACGAGCGGGCCAAAGAGGCGGGGGTCTCGGCCCTGATCGGGATGGGCAACTCCCCCGGCGCCACCAACCTGCTGGCCAAGTTCGCCAGCGAGGCGCTGCTGGCCGAGACCGACTCGGTGGGCATCTTCCACGCCCACGGTGGTGAGCCCTTCGAGGGGGCGGGGGTCATCGGCCACCGCTTCCATTGCATGACGATCGATATTCCCATGTTCCTCGACGGCGAGCTGAAGTACGTCAAGTACTTCGAGGAGGACGGCATCGCCCTGCGCCAGGAGTTCGAGTTCCCCATCCTCGGCGCCGGGGTGCAGCTGTACCCCTACCCCCACCCGGAGCAGGTGACCCTGCCCCGCTTCATGAAGGTCCGCGAGGTGACCAACAAGGGCACGGTGCTGCCGGCGCCCTACTACGACATGACCCGCGACCTATGCCAGCTTGGGCTGGCCAGCAAGGAACCGGTCACCGTCGGCGACCAGCAGGTCACCCCCTACGATTTCACCACGGCCTACATCATCCGCGAGCGGGAGCGCATCCTGCGGGAGACCGATTTCGGCCAGCAGCGGGGCTGCTGCTCGGTGGTGGTCAAGGGACGCAACGCCGCCGGGCTGGATCGGGAATACCGCTTCCACATGGCCTCGAAGAGCCAGGCCCTGGGCGAAGGCACGGGCATCCCCGCAGCGGTGGGCACGATCCTCATGCAGCAGGGTAAGATCGCCCACGGCGTGCTGCCCCCCGAGGGCTGCGTCAACCCGATGGATTTCATCGGGCTGATCCCTCAGGTGATGACGCTGGATGACAAGAAAGAGGGCGGTGAGTCCTTCGGTGGGGTCATCGTCCAGAAGATAGACGAGAACGGGAACGTCGAGACCATGGACATCTGAGCGCGTATGGCTGACTCCACCGAGCGCGGAACTGCCATCCTGGCCATCGACCACGGTACGTCCGGGATCAAGGCGGCGCTGGTGGCTCCGGACGGCCAGGTGCTGGATCACGAGTACACAGCCACCGCCACCCAGTACCTGCCCGGTGGTGGAGCCGAGCAGGATCCCCAGGAGTGGTGGGATGCGGTCATCACCACCTCCCGGGCGCTGATATCCCGGTGGTCCGCGCCGCTGGAGCAGATCCGGGCGGTGTGCGTCTCCAGCACCTTCTCCAGCACGGTGGCGGTGGATCGGGACGGCCGGCACCTGGGCAACTCCCTCACCTGGATGGACTCCCGCGGGGCCCGCTACATCCACGAGTTGATGGGGGGCTTCCCCTCCATCTCCGGCTACGGTGTGGCCAACCTGCTGCGCTGGATCCCCCGCACCGGTGGCGGCCCCACCCGTTCGGGCAAGGACGACGCGGCTCACGTCCTGCTATGGAAAAACGAGTACCCGGACCTCTATCGAAGCACCTACAAGTTCCTGCCCAGCAAGGACTATCTCAACCTACGCTTCACCGGCCATTTCGCCGCCTCCTACGACTCCATCACCCTGTTTTGGGTCACGGACAACCGCAAGGTCGATCGGGTGCGCTACGACGATGGGCTGATCCGGCGCCTGGGCATGGACCGCAGCAAGCTGCCCGAGTTGCGGCCGTCCACCGACGTCCTGGGCCCCGTGACGGATGGGGTCGCGGATCAGATAGGCCTGGCCCGTGGGACCCCGGTCGTGATGGGCTCCGCCGACCACCAGGCGGCGCTGGTGGGCTCGGGAGCGGTGCGGGATTTCGAGGGGCACATCTACGTGGGCACCTCCTCGTGGGTCCAGTGTGCCGTGCCGTTCAAGAAGACCGACCTGTTCCACTCCATCGCGTCGCTGCCTGCGGCCATCCCCGGCCGGTACCAGTGTGTCAACGAGCAGGACATCGCCGGCGGCTGCCTGGATTTTTTGCTACGGGACATCCTGTATTACAAGAATCGTCTGCTGCGCGGCGATCCGCCGGAGAACCCCTACGAAGACCTGGACGAGATCGTGTCCCGCGTCCCAGCCGGCAGCGGCAAGGTGATCTTCACGCCGTGGATCAACGGCGAACGCACCCCCGTCGAGGACGAGACCTTACGCGGGGGGCTGTACAACCTGTCCACCACCACGAATCAGGAGCACATCCTGCGAGCCGTCTTCGAGGGCGTGGCCTACAACACCCGCTGGAGCCTGGGCTACGTGGAGAAGTTCATCGGCCGTCCGATGGCCGCGCTGAACATGATCGGTGGTGGGGCCTGCTCGGACGTGTGGTGCCAGATCTTCGCCGACGTCCTGGACCGGGAGATCCGCCAGGTAGAAGCCCCGCGCCAGGCCAACGCCCGGGGGGCGGGGTTCATCGGCGCCGTCGGGCTGGGTGAGATGAGCTTCGACGACATCCCCGACCGCATCCGAATCCGCGCTACCTACCATCCCGACCCGGCCAACCGGGCGATCTACGACCAGTTGTTTGGCGAGTTCAAGCGTATCTACTACGCCAACCGGGATATCTTCCGGCGGCTCAACACGACGTAAGAGGTGCGTAAGTCCTTTCCTACCCGTTCGGTTTTACCTTCTGTTGCATCAACAACACGGCGCGGATGGCTGGTCGAGCCAGCCAACCCGCAACAGGAGAATGAAGATGACCACGCACCACAACCCCTTCGCCCTTCGTACCCTCATCGCCGCCCTGACCGGCGTCATGATCTCGATGGCCGCTGCGGCACCCGCTTCGGCGGAGATCCGCGAGTACGACTGCCCGGCCACGCTGGAGTACAGCTTCGAGAGCGACTTCATGTACAACTACATCAACGTCGCCGGCGGCGCGCCCATCGTTCGCCTCGAGTCCATCTACGTCAGCGGCGCCCTCATGATCTGTCTGTTCGAGGACGAATTCGCCCGGGCTGACGGATGGTCCTACGAGCAGTACTTCGCCTTCCTAGTCGACCAGCAGAACACGTGCCCCAGCGATGCCACCCTGTTCGTCAAGGAACCGTCCTTCCAGATCCCAGGATGGCACACCGTAGGTGACATCGAGTTGGACCGCTATCACAACACATCAACTCCCCAGCTCATCGCTCCGAGCCCCTTGTACGTCGATGGAGTCGGCCCCGCCGAGTCCAACCCCGGCGTCCCCGGCTGCGTCTACGATCCGCATATCAACGGCACCACCTGGATCTATGACTACGACTCCGGAATCTGCGAAGAGAATGACGACGGCGACGGATTCCGCTGCGCCGACACGCTGCAGGAGTTGAACGAGCCGGTGATGGGTGGATACGGCTGGTAGGGAGCTGGACCATCCCCCGCGAACGCTCCCTACTCTCCCTTCTCCATCACCACCTCATGAGCCTCCGAGACATCCGGAATCTGCCACCTCCCCAGTAACCGCTCGATGACGGACGCCGGCATCCCCGACTCACGCTGGCGGTTACGCGAGAACAGCGCCTCCTCCCCCACCTCCACGTAGACGATGCGTACCCGCGCCTTGTAGTCGAGTATCCGCTGGACCAGCGGCCCCCGGAGCTGCAGGCTCAGGTTGGTCGCATCAAAGGCAAATTCCTCGCGGCGGCGCAGGTACTCCCTGGATCGCTCTTGCGCCTCCTGGACGATTCTCCCTTGGTTGCCTGTCGGTGATACCCCCAGCTCTTTTCGGAGCTCGTCCAGGGAAAGGACGGGGAGTTCGCTGGCGTGCTGCGCCAACCAGGTGCTCTTGCCGGCGCCCGGGAGCCCCGACATCACCGTGACCCGGCCCCAGGTATCGTCGTAGGCGTCGTACGACGGGTGCTGATTGGTTTTGCGGAAGTACAGGACCCGGGAATGATCCGACGGGAAGGGCCAGGGCTCGGAGAGGCACCCCAGCTCCTCCAGGTATTCAGTGGTCAGCGCCAGGTTCTCCAGCAGCCGGCTGGAGTCGTCGGACCGGCGTCCCCGCACATCCGCCTCGGCCAGCAGAGCCAGCCGATCGCAGGGGGCGGTCACGGAGGTGCGGATGGCCCGGCGCTGCGAGCCCTCCCCCTCCAGCAGATGATGGAGCACGTGGTGCCATCGGACGAGGGCGACGATCCGCTCCCGCAGCGGAAGATCCATCCCCGCTCGCCAGAGGATGCGCCGGGCCAGGTTGCCCCCCCGCACCGCATGGTTTTGGCTGGTGATACGGCCATCCGGTTCCCGGCGGGAACAGCTCGGTTTGGCCACGTCATGGAGCAGCGCGGCGGTGAACAGGGCCCCACGCCATGGTGAATCCAGCTCCCGCCACCCGGGCAGCTTGCACAGCTCTTCGCACACCATGCGGGTGTGGGTCCAGACGTCCCCCTCCGCGTGGAAGGCCGGGTCCTGCGCACAGTCCCGCATCGCCCGCAGCCAGTCCTGGCCACCCTCGATGCCCGGCCAGTCGATGGCCCAGTCCGGCGGTCCGGGAACGGGGTACGGGAATGGGCTCACGGGGATCCCCCGTAGATATCGACCCCCGGCGCCAGCTGGTTGGGCACGATGGGACGGCAAAGCCAGTGGCTCTCCGATTCGACGACGGCGGTCAGGAAGCTGTGGCGCACCCACTTGTACCGTCCCACCACCTCGCCGCCCTGCTCGTGCTTGATGTACAGACCTTCCGCCAGATCCTCCGGATCGGTCTCCCGGCCCACCTGTGTCACATCCAATCCCTCGCCACGCGTTACCTGTGACAGAGTGTCGCGCCAGCGGTCACTCTTGTAGAGGCTCGGGCGGACCATGGTTGGGATCGTCTCCGGGGTCCAATCCGCCCCCCGGTACAGTACCGGCACAGAACGTACCGGCAAGCCGGCCAGCAACTCCCGGCGCCGCTCGGTGGAAAGGAAGACCCCGGTGCCGGTATCCAGGATGTCGAATTCCATGAAGTAGTGCGGCAGCCGGTCGTAGAAGACCGTGTGCTTGGCGAACAGCCACTCTCCGTAGACCACGACACCGGGCCCCAGCGCCTCGAACAGGACCCCCTGGTGGCAAGCGGCCCAGGTCTTGAATAGATCGAAATGACGCTCCCGCGAGCCGCCGGTGAGGAAATGCCCCCGGCTCTGCAGGTAGAGCTTGCCAGACCCGTCGAAGGAGAACGCCGCGTTGGCGCCATCCAGCTTTTCTTCCACCACCAGACGGCATCCGGCCAGCTCGGAGAACGGCACGGCACTGAGGTCGTGGTCCCCCGGTTGCAAGCGGGATCCTTGCAGGTGCCGCGTACGCGGGTATTTGGTCAGGGATTTCACGGCAGCGACACCACGGCGATACGGTGGTTCAACACGTACTCGACGTGGACCTTCGCGGCGCCGGCGTCCATGAACAAACTATGGAACGATTGGTGATCGAAGAGCTGGATGTGCTGGGGGTTGTCGTCGGGCTTCGACGGGACCGAGGCGACCACGAACCGGCGGGCCACCCGGATCAGCTCCCGCGCTGCGCGCTGCGGTTGCTGCAGATGCTCCAGCACCTCCAGCGCCGTCGCCACGTCCACGGCTCCGTCGTCCAGCGGCAGGTCCGTCACATCCGCCTGCAGGGCGTTCAGCCGATGGATTCCCCCGTCGGCCACGGCACGGAGATCCCGGACCCGGATCGGATCGACCTCGGCGACGGTGACCGGCAGCCCCGGGTAGCTGTCCAGCAGCGGCCACAGAAACGCACCCCGGCCGCTGCCGATGTCCAGCAGGTCCTCCGGAGCCAGGCCCCTGAGGATCCCCAGGACCTTGCTCACCCGGGGGAGCCCCGACGTCCGTTTGAATCGGTGTAGCCGCAACCCGGCATCGCGGCCAGCCCGTATCGCCTCGGCGTCCGAGGCACGGGCCAGCTCGGGCATACGTCCCCGGACATAGGCAACCATGAGGAGATCGTAGTACCGGGAATCATCCATGCGGTTGGCCCTCGCGACCGATCGTCTGTGACCACGCGCCGAGCCCGTCAGCGTTCCTTGCACGCCTCCAGGGCCGCCTTGCCGTACTTGCCGTCCTCGTCGTCGAGGAACTCGTCGATGTCACCCACCTCACTGTACACGTAGGCGTAGACCTCCAGATCCTCCACCCGGTTGCGGGTGATGAGGTCGCCGGTGGCCCCGCCCATGCGGGCGCTGAACAGGTGCAGGCCCGCCACGAACCCGCCCATCAGGGCCAACCCGACGGCAAGTTTGAGCCAGCGTAGGGCCACGGTACTCATCCGCTGAACGGCGCGAAGATGACGCCGCCAAACGCCAGCCAAGCCATGAACAGTGTCAGCGCCAGGTTGAAGCTCTGGCCCACGATGTACAGGTAGATCGGCTTGCCGCCGACCAGCTGGCTGGCCAGGGAACGGAAGTTGGACTCCAGGCCGATGGAGACGAAGGCCAGGCAGAAGAACCAGCCCCGCAGGGTCTTGGATATCTTGAGGATGCCCGACACCTCGTCGTGCCCCAAGATGGGCATCAACACGAAGCTGAACAGCAGCGAAGCGGCGGCAAAGCCCAGGATGAATTTGGGGAACCGGAACCAGATCTCCATGGCGTTGGGCCGCGGCGCGTTCGGGTCCTTGTCTACTTTTGTGATCCAGAAGATGGCCACCACGAACGCCACCAGGCCGATGAGCACGTTCTGGATCATCTTGACGACAGCGGCCACCTTCTCCGCGTCCTCCCCCAGGAAGGCGCCGGCCGCCACCACGGCGCCGGTGGAGTCGATGGTGCCCCCCATCCAGCCGCCGGCCACGGCCGGGGTCATGCCCACCGCCTTACAAAACGGCGGCATGGCGATCATCATCAGCACGGTGAAAATCATGGTCATGCCCACGCCCAAGGTGAGCTCGGATTTGCGCGCCCGGCAGGCGGCGGCCACGGCGATGGCCGCCGACACGCCGCACACGGAGGTGGCGGCGGCGATGATGATGGTCAGCGCCTTGGACTGCATCTTGAGGATGCGGGTGCCGAAGTACCACATGAAGATGATCACGGTGGGGGTGACCACCCAGGCCACCATCAGCCCCGGCAGCCCCAGCTTGAGGATCTCCGAGAAGAGGATCTCGCCGCCCAGCAGCACCAGCCCGGTCTTGATGAACATCTCCGAGCGGGCGCCCTTGAGTAGCCACTTGGGGGTGCCGACGGTGTTGGCCACCAGCAGCCCAAAGGAGAGCCCCCAGATGGCGTAGCCCAGCCCCCAGGCCTTGATGGTGGTCTGGCCGGCGACGGTATAGGAGAGCACCGCCAGCGCGAAGATCACCGCGTAGCCGGCGGCGAACTTCTTCCAGTCCGCCCGCATGATCGCGATGCCGAGGGTCATCAGGACGCCCAGGCCGAGGCCCAGCACGGGGATCCACGGGGCGATGTCCGCCGGGAAGGCCTCCAGGGGGCTTGCGACCCACTTCTGCACCTTGGGCACCCTGGGGATCAGGCCGAGTCCGATGCCTCCGAAGAGGATGATCGCGAACCAGATCGCCCAGTAATCCTCGTGCTTCCAGAGTTTTTCGACCTCTTTGCCCATGGGCACCCTCCAACGCTGCTGGGACACCCTTCTATCACACCCGGGGAGATCGTCACCGCAAGGACGCGACCCGATAATACACAACATTGGTAGTCGATAACGGTACCCGCTCCACCGCCACCGCGCCGAGGCTTTCGTCGGGGACCTGGACCGATGCCGATTCGACGTCCGTGAGGGCCAGCGCGGCCAGCGCCGGGTCGTCGGGGAGCGACGGGGTCTGACGGCTCGATGGGCCCGGCGCCAGGACGATCGCCGCAGCGACCACGGCAGCGGCGGCCCCGGCGGCGATGGAGGTCGCCCAGGCCCGGCGACGCAGGACGGCACGCCGTTGCTCAGCCCGCAGCCGGGCTCGCAGGGAGGGGAGCCCTCCCGGCGGGGGTTCGAGGGTCTCGAAGAGGGGATCGGGGTTCATGAGTCCTCCCGTACCAGCGCCTTGCGCAGACGGGCGACGGCCTGGTGGCGCCGCGACGCCACCGTGCCGGCGGGGATGTCCAGGGCCTGGGCTACCTGGTCGTAGGTCAGCTCCGAGAATTCACACAGCATGACGACGGCGCGCTGCTTGTCGGGGAGGTCATCGACAGCTTTGCGCAGGCGATCGTGGCGTTCACCGGCGAGCAGATCGTCCGATGGATCCGTGGCCGTGCGAGGAGTGGAGCGGTCGGTGAGGGGGAGCCAGCGCCAGCGCCGGGTGGCGCGGCGGCGGTTGGACGCCAGGTTGACGGCGATGCGGTAGACCAGCGGTTCCACCGTGGACGGATCGACCCGGTCGCGCATGCGCCACAGGCGCACGAACGCTTCCTGGACGACGTCGCCGGCGTCCTGGGCGTTCCATAGCCAGCGGTAGACCACGTTGTACAGGGGCTTCTCCAGGCGCGTGTACAGCGCCTCGAGGGCCGCCTGGTCCAGGCCACCGGCCGTTGGGGACATCGCCGTCAACGACTACTCGGCCTCGATGACCTCGGGACGGATGACGTAGAAGTAGCGGTCGTGGGCGTCGGTGCCTCTTCCGCCGCCCGACTCTCCCAGCACCACCACCTGGCCAGGCTTGGCGGTGATGCGGGTGTGGGTATCTGCCCCGTCGGGCATCTGCAGCCGGACATCGGCCACCAGCCCACCCCCCGGGGCCAACGACACGGACTGCCATAGGTCCACGTGGTCGGCGGAGTTGGAGCTGGCTTTGTCGCCGTCCATGGACACCAGGCGGCGGGTGTACAACACCTCATAGGTCATCGGTGGTTCGATACGGGCCACGGGCGTCAGGGCATCGGTGACCATGTCGGGCATGCTCATGAACTCCGTGGACTCGGCCGGGTCCGCGGCCACCACCCAGTACGTGATGCGCACGTTGCGGGGGTTTTGCCCCTGGGCCTCGGCCTTGGCGAAGGCGTCGATGACATCGGGTACGCCAGCGTGGAAGCTCTTGGGCGCGGCCACGCACACGGCGATCTCGGACGCCTGGTAGGCCCGACCGAGGGGCGGCGCGTCGTGGCCTCGGCTAAGCAGCCGGATGAGCAGCGACTCCACCTGGGCGCTGTATCCGGCGGGCACTTCGTAGGTCTTGAGCACCAGATCATCGCCAGCGCCGGCGGCCTCGGCCTCACCGGCCGGGACCGTGCAGGCGGCCAGGACAAAGGCGAGCGCCAGGAAAAGGGTGATCAGCAAGGTTCGAATGACGTTCATGACGACCTCCATCGTTTTTGGGTTCGCCCTTTTCCTACACATGGGCGCACGAGTTCTTCATTTTTTTTGTTCTGGGGAGGGGGGTGGATGGTCAGAGGCGTTCGAGCAGATCTTCGATGAAGGCGCGCACCGTGTCCCGCCCGCGGAACACGCCGTAGTGCCCCTCCCCGAGCACGTCGGCCTGCAGGCCAATCACGGCGGCCATGCTGCGGCGCCAGGCCGTCTGGTCCGACTGGAAATCCTCGTGGAATGGCCCGTGCAGGTCCTGGCCCAGCAACACCCGCGTGCCGTCCGGCTCGTCCACCACCGCGACGATGGAGCCGGGGGTGTGGCCGGGGGTGTGCAGCCATTGCACGGTCACCTCCCCTACCGGCAGCTCACCGCCCTCACCCGCCAGCGTGATGTCCACGGCCATGGGCTGGAGTTCCATCTGGTACCAGCTGGCCGCCGAGTAGTCCGGATCCCCATTCTCGATGGCCGCCCGATCCCCCTCGTGGGCCGCCAGCCGGCAGCCGGACGCGCGCTGCACCTCCGGAACACCGCCGATGTGATCGGCGTGGGCGTGGGTCAACAGCAGGATCCGGATCTTCTTGAGATCGGGGCAGATCTCCCCGATGTTCCGCTCCAGCAGATCGCTCCCGAATCCGGTCCCGCAATCCACCAGCATGAAGCGGTTGCCGCCGCCCACGAGGTAGGCGGCCGCATCCCGGCCGGAGGTGATGTCGCCACCGCCGACCCGCCAGATGTGTTCGGACAGTCGTTCGTTGGGCATGGCGGGGAGCTTATCCACAAATGGCGTCGATTGGGTATGGATAGAACGGTTTTCCGCAACCGGCCCGTATTCAACTCTGCGGATCGGAATTCGTATACCGTGGTATCGGGATATTCAGCAGAGGAGGCGCCCGCATGAACCGACTACTCAAACCCTGGTGGATCGTCGGAGTGATCACCGCCCTTGGATTGTCCGGCTGTGAAACTCAAGACGATGACGACGCAGCGGATGACGATGCCGCGGATGATGACACCGGCGACGATGACACAGCGGATGACGACGACGACGCCGTGGACGACGACGACGCAGCGGACGACGACGACTCTGCGGACGACGACGAATGTGAAAACTGGCAGACCGCCCACCCGGAATGGATCTTCTGTGACGATTTCGAGAGCGCCGATCCCCTGGAGGGGGACGGGCGGTACTTCGAGCACGACGACAATGACGGCGAATTCGTGGTGCTCGACGGGGCCGGCCACGGCGGCTCGCGGGGCATGCGGGCGCTGTTCCAGTCCGGGGAAGTGAGCGCGGGCAGCATCAAGGTGGCCTTCGGCAACAATCCCAGCAGCTACATGGACACCGGGATCCGGCCGGGGGAGGATTTCCGGGAAGTCTATTACCGTATGTATCTCAAGATGCAGGCGGGCTGGGACGGGGACCCGGCCAAGCTGTCCCGCGCCACCGTTTTCCATGGTGACGACTGGTCTCAGGCCATGATCGCCCACCTCTGGGGGGACGGGGACGAGCATCTGCTGCTCGATCCGGCGACCTGCGTGGACGGGAGCGGCCAGGTCATCTGCTCGGGGTACAACGACTTCGCGAGCCTGGACTGGCTGGGGTATACCGCCGGGACCACCGCGGTCTTCGATACCCCCTATTCGGACGTCTGGTATTGCGTCGAGCACCATGTGCGCCTCAATGACGCAGGGGCGGCCAACGGCGTGCAGGAGTTCTGGATCGACGAGGTGCTGGAGGCCCGCCGCGACGGGCTGGATTTCGTGGGGACCTACTCGGACTATGCGATCAACGCGGTCTTCTTCGAAAACTACTGGAACGACGGCTCGATCCAGGAGCAAGAGCGCTACTTCGACCGGATCGTCATCTCCACCGAGTACGTGGGTTGCTCGTGAGCGGAGGCCTCAAGCCTTGCGGAACCGGCCCAGTGCCATACCCAGGGCGAACGCCATCAGGCACAAGAAGCTCACGAAGAGCCCCATCCAGGTGGGATACCTGGCGATCTGGGATCCGGACGCCCACAGCTGGTCGTAATACGCCGGATCGAGCTCGGCGGCGTCGAGTTTGGTGATCATCAGGACATAGCCGTGGATCGTCCCGATCACCCCGATGGCGAGGGGAGCAAGGCCCGCCAGGATCCCCCCCACGAGCACGGGCTTACTCCTCTTGGAGCCGGCAAGGCCCAGGATCAGACAACCGATCGCCACGGGAATGCCCAGGATCGCGAGGATGTAGACGTAGGGGCCGCCCTTCGCGAACAGCTGGTAGATCGGGTAGAGGTAGGGGACGACTCCGGTCCAAGGCGGCCATTGTACGAAGGATAG
>CAZDDH010000068.1:0-15580 GCA_964504165.1 uncultured Rickettsiales bacterium | reverse complement strand
GCAGCTTCTTCGGGGGACATGGTTCCACTCTCGGTTGCGATGGTCCGGCATGATACTCGGCCGAGACCGTGGCGGTTCAACGCGCGCACGTTACATGGAAGTGTGTGGAGCCGTAGCCTACGTAGCTATTACGGCCACCGCTGCAAACGCTGGCCCCGATGCAGGCTGGGCTCCCCCACCGGCGGAAGCCACCGCGAGCGACCGCTTCGTCCTGTTGTGGGGCAACGCCGAGCTCTACCGCACCCCCGACGATCCGGCGCCGTTGCGCGCGTACGACTACCCCGACGCGGACCGGTTGCTGCACGCCAACGCCCTGTACGCCGCCCCGGTCCTCGGCGAGGGGGACGGGGGACGGATCGAGGTCCGACTGGGCGGCAACCTGGAATGGAGCCGCCATTGCGTGGGTTCGAACCTGCTGCCCTACTGGACGGCTGTGCGGGTCTGGATCGACCCCGAAGACTTGGTCGAGGTGCTGGACGAGGAGGTGGTGGTGGATCACGAGGATGGCACCGGCGTGCGGCTGATGCCCGGCACGCCCCTGGTGGGTGACCGAGCATGGCTCGACGGGCAACTCGTGCCCGTGCCCGCGGGGGCAATCCGATCGAAGACCTATCCCGGTGATGCGCCGCGGCTAGATCCCATGGAGATGGCCCATTCCATCCCCTGGGACTCCCCGGGGACCCTCGGCGGCGAGCCCTATGCCGTCCGCCGGCCGGACTATCAGTACGGCGACGAGCTGTGGATCTCGTGGGCCTCACCCACCGATGGGGGACACGTCGTGGCGCTGCGTGACGGCTGCGGAGAGATCCGGTTCCTCATGGACGGCGACAAACCCACTGAGCCCTCCGGCCTGTGGGGCATCATGGGTGGCACGGAAGACACACGCTCCCAGGTCGTGTTCCCCGCCGGCACGACCCTGTACTGGATCGACGGCACCCCCGCCGGCGTCACCACCCAGGACCACGGATACGAACCAGCCCAGGTGTACGGCGACGCGATGCGGTGCGTCGACCATGAGATCATCAACACCATGCGGGCGCTGCCGCCCTTGACCGTCCCGTTGTGCGTCCGGCCCGATGACGTGGTGACTCCCTGAACGGTGCTCAGTGCGCCGTCTCCCTATCGGCCATCATCGACTATATTTCCGATGTATTTTGTAGACTTCCTCCGTGGACCGTGGAATCTTGCTTAGCACACCGGAGTCGGGACGAATCCGACCCGCGTGAAACGCAGAAAGAGGGTAGAGATGGCGAGTCGATGGATCAGGATGATGTGGATACTGTTGGGCCTGACCCTGGTCGTGAGCGGTTGCGAGACGAACGGAGACGACGACGACGTGGCGGGCGACGACGACGATGATGACGCCACGGATGACGATACCGGCGACGACGATACGGTCGATCCGTGCACCGACACCGAGCTGATGCGGGCCGACGCCCTGGAGAACGGCATGCAGATCCTGGATGGCGTCACGCTGGAAGCAAGCACCCCCATCGCCGACCTCGTCACAGACCCCGCCGCATACGAGGAGGAGGTAGTGCAGATCGAGGGCTGGGTCGTCGAACTGTGCGCCTCGGAGGGCTGCTATGCGATCCTCGAGGACGACAACGGCGAGGAGATGATGGTCAAGACCTCGGACGGGGCGGTGGACCATAGCGACTACACGGAACCCAACAAGTACCACGTGGCCGAGGGCGTCTTCACCGAATACGGCGCCGCTGGCCCGTGGCTGTGGATCATGGATCACGGCGCCATGGCCGGCACCATCGTCTGCGACTGAGCCCCCACCCAGTTTCCCCTCCAACTCGAACACCGAGACGAGTCATACCCGGGCCCCGTGACAGCGGCATTCCAGCGCTGTGGTAGATTCCGTAGATGCTGCAGCCGCGCTACGTCTACACCTTCACCATGCTCGCCCTGGGCCTGTGTACGTCCGGCTGCGCGGCAAACCGGGCTACGATTCCCGACAGCGGCCCACCGTGGTCGGACGCCATCGAAGCCTGCAAATGCCAGCAGGAGTCCATCCGCGCCGAGTACTGCGACCCCGACGACCCCCGCGCCGACTGCCCCGCCGACGAACTGGCCTGCGAGCAGGTGCTTGACCTGGACGGGGACGGCAAGCACGACCGGGTGCAGTTCGTGATGGTGGACGACGCGCGGGCGCTGGGGGTCCACTGGGGCCACGGCGGCACCGAGGTCATCGGCGAGATCCCCGTGTACGACGAGGGGGTCCTCTTCGAGACCCTCGATTCGGTGGACTGGCTGATGAGCTGGCGGGTGGCGCGGCACACCGGCGAAGGCTACGGCATCCCGGTGCTGCTACGCACCGTGCACTTCACGGTGCCGGAAGCGCTGGGGGACGGCCTCACCTGCAGCGGATCGGACGCGGCGGGGCTGCTCTATTACACCCCGGTGGGGTTCCGCATGCTGCATCTGGGGTTCTGATTTCGGTCACGGTCACGGTCACGGTTACGGATACGGAACACGGAACACGGTCACGGAACACGGCTCACAATCACGATTCACGAAATCCTGGCAACAAGCCGGACCACATCGAAGACATCACTCAGATGCACCATCGACGGCCTCGGGCTGTTCCATCTCCTGAAGGCGATCCCAGACCGCCTCGATGATGGTCATCGAGCATTCATCCGGGTGGATGTTCGCACTTCCACAGGATTCCAGCAGCGCTTTGTTGCCCGCCCACAACCCATATGCATTGCGGATGCCCATTCCCCAGCCAAAATGATATTGGATCAAGGAATCACGGGATTGTGCCTGCCACCCCCAGATCGTTGTCCAAGAAAGTCATCTTCGAGCTCTCACATCCAGGACGTTTGAGGCTTCACGGATATCCGTACGGGGACGAACGGCCGGCTGCGGCCCGCTCGGGGGTGTTTCCCCGGTCCCGGGTTGCATCATACTGTGCGCCTCTCGACACACGGTTCGAGCCCTGCGTCAGCCCCTGTCATCACCCCAAGCCGACCCAAAAGAACACTTGTTCAGTGCCCTGATCCATGCTTTGATCCAGGGAGTATGTGCCCCGCCCCCACCAGCTACGCCCCCCTGTGGTGCAAGAGCAACTACTCCTTCCTGGAGGGGGCGAGCCACCCCTCCGAGCTCATCGAGGAGGCCCACCGGCTGGGGCTCAAGCACCTGGTGCTGACGGACCGGGACGGGGTGTACGGGGCGGTGCGGGCGCACGTGGCGGCCAAGGAGACGGGCGTGCACCTGATCATCGGCTCCCAGGTCACCGTCGACGACGGCTCGGAGCTACTGCTGCTGGCCCAGGACGGTGAAGGCTACGCCAACCTCTGCCGGCTGATCTCCGCCGGGCGGGGGCGGTGCCCCAAGGGGGAGTCCAGGGTGAGCTGGGACGAGGTCAACGACCACGCGCCGGGGTTGCTGGCCCTGCTGGGCACCGACCGCTGCCCTACCCTGCAACACACCGATCCGGACCTGGTGCTGGCCCCCCTGCACGAGGCCTTCGGCGACCGCCTGACCATGCTCGTCACCCGCCACCAGCTGGCCGGCGATGCCGACCGCGAAGCCCTGCAGCGGGCGGTGGCCGGGCGCTTCGGCATCCCCATCGCCGCCGCCACCGAGGTGCTGTACCACACCCGGGCCCGCCGCCCCCTGCAGGACGTGGTCACCTGCATCCGCCACGGGGTCACCCTGCACACCGCCGGCCGCCACATCCGCCCCAACGCCGAGCACGATCTGCGCCCCCCCCACGCCTTCGCCGAGCTGTTCGCCGACGACCCGGCGGCCGTGGCGCGCACCGAGGAGATCGCCGAGCGGTGCACCTTCACGCTGGACGGCATCCGCTACCGCTACCCCTCGGAGCAGTTGCCGGACGGCAAGACGTCCTCCGAGTGGCTGCGCCAGCTCACCTACGAGGGGGCCGCCGGGCGCTACGACGGCCGGGTCCCGCCCCCGGTGGCCCGGCAGATCGACAAGGAGCTGGCCCTCATCGACAAGCTGGACTACTGCGGCTACTTCCTGACCATGTGGGAGATCGTGCGCTTCTGCCGCGAGCAGGAAATCCTCTGCCAGGGGCGGGGCTCGGCGGCCAACTCCGCCGTCTGCTTCTGCCTGGGCATCACCGCCGTGGATCCGGTGCGCATGGAGCTGCTGTTCGAGCGCTTTTTGTCCCAGGAGCGGGCCGAACCCCCGGACATCGACCTGGACATCGCCCACGCCCGCCGGGAAGAGGTGATCCAGCACGTCTACGCCAAGTACGGCCGCACCCACGCGGCGATGGTGGCCAACGTGGTGCGCTACCGGGGCAAATCCGCCGTGCGCGAGGTAGGCAAAGCGCTGGGCCTGCCGGAAGTCACCATGGACCGCCTCTCCAAGCTCATGTCCCACTGGTCCGCCGTCAGCCCGGAGGTGCTGCGGCAGGCCGGCTTCGATCCGGACAACCCGGCCCACGCCCACCTGCTGCACCTGTGCGAGGAGATCCAGGATTTCCCGCGCCACCTGTCCATCCACCCCGGCGGCTTCCTGCTGGGCCACAAGCCGGTGCACGACCTGGTGCCCATCGAGAACGCCACCATGGAGGACCGCACGGTCATCCAGTGGGACAAGGACGACGTGGAGGAGCTGGGGCTGTTCAAGGTGGACCTGCTGGGGCTGGGCATGCTCACCCAGGTGGACCTGTGCTGCCGGCTGCTCAAGGAGACCCGCGGCCTGGATCTGGACATGGCCACCATCCCCGCCGACGATCACGCCACCTTCGAGATGATCTGCGCCGCCGACACCATCGGCGTGTTCCAGATCGAGAGCCGGGCCCAGATGGCCATGCTCCCGCGCCTGCGCCCGCGTAACTTCTATGATCTGGTGGTGGAGGTCAGCATCGTTCGCCCCGGCCCCATCAGCGGCGGCATGGTCCACCCCTACCTCAAGCGGCGCAACGGCTTCGAGCCGGTGGAGTACCCCCACCCCTGTTTGGAGCCGGTTCTGTCCCGCACCCTGGGGGTGCCGTTGTTCCAGGAGCAGGTGATGCGGCTGGCGGTGGTGGCCGCCGATTACACCCCCGGCGAAGCAGACCAGCTGCGCCGCGACATGGCCGCCTGGCGCCGCTCCGGCCGCATCGACCGCCATCGCCAGCGCCTCATCGACCGCATGACCGCCAAGGGCATCCAGCTCGAGTTCGCCGAGCGGGTCTTCGAGCAGATCCGCGGCTTCGGCGAATACGGCTTCCCCGAGAGCCACGCCGCCAGCTTCGCCCTGATCTCCTACGCCACCTCGTGGCTCAAGTGCCACTTCCCCGAGGAGTTCACCTGCGCCCTGCTCAACGCCCAGCCGCTGGGGTTCTACTCCCCCGCCACCATCGTGCAGGACGCCCGCCGCCACGGGGTGCGCTTCCGCCCCATCGACGTCCTGCGCAGCAGCTGGGACTGCACCATGGAGCAGGAAGCCGAGGGTCGTGGTTCGGACCGATGGGCGCTACGCATGGGGCTGCGCTACGTCAAGGGGCTGGCCTCCGTGCACGGGGAGCGCATCCTCGCCGCTCGGGGTAACGCCCCCTTCGACTCCCTGGAGGATTTCGTGCGCCGCTCCCGGGTGCCGGTGGACTCCCTCACCGCCCTCGCCGAGTCCGGCGCCTTCGACGGCTTCGTCGTCGACCGCCGTCAGGCGCTGTGGGAGGTGCGGGCGCTGGTCCACGCCGTTGGCGACAGCCTGGAGGGCGCCACACCAACGGCCACGCCCCAGCAGGACCCCCGCCGTGACCCCCGCCGCAACCAGCGCCGCCAATCCCCGCAAGGCCGCCGCAAGCGCCTGCAGCGCAACGAGACCATGCCCCTGTTCCCCACCCTCGACCCCTTCGAGACCATCGATTGGGACTACCGCACCAGCTACCACAGCCCCCGCGGCCACCCCCTGTCCACCCTGCGCGACAAGCTGCGCGACCGCGGCCTGCCCGACGCCCGCACCCTCAACGCCGGCAAGGACGGCGCCCGGGTCCACTACGCCGGCATGGTCATCTGCCGCCAGCGCCCCGCCACCGCCAACGGTGTCGTCTTCATGACCCTCGAGGACGAGTCGGGCCTGGTCAACCTGGTGCTCTGGCAGGACGTCTTCAAGAAGTACGCCCTCATCGCCCGCACCACCGCCTTCCTGGGCGTCACCGGCAAGCTCCAGGCCAAGGACGGCGTCACCCACCTGGTGGCCGACTCCCTGTGGAAGCCAGACGTGGACCACCAGCCGGACGTGGGCCGGAGCCGGGATTTCCATTGATCCGTCCTGGGGCGAGAGAAGAAAAAATGCAAAAGACGCCCACAGAAACGTATTGGATACGGAGGTGGGGCCTGGGGGACTGCTCGGGGCGTTGATGTTCTTGTCGTGGCCAGTCTTTTTGTGGGGGGGGAAGCCGCGTTTTCACGGGGAGCGCTGGGTAGCACGCGCCTACCGACGTTTTCCTCGACCGAAACAAAGTTTTTGAATGATGCGTCCGTTTCAGGACACGAAGGTACTTGTCCATAGGAAGGGATGGTTGCCATGAGCGATAGGATTCGGTGGGTGGGGATGGACATCCGGGAACGCACGATCGAAATGGCGGTTCTGGACCACAATCAGCCTGACGTCGAGGCGGTCACCGTGGCCGTCAACTACGAAAGGCCAGCGATCGGTCGCCTGATGAAACAGCTTCGGTTTGACCCGATCGTTCTTCGCACCTGCTACGAGGCGGGCCCCGATGGTTTCGAGTTACATCGGCTGCTCGCCCAGATGGATGTCCCGTGCGAGGTCGTCAAGCCTTCGATGGGCTATGAGATCGCCCATGACGGGAGCTGGCCGTTCCGCCGAGACGCCCGGAGGCTCGTGGCCATGTACCGGGACGGGTGCCTCGAACCGATCGCCTCCCCCGACGAGGGTCCGGATTCGGTCCAAGATCTGCTCCGTTCTCGGGATGCTGCCAGCCGAGAAACCCATATGGCTCGGCTGCAGCTGATGCAGTTCCTCCTCCACCGGGGCCGCGTCTTCACCGCGGACGGCAACTGGACGCCGAGCCACCGCAGCTGGATCCAGCAGCAATCCTTCGATCACCCGATTACCCAGGCCGCGTTTGACCACATCACCACCCAACTCCACGCCGCAGAGAACCGATGGGCAGAGCTGGAGTCGGTCCTGGCAAGCCTCGCCGAGGAGGAGCCGCATCGTGCGACGGTGCAGCAGGTGATGGGCAGGCGCGGTGATACGCAGATGTCGTCCTTGTCCACGAACTGAGACGCTGCGCGCTAGGTTCACATCCCAGCCCCGCCAGCTGCCGCCGGACGAATCATGAGGCCGACACTGATCTCGACGTGTATGCCGGGGTAATCCTGACCACCGATGTTCATCGAATAACGCGGGAACAGGATTCCACTACTCTCGAACCGTAACGAGACCACCGAATCCCAAGGCACGACCACCCCGCCACCGATCGTCATGGTCGGTTCGACGGGAGTGTTGACGTCCTGGTGGTAGTGAAATCCCACGCCCATCCTGGAAACGAAAAATGGGGATATGGCCTGGAACTCCCCATGGATCCGGATGCCCAACATCGGCCGGAAACGATCCGCCAGGATGTCGTTGCGGGATTCCAGAACTATCGAACCCGCGGTTCCACTGGGCCCCGCCCGTCTGATCAACCGTACCCCGATCCCCACCGCCCCACCCATCCAGTTTGCGGCAGGAAGACCTGTCTGGAAACCACCCGCGACACCGACCAAGCTGATATCCATCGCTGGACCAGATGGTGCTGGCGATTCGCCGTGCGCATCGCGAGCAAACAAGAGGAAGACCAACACCAGAGACACCGACAATGCGGTTGAGGAATTCGACCGGAAGGATCCCGAATGTGCCCCGCAATACATCGACATACCTGGTTTTGTGTATGCAAAAGCGGTTCTCTTCAAAACATCTCCGTCGGACAAACTCGGATGGTCGGCCCTCTTCTTTCCCTCTCCCCTCCCTACCCGAAAGTTGAATGATATTCATGCCATAGATTCGCCCCACCCACCGGGCTCGGGTCCGGCAAGACCCTTGAGCCGTCGTTCAGCGTGGTCTACGATGCAGCGTAGCGGACTGGACTTCTACTGGAGCAAGACCATGCGATCTGTCGCAATATGCGCCGTGGTGGCGATCTTCACGCTGATTCCCGGCATCTCGATGGCAGACGATCTGCTGCCCGGGGAGCCCGTCGAAAACGGGATCATCGCCGACATCACCCCGGCAGGGCTGGATTTCATCGAATCGCTGGCCCCCTCGCTGGTCCCGGCGGAGATGCCCCTCGATCCCATCACGATGAACGACGAGATTTACTGGGAATGCGATCTCAACCTCACCGTCGGCAACATGATCGTGCACCTGGAGCTGAACTCCATCGACGTGGTACCGCAGACGGATACGCTGCGCATCGACGTCAACCTGGACGTATGGATCAGCACCGAATGGGATCCCACCTACATCGACATGGACTTCGACGGCTGGACCTGCTTGATGTGGGACCAGACCTGCTACATGTGGACCGACGTCATCACCGTCACGGCCACGCTGTACATCAGCGCAGAGATCATCGACCCGGGGAACGGCGATCCGCCCTACCTGGAGGCCACCGTCCCGCCACCCACGCACAACCTGGACTCGGCGTTGACCTCCGACAACATCGTGCTGGACGGCTGCGACCTGGCCACCATCAACGAGGTGCTGGCCTTCTTCGGGCTGGATCTGATCGACCTGATCATCGGCGAGGCTGCCGGCGACCTGTTCGCCTTCATCGAAGAAGACCTGCCCACAACCATCGAAGAAGGGCTGGAAGACGCCTTTGACTCGGCCACCATCTCCGAGGAGATGGACGTGCTGGGGGTGCCGGTCGCCATCGACCTGGTGCCCAACGACTTCATCATCGCCAACGAGGGCATCCGGGTGGCGTTCAACGGCGCCTTCGATGCCCCACTGGCCGCCTGCGTCGAGCCCTACGACCCCGAAGGCAGCCCCTTCACCGACGGCCCGGCGCCGGTCATGGACGGTGCGGCCACCCATCACGCGGGGGCCTTCGTCTCCGACGACCTGATCAACGCGGCGCTCTACACCTTCTGGCGTGGCGGTATCATGTGCTACGTCGTTGATCCGGCGGAGATGGGCTTCCCCCTGGATACCTCGTTCCTGGCGCTGATGGCCGACGAGGAAGACCGCTGGATGATCGAGCGCCTGTGGTTCGGGGACTCGGCCCCCATCGCCATCCGCACCGTGCCCAAGACCGTGCCGGTGGCCGATTTCAACGGCGCCAATGATCTCAACCCGGTGATGGAAGACCTGGGCCTGGAGTTCTACGCCTTCACCCAGGACCGCCTCAGCCGTGTGATGACCGTCGATGTGGACGTCACCGCCGGCGTGGACCTCGTCGCCCCCGGCGACGGCTCCATCGCCGTCGAGGTCAGCGTGAACACCGAGGACCTCAGCCCCACCGTCAGCTACAACGAGTTCGTCCCGGACCTCGGCGAGCAGATCGAGGAGAACTTCAACGAGATCATGTCCGGCCTGCTGGATACGATCCTCGACGGATTCCTCTCGGACCTGACCTTCGGCCCCATGTTGATGATGGGCATCGGCCTCTCCAGCCTGGACGTCGCCCCGGCCGGCGCCAACAACGACTGGCTGGGCGCCTACGCCAACATCGACGTCCTCGACCCCGAGGGCATGGGCGACATCGGCTGCTCCGAAGACGGCGGTGTGGGCTGCGAGAGCGGCTGCGAGGACGGCTGCTCCGAGGACTGCGATTCCAGCTGTGATGTGAACCAGCGGCAGCGGGTCCGCAGCCTGTGGGCCGGCAACATGATGCTGCTCAGTGTCTGCCTGGGAGTGGTGGTCTACTATCGCCGCCGTTCCTGAGTTCTCCCCTACTCCGTACCCTCCACCGGCCGCCCCAGCTCCAGCAAATCCCCCGTCAGTGGATCCAGTGCCACGATCGAGCTGAGCCCCCTGGAGACGCCGCTGCGGCGCTTGATGACGACCGTTGCGAGGGCCTCGGGGCTACCATCGCCATCCACATCCAGCAGCGCGACACCGGTCATCAGACGCCCCATCAGTAGTGATGTCGCGCGGGAAACCAGCCCCCGGTCCCCCTCGCCGAGGAGCCGGTAGCTGCCCCCGCGGAACACCCGAACCCGCTCCAGCATCGGGACGGACGCCTGGTCGCTGGTGACCATCAGGACCTCGGCCGTACCGTCCCCGTCCACGTCGGCCGCGGCGACCTCCGTGGGGAAGGCCTGAACTTCGGCACGCCGTTCGCCCAGCAAGTTGGCGCGCTCCCGCTCCACGGACAGGGGCCGCGTCATGCGGATCTCCTCGCTGCGCCAGACCACCGCGGCCCCATCGCGGCGTTCCAGCTCCCCGCTGGAGGCAAAGTTGTACATCACCGGGGCCTCTTCCCCGGGTGCTCCGCCGTAGAACAATCCCAGGATCTCCAACCCGGCCCCCTCCTCCAGCGGCTCACCCCGCTCCAGACCGCCGTCAACGATGGAGTAGTGCTCGATCTCCCCCATGAAATCCCGGTCGGCGCCGGTACGCTGGCCGTAGAGCTGGGCCTGGCCCCCGGATTCGATGATCCGCAGGTACAGGGGCAAGGGCGACGATTCCTGTACGAGCGCCTCACCGTCCCAGCCCAGCACGACACCGGTGAGCTGGGGCCGGAACCCCCAAAGAGCGATCTCGTCCCGCCCGTCACCATCCACATCCCCCGCGGTCATCCCGAACCAGTCGACCCCGGCGGGGCGTACCTTCATCGGCTGGAGGTCCCATTCCCCCTCCGCCAACACGGCGCGATACACGTCGCGCGCCTCCAGGACCAGCAGTTCGCAGGCCCCATCACCGCGGACATCGGCGGACGCCACGGCGCGGAGTTCGCCCTTGATCTCGGCCAGCGCAGGTCCGCTCTTGGCCGCGCCGGCCCCGGCCCCGGCCGGGGCCCAAGCCACCAACAGGAGCGTCGCCAACCATCCCATGATCGATCCCAAGATCCGTCTCAAAATCCGTTCTCCAGCTCAATGGCCCTCACCAGCGCGTCAAAGGCCCGCTTGCCCGCCTCGAAGTCTTCCTCCGGGATCTGCCCCTCCACCACCAGGCTCGTCCCCCCCCGCTGCAGCAGCACGCCCACCCGCCAGAACTCCTCGTAGCCCGCCTTGTCGTTCGTCCACACAGCCACGGGTGTCGTCGTCTCGCCGTTGTTGAGATACGGGCCGCGGTCGAAGAACCCTTCCCCGCCATCCGGCACCCGCTCCGTGCCGCGCCAGATCTCGATCAGTAGCCGGGGCGGCGTGTCCCGCACCAGCCTCACGATGGAATCCGGATCGGTGTTCACGCGGTATAGCAGCCACCCGTCGGGGACGTGGATCTTGCTGCCACTCGACTCGTCCGTGACGAGATGCGTGGCGGCCATCGGCGTCGTATGCTCCACGTTCACGGCGCTGGGACCACGCTCGTCCTCGACGGCGGCCGTCTGCAGGGTGCTGGGATCGCCTTTGCGCTGGCGGCAGCCGGGCGCGGCAACCAGCACAAGCACCATCAGCCATCCGACAACACACCTCATCGCCCGCTCTCCTCCCCCACACCGAGTAGCTCTACCAGCAACTCCGGGTCGCTCAGCACGCGCCTGACCGCCCCCTGCGGTGAAACACGTCGGGCACGCAGATCGTCCACCACGGCCTCCACAGCGCCCTCGGCACCTGCCCCGATGATCTGCTCGAGTCGGGCACCGATCTGCTCCGCCATCAAGGCCGTAAACCGTCGTACGGGTTCCCGTGCTCGGCGTTCCTGCTGCTGCTGGCCGCGGAGGGACTCCAGCGCCTCCACGAGCTCGTCCACCCCCTCGTCACGTCCGGCGGACATACACAGGACGGGTACCCCCACGTCCCCGAGCTGGCGAGCGAACTGCTGCGCACCCGGCCGATCCGCCTTGTTGACGGCCAGGAGATCGGCGATCTCCAGCAGCCCCGCCTTCATCGCCTGGACACCATCCCCACCCTCGGGGACCAGGACCACCAGGACCGTGTCCGCCAGCCCTCGGATCTCCAGCCCCGACTGCCCGACCCCCACCGTCTCGACGAGGATCCGTTCGAACGGGCCGGCCTCGAGCAGCCACAACACCTCGCTGGTGGTGCGGGTCACCCCGCCCAAATGGCCACGGTTGCCCAGTGAGCGCATGAACACACCGGGATCGGTAGCGTGGTTCTGCATGCGCAGCCGATCGCCCAGGACCGCTCCGCCTCGCTGAGGGCTCGAGGGGTCGACCAGCAGCACGGCCACCCGCTCGCCCCGGGATCGGTAGCGGGTGATGAGCCGTTCGATGAGGGTCGATTTGCCGACCCCTGGCGGGCCGGTGATTGCCAGTACGTGGGCCCCGCCGCGGTCCCCACCGGCCTCCAGCATCTCCACCGCCTCGATGGCCGCCGGTTCCCCGTCCTCGATGGCCGAGATGAGCCGGCCCAGCGACCGCACATGGCCGTCGAGGGCCTTCTCGAGCAGGGTATCGTGGGATCGCCGCATGGGGCACAAGGTACCACCAAACCCGCCCGGCGGTGGGCGTCGCGCGACGTCTGGTGTAGATCGGAGAGCAGGATGGAAACCAACTCCGAGCCCGAAGGCCTCGAACGCCGCGGCAACCGATTCGTCGCCCGCAGCTGGCGTCGGATCATCGTCGTCGCCGGTGCCCTGCTGGTCGCCCTGCTCGCGCTGCGGGTATCCACGGATGCCATCCGCGCCCACCGGGCGGTTCGCGCGGCCATCGAGACGATCGAGGGGCAAATCCGCACGGCGGACGAACTGACGGCGCAGGACGAGGGGCTGCAGGCCGAGGCGGACCAGCTGCGTGAAAACCGGCAAGAGTTTCGCGCGCACGTCTTCGACGGGGACCCCCAGCCTCGACTGCAGGCCCGGTTCGAACGATTCTGCGATCAGGCCGAACTCTCCTTGGAGGGCCTCGCCGAGTTCCGGCCGGGGATGCGCGGCGCCCTGCAGACCCATCCGTACCAGCTGTCATTTGCAGGGAATCGGCACCAGGTCCCCATCCTGCTCGACCTGTTCTACACGCAAGATGAGGTGATGGCGGTGACCGGTGTCGAGCTGGAGGTGGTCAACTTCATCGACGATCGCATCACCGGCACGCTGGATTTCGAGGTCTTCGCGCTGCGGGAGCCCCCCGGCGCCTCCGGCGAGATCCTCCGGGATTTCCTGCCCGCCCCGCCACCGCGCGCAGCAGTCGGCGCCCTGGGCCGGCTCGATCGATCGTTCCAGGCGCTGGACGAGGCGCGGTCTCGGCTCGGCACCCGTTTCCCGGCGCTCCTCGACCACGAAACCCTGACCACGACGTTGGCCCACTACCAGGCGGAATCCAGCGAACTGCAATCCTTGATGGATGGCCACGCCGCCGCCCAGGCCGACGTGGCCCGCGCCCTACCACGCCTCGAGCGAGCCCTCACCCGCAGCGCCCTGGGTAGGGCCGGCTTCAAGGTCGTGCCCGGCGGGGCAGTCGAGATGCTGGTCTGGGACTGAGGCGCGGTTCTTCAGATGAATAAGAAAAGGGCCGCCGTCCTGGCGGCCTGAGGCCGCAGAGACGCGCGTCCAGCGCGCGCTGAGGACGCAGAGCAAGAAAGAGAATTTCTTGTGGAGCTGGGCCGCTGGATCAGCGTTTTCCTTGTCCCAAAAAAATGATTCCTCCCCTCCGCGCCCTCTGCGTCCCCTCCCCTCCGCGCCCTCTGCGTTTTTTTCTTCTTCCCCACCGCCCGTATCGTCGCACCAGGAGTCACTCGAACAACGAAACATCCCCCTGCCCCACCCGGAGGATCTCGATGGGGCCGGTGAGGTCCACGACGGAGCTGGGTTCGCTGTAGATGACGCCGCCGTCGACCACCAGGCTGACCTGGTTACCGAAGGCCTTCTCGAGCTTGGCCGGGTCGGACAGGAACGGGTCCTCGTCCATGCCCAGGGTCGTGGCAACCAGGGGCCGCCCCAGCTGCTCGGCGATGGCCTGTGCGATGGGGCAATCGGGGACACGGATTCCGATGGTGCGGCGCTTGTAGCGCATCAGCTTTGGGATGACCGGCCCCGCTTCGAGGATGAACGTGTACGGGCCGGGCAACAGCCGCTTGAGCGTGCGGTAGGCAAAGGAGCTCAGGTCCCCCGCGTAGGTGCCGATCTCCGATAGATCACCGAGGATGATGCTGAACAGCTTGTGCTTGCCCTTGCCCTTGATCTTGGTCAGCTTCTGGATCGCCTTGGGATTGCCGATGTCGCAGACCAGGGCGTAGACCGTGTCGGTGGGAATGACCACCACGCCTCCACGCTTGAGCTCCAGGACCGTCTCGCGGATGAGGTGGCTTTCGGGCCAATATGGGTCGATCTCGAGCACTTTGCTGCGAACGCTCCGCGGTTGACGCCCTGTCCGAGGGAACCGGATATAAACCAGAAACAGGCGAGCAGCGCAACCAGGAGATCGAGGGGAGTTACTCGAGGGGCCCGAGGTGGAAGCTGGCCAGCTTGGCGACGGCGGCGATGCGCTCCTCGCTGATCTTGTTGGAGGCCTGGAGCATGTTGATGCCTTCGGCCTCGGCACGGGCGATGATCTTTTCCAGCCGGCCGCCGATGGTCTCGGCGTCCTGCATCGCCTTCTGGCGAGGGGCCGCATGGATCTCGCTGTAGACACTGATCAGGCCACCGGCGTTGACCACGTAGTCCGGCGCATAGAGGATGCCGCGCTCGTCCAGCATGCGGGCGTCGCGCCTCTCGTCCTCCAGCTGGTTGTTGGCCGAACCGCAGACCACCTGGGCGTTGATCTCCCGGATCGTGGTGGGGTTGAGGACACCGCCGGCGGCACAGGGCGCGAACACGTCCACGTCCTGGGCATGGATCCGGTCCGGCTCCACGATGGTCGCGCCGAACTCCCGCTTTGCCCTGTCGGTTGCCGTGGAATCGAGGTCGGCGACCCAAAGTTCGGCCCCCTCGTCGTGGAGATAACGAGCGATCTGATACCCGGCATTGCCGAAGCCCTGGATGGCCACCTTCTTGCCGGCCAGACTGGCTGCTCCCAGGGCCTTCTCTGCGGCGGCCTTCATGGCATAAAACACGCCCCACCCACAGATCGGTGAGGGATCCCCGGAGCCACCGTAGTGCTGGCCCACGCCGGCCACGTGGTCGGTCTCCACGTTCACCAGGTCCATGTCTTCGGAGACGGTCCCCATATCGGAGCTGGCGATGAAACGGCCGTCGAGGGATTCGACGAACTGCCCAAAGGCCCTCAGCAACGCCTCGCTCTTGTCCGCGGCCGGATCCCCGTAGATGACCGCGGCGGCACCACCCAGATTGATATCGGCCCCTGCGGCCTTGTAGGTCATGGCTCGGCTGCGGCGGAACGCATCATCCAGCGCGTCCTGTTCCCTCTCGAATTCCGCCATTCGGCAACCGCCAATGGCCGGCCCGAGCGTCGTGTCGTGGATGGTGATGATGGCCCTCAGGCCCGCCTCTGGGCGGCTACAAAAGACTACCTGCTGGTGGACACTCCCGTCATACGGAGGATCGGCTGAGCGACTTTCTGACCTGCGTG
>CAZDDH010000067.1:0-37030 GCA_964504165.1 uncultured Rickettsiales bacterium | reverse complement strand
GACTCAGCAGCATGATGGGAGGTCCGAAATGCCCCCTCTCGGAGGATGCGCCCGTCGTATTGTTGTCTCGTAATCATATTAAATTGCCTTAGTATTCCCAACTTCGCCAAGACAGCTAGCTCATCGTATCCCTGGCTTAATCCCACTAATGAACTGTTGTCAAACACACTGCATATAGCCGGAACTGGCTCTACCGTTATCACTGACAGCAACTCAGCGCAATCTTCTTCTGAATTTACTGCTCCGTATCCGACATTTACATCGCCCCATCCAGGGGCAAAACCATGTTCACTAGGGTCTTCACCGGTACAATTTGGATGATATCGTGATGAAGCATTATTCGAATTACCTTCATAGGTATTTTTCCCAAGATTAACAGCACCTGAAAGTACTACATCTTCAAATAGGATTGACGGCTTAAGAACCTCCCACGGCGCATGCCCAGCGTATGTATTGTCAAATCGATCATGCATATCGACCAAATAACCCAAGTAATTTGCGGACATTCGAGACGAATCAATCCTCGGGAAAATTCCTTGGAAGTGTAAAACAGTATCGTATGCATGACTGGCCTCGTGAACAACAGTTCTGTCAACCTCGTCATATGGATCATTTGCATCACACCCACCCCAACCATTCAAATAGCATCCATTGACATACACATGATTCCCCACAGCCATCCCCAATTGCCTCCTATACCCTGCACAGTCATTCATATAATTATTAATGTCATTATCTATCACACAATCTATACTACCTATCGCCTGCCTAACTGCAGGCGTCATCTGGCTCAATGCAAACTCTATATCTGTAGCAACGCTTTCGGGACAGCTACAATCGGGCTCAGTATTCTGCGGCAGATACTGGAATTCGTTCCCACACTCCTCTATATTATCGACCACACCATCATAATCATCATCAATCCCATTACAGCAATCTTCAATGATTTCATTGAATTTAATCGCCTGCCAATTGCTAGCAAGCTGATTCCAAGTAACTGCTGCCTCCTGATTCTCAACATCGACAGAATGAAGCGAATCACACGAGAGCACTACCGAGGACAAGAATACAACAGAGACCAGGCACTTCCAGTTTTTCATTTTCAGTCCGCCTCAACATATATGATTTCAGACTTCCAGCCTTCTTCTAACAACTCGTCGCAGCGCCCTCCACTAACCTTAAGGAAGACAGTTTCGTTGTTCTTTCTGTCCATTATTTTAACCATCAAATCTTGTCCACCGGTCGGATATTTTAGCACATATGCAGGCAACCACCCGCGATCCCCCATCACATATAAAACCTCGGGCACCCCGTCGACAGAGCGGACACTGTAATTATCATAAGAACCACCATCAATAGAAACCCCAAATTCTAGCAGAACCTCGCCAGTAATCAGCGATTCTTCGATGATATCATTCCTACACGGTGCATTTCCGCGTGAATTATCCTCATTCCTCGTATAGTAATACTGCCAAATTGGCGCAATTCCGGAATGCCTACTGCACGACAACAGGACTGTTATTTTAGCTGTATTTTGTAAACTAACCGGCGCGGTTACTATTATTTCGGGTCGAATTAGTTCGCCTGCAACTTCCTGACTACTCAACTCGTCGGCATCGACGCTCATGCAGACAAAAAAACTACCTAGCAATACAAACAATGTCACTTTTCTCATAAACTTAACCCTTCCTTTTTTTGATTATACCAGAGACTACCTGAGCCTGTTGTCAGGTTATCGTAAAAATTCGTTTCACAATGCTATTCCAGCTTACCATACTACGCTACTTGAGTCCTCCGGTTGTTTTGTGACAGAATGAGGGCATTCGAAACGCTGCCAGTGGCTGTCGAAACCCGCGTGAGATAGCCATCGGCTGCGTTGACGGGATCCTCGCCGCAATCCAGTTCTCCCGCGTCATCCGTCGGATTCCCGGACCTCGTAACCACGAGGTCGCTTCCCGTTCTTGCCAGGCATGAGCCTGGTTCCCCATCCGGCCCCCAGCTGGGGCCGGAGCATCGAGATGGAGAACCTTATTTGCTGGTGTAGAAACGTCCTGGCAACAAAGAACAAACGAAGACCCAGGCAATAGTTTGGCGACTCATCTGGACCTTCGCGGAATCCACGCGGCCAAAGCCCCGCGAACCAAGTGATTCCGAGTATTTCCGGGATGGTTTCGGTGGTCCAACCCCTTCGTAGCCCGGCGGACCGAATCGCGAGGACTACCGGCTGATCCGGTGCACTCGTTGCGGTGATTTGGCTGCGATCTGATCGCACTGTGATTGGGTCCAGCGGTACTGCAGTCCGGAGTGCTCTTCGTCCGTTCGTCGGTCGGCGACGCGAGAAGCTGGCGTCCGCTACCAGCAAATCCTTCGTGGTCGGCATGCTCATGCACGGCGTCAGGGGTAGTGTCCGGAATTGTGGTGTAACAGCGTCGCTGAGAACGACAGCGGCCATCGCTAAGTCCAAAATTCGTGTTGCGAGACAACGAATGGAAGGACGAAGCGATGACCGACACCACCCTACGACATGTGCATGCCCTGATGGAAGAGATCCGCAACGATGGGATGCCCAAACACATCTTGAAGCGCGCGCTTGAAGCCGTGCTGGGGACGCTGATGGAGGACGAGGTAACTGACGAAGCCGGCGCCGGTTACGGGGAGCGCAGCGAGCTGCGCGCCGTCCGGCGCAACGGATACCAGGAGCGGACCTTTCATACGGCCCTTGGCACGTCAGTGCTGCAGATTCCCAAGCTTCGTCAGGGGTCGTACATGCCCAGCTTTCTCAAATCCCACCAGCGGTCGGACGACGCGCTCGTGATGTCCGTAGCGGAATGTTATCACCAGGGCGTTTCGACTCGAAACGTCGAGTCCATCGCGCAGGCGCTGGGTGTCGAGAGCTTGAAGAAGAGCACGGTCAGCAAGATGGCTGAAGCGCTGGAGCCCCAGGTGGAGGCCTTTCGGCGACGTGAGCTGCCCTCATGCCCGTACGTCTATGTAGACGCCCGCTACGAGCACATACGCGAAGACCATCGTGTCCAGAAGATGGCCGTGATGGTCGCCATTGGAGTCCGCGAGGACGGCATCCGCGAAGTCCTGGGATACCGGGTCGCCAAGGTCGAGAACGAGGCCTTCTGGAGCGATTTCCTCATGGACCTGACGAAGCGCGGCCTTCCGGGGTCAAGCTGGTGATCAGCGACGCCCACGCAGGCCTTCGACGAGCCATACAGCGGTCATTTCCGTCCAGTCTCTGGCAGCGATGCAAGGTCCACTTCCTGCGGAACCTCAGCGGCCGGATGCCGCGCAAGAAGCGTCCTGCACTGATCTCCCTGGCCAAGACGATCTTCGAGCAAGACACCGCCGAGGAGGCGCGCGAACAGCGGGAGCTCGTCGTCAATTTCTACCGGCAAGCGGGGATGAACGAAGCGGCGGATTTCCTGGCGGAGAGCGAAGACGTGCTGCGGTACATGGACATGCCGCCCGGACACTGGACCAAGCTGCACTCCACGAACGTGCTGGAGCGCCTCAATCGCGAGATCAAACGGCGTACCGGGGTCGTATCAATCTTCCCGAACCGGAAGTCCGTGGACCGCCTCGTTGGTGCTCTACAGCTCGAAGAACACGAGGAATGGATGGTCAGTCGCCGCTATATAAGCGAACGGTCGATGAACCTGCTCAAGACAAACGCTGCCCGGCGTCAAGTTCACTTCCCCAGGGAGGACTAATTGTCGCTGAGCAAACGGCCGAACTGGTCTAGGAATTGGTGCCGGGGGGGGGGCTGCTCCGGGCGGCCGCGCACCGCCCTGGGGCCCGCGGGCCCCAGGGCGCGCAAGACCAGGTTGTAGCGCAGGCAGCGGAGTAGAAGGAGAAACTCTTGGACTGTAGCGGTGGCTCAGGCTGTTACACCAACTTGACGGACACAACTCGTCAGGCATCGTACCGTGCTCGTCGCGTGGCTACTGTCGAAGAAGAAGTGATGCATCAGGGTACCCCGCTTCAAACAGAGCAACCGAGTTTCATCCCCAGTAAACTCAAGGGATTTCTGGGACCGGTGACTGTAGCCCAAGGTCCGCGGCACGACGGCTTCGGTGTGATCTGCGTCCTTTGTGGCCAGGTCTGCCGACCGTGGGCCCGTCGTGGCCCCATCTGACGGCGTCGTCGCCGTCCACGGAATCCCGCCAGCCGCCATGAAAGGCGGTATCCGTAAGTGTTTGGATGATTCCGCAGGAATTCGAGACCCAGATTTTGCGTCTGTCCCACACCGAGAAGTGGCGAATTGGCCCCATTATGCGCCTGTGTGCGTGCATCCCAGCACGGTCCAGCTGGTCCTCGCCCGGGCTGGGATTCCCCGCGCGAAAGTACTGCAACCGTCGATAATCGACACGTATCGCGAGGTGACCGACCACACCCTGGCGATGTATCCCGGCCTTCCCGCCAGCCGCCTGTACGAGATGGTCAGGGAGCGCGAGTATTCCAGTGGCCCCGATCACTTCAGCCACCTAATCGCCCTGATGCGTCCCCGCAAGCCCGCCGAAGCCTACCTGCGCTTGCGCACCCGGCCGTTTGAACAGGCCCAGGTGGACAGGGGCCACTTCGGCAAGCTGACCATTGACCGGGCCGGCGTCCACCGATGGCGTTTGTGAAGGTGCTGAGGTGGTCTCGCCGGGTGTTTTTGCGCTTCTACCTGAATCAACAGTTGGATAACTTCCTTGGATAACTTCCTCCATGGTCACGAGACTGCTTTTGCAGCATGGTACAGCGTGCCGTGAGCCCTGCTGTACGACAACCTCAAAATGTCGTCCTGGTGCGTCGTGGCGACGCCATCCGCTTCCATCCGACCCAGCTGTCCTTTGCCGGTCACTACCGCTACGAGCCGCGCCCGGTGGCAGTGGCTCGGGGCAACGAGAAAGGCCGGGAGGAGCGAGCGATCCGCTACATCCGCAGCTCCTTCTTCCCTGCCCGGACGTACCGCGACCTGGACGAACTCAATGAGCAGGAGCAAGGAAACCTGCTGGCGCTACCGTCGGATACCTGGCTCTCGACACCCAGCGCTTGGGCAATGGACTCTACGTTTCGGTTCGAAACGCCCTGGTGACAACACTCAGCAACGGCTATCACGAGCGCATCGTCCAACCGCTGGTGAGACCTGAGTAAGCCGAGCATGTACGACCCCAAGCGGAGTTGTGGCAATCTACAGCACCGACGTGCCAAGAGCCGTGTGAAAGGTCCGCTCCCGGTATCCGGTGCGGCGGAAGGCACGAAATTCGCTGCGATCTCCGTATCCGGCACCGGCCTCATCAGTAACCCCACCCTCCATCAGCGTCTCCAGCACGGCTTCGAGCGCGCACTTCAAGATGTGTTTTGGCAACCCATCGTTGCGGGCCTCTTCCAGCAGGGCATGAACATGTCGTTGGTTGGTGGGGGTGTCGGTCATCGTTTCGTCCTTCCATTCGTTGTCTCGCAACACGAATCTGGGATCTAGTGATGGCCGCTGTCGTTCTCGGAGACGCTCGTCACACCACGATTTCGGGAACTACCGATCCCCACGCGGACAAGGTGTTCGGGGCGACGCTCGACGTAGGCCCGTTCGCGCGGATTCTTGTATACGCCACTGGCGAGGGAGCGGAGGCCCATCGCCACCAGTCGCTGCTGGGCCGCCAGCTGCTGGGGGGGCGCTGGCGGGCGGGGCGGACTTCGTGGCGCTGGTGTTGGCCGTCGCTATGACCCAATGTTCGACTCTACGGGTACGGGGAGGGGCACGGGATTCTCTGGTATCTCCGGGGGATCCGGAGTGTTGGGGCCGACGCGGATGAATTCCATTGTTGGACTGCCGCCGGGAGGGGTGAGCTTGAGGGTGGAGCTGCTCACCTGGTAGGAGAAGCTGACGGTCTTGCCCTCCCAGTTGTCCATCACGACGGAGTTTCCGCGGGTGTGGTAGGTGCCCACGTTGTCCTTGAAGATGACCTGGCCGGTGGCGGTGAAGGTGATCTCCGGGCCCACGCCCTCGGGGCCGGCCCGCCAGGTGCCCACCAGGGAGCCACCGGCCAGGGCGGGTCCGGCGTCGAGGCACACCAGCAGCAGAACAACGGACAGGCAGATCGTTCGGAAAACGGAATCGTTCGGCATGGGTGGGTCCTAGTCCACGGTGCCCGGCGGGGCGGTGAGCACCACCGTGGTGACGGTCGAGCGGGATTCGGAGTCCTCCCGGGCCGAGACGTGCACCTGCTGTCGGCCTCGGGTGAACAGGGCGGTGGGGGCGACGCCGTGGCCGGCGGCATGGTCGCCGATACGTTCGGCCTCCACCCATTGCTGACGTTCCAGCTCGCTGCGGTAGAAGCCGATGACGCCGGAGGCGCTGACCGCGCTCTGGTACTCGGCGGCGTAGACGTGCATCTCCGGGCGCGGCTGGACGAAGGACAGTAGCCGCACATCGCCTTGTGTGCGTGGAATGCCCGGCGGATCCTCGCCCGGTACATCGTAGTTGCCGTCGGTGCCCAATGCCCTCAGGTCGAAGCCCCGCGCGGGCCAGGCGGTCATCACGGTGGTCGCACCGGCGCCCGGGGGCCGCAAAGCGTAGACGAACTTGGGATCCCCCAGATCTGTGATGTCGCCGGTCTCGACAAAATCGGCAAAACGTTCGTTCAACTCCTCCGCAAAACCAGGTTCGCTGGGGTCTGGCAGAACCACCTTGGTATAAATACCCCAGGATTCGGTGTCCACGCGTACCCCACCTACACTGGCGTCCTCACTCATGGCCTGGCGGGCCTGCTCCCAGTCCACCCCGTCCACCGGCGGCGGGTAGTTGGGGTGGCTGCCGCCGTACTCGAAGTCGGGCCCGGCGTACAGCTCCTCGTAGTAATCCAGCACCTCGCCCACGGAGCGCCAGTCCTGCTCCACGGTGTAATAGATGGTGTTGCCATTGAGGGTGGCGGCCTGCACCTTGCCCGGGTCCACCTGCAGCTCCCACACCGACGGCACGCCGGCGAAGCCGCCGCCGAGGCCTTGGAAGACCGTGGCTTGGGCCGGCGGCGCGAGCGGGCTGTTCTGGTGCCCGAACCAGAACACCGCTGCCGCAAAGACGACGATGGCGTACAGGCGCCACGCCCGGTCGAGGAGCATGCGCCCCCTAGAAGCACATCGAGCAGAGTCCATAGATCTCGTCATAAGCCCAGGCATCGAGGTAGGCCTCGTAGCCGGCGATAATGAGGTCGCCCTCGATCTCCTCGTAGTCCCAGTTGCCGATGCCCACGACGTGTTGCCGTACCACCGTCTCCGACTGAGTCCAGGGGATCAGCGTGTTGCCAAGCGGCTGGGATACCGTCACCTCGTAGCGTGTATCCACCTGGGCGATGCCCGTACCCAGCATGGTCGCGATCTGCTGGGCGTTAAAAGAGAAGAAGCTGGGCAGGCTCGACGGGTTGCCAAAGCCGTCGAAAAGGTCCTGCCCAAAATCGCTGAGGTCTTCGATGGTGCCGTTGGATCCGGATCCGTTGATGTTGGCACCGGTCAGCGTGAAATGGTCTGTGGCGATGCCACCGGCCTGGCTAATGTTGTGACTGGCGTCGTGGCGCCCTGCCTTCCAGCAGCAGTAGCGAGAGGCGATCTGTACCTGCTGCTCCTTGTAGTAAGCCTTGCCGAAGTAGATCACACCCATGAACAGCACCAGATAGATAGGCAGCGTGACCGCGAATTCCACGGTAGCCTGGCCTCGTTCGTCTCGGAAGAAGCATCTCATCAGTGGGTGATCAACTCCTGGGTCAGGTCGCTGAGGGTGGCGGTCCACAGCGAGATACGCCCGGCCACCGACGGCATGGGCATGGGCACCCCGTCGGTGGTGTACAGGTAGCTGGTGATGACCGTCGGCATGTCGCCCAGCTTGCTCACCGGCACCAGCCGGGCGTGCCAGCGAGGCACGAACATCGAGCTGTCGTAGGGGTTGACCACCTCGGCTTGGGCCACGGTGATCATGCCGAACATGTCGTTGTAGGGGTTCTCGAAGTGGCTCGGCAGTATGCTCTCGCCCTGTTCGGGGGCGTCGTAGCCGATGGCCACGAACTGGCCGGAGTCTGGGTAGTCCCCGTCGAGTAGTAGCGGCACCGACTGATCCGTATCCGTGAACCAGCTCATGTAAGACACCCCTAACCCGCACTCCACCCCGTATACGCTCAGTACCGACAACTCCCAGTACATGTTGCCCAGCGCCAGCGGCGCCATCTCTCCCATCAACATCTGGAACGGCAGTTGCTGGGTGGGACTACCCATTGGCCCGCCGGCCCAATGGGGATAAGCTCCATAGGCTGGTCCAAAGGCGTCGGACTCGTATTCAGTGATGGCGTAATACAGCATCGCTGCGGTAAACGCGGGGTTCCACCACGCCTCGTAGCCACCCGGGTTGCCAAAGGCCATCGTGTCGCAAAGGTCGTGGTAGTCCCCCTCCTCCAGCGGCATCTCGTTGGGCCAGACGAAGGCATAGTCCAGCCCGTTGTAACCGGCGATGGTGTCCGCCTCGGTCATGGCTGTCGCCTGGAACCCCTCCCGGATGGACGCAGCGACGTCGGATAGCTCTCCCATCCGTTCGAAGAGGAAATCCATCCAACCCGAAATCTCAAAGATGAGCTGTATTCCCACCGTGATGACGTTGATTTCCTCGAGGATGGACTGCCAACACCTCCCAAAATCCAGATTGCAATAGGGATCGCAGTAACACCCAGCGTTGGATGCCGCCTGCATCCCCGCGAGCGGAACCGCCTCCAGCAACGCCACGGTGAACATCGCCTCCGCCAGCAACATGCTCTGCATGATGTTGGTCATGGCGATGAGGTTCATGCCCCTCGCCTGCCACGTCGCCGCGCTCACCGCGGCCGCATCGACGGCGTTCTGCGCTTCCACCTTGTGGGTCAGGTGGCGGCCGTTGTTGAGCAGGATGATGACAAAGGCGCACACCAGGAACGAGGTGAGAGCCACGAAGGCGATGGACTGGCCACCGGTGTCCCGGTGCAGCCCTATCGTTGCACGTCGCAACAGAGCCCTCATGACGCGCTCTCCAGGGTCAGGGTGCAGGTGGCGGAGACGACGGTGTAGTCGCCGGGCATGTACTCCATGTACCAGAAATCACTGGGCATGTTGTGCAGGGCGTCGATGATCTGGGCCACCAGCGGAATCTGCAGGTGCAGGCAGTGGTCCACCTGCACGCTCACGTCCTGGTGGTCCGCGTAGGTGATCTGGGTGCCCGAGCCCCCCTTGGAGGTGGCCTGGCCGTTGCCGTCGATATCGACGAACCACACGTTCGTCAGCACATAGGCATAGGCGAACCGATCGGCATAGTCGAGGAGCTGGTTGGCCAGCGGGATCACGGCGAGCATGTTCTGGATGGCAGCCACGATGGACAGGATGGGGCCGCCGATGATGGGCAGGCTGCCCAGCAACTGGCTGGCCTTGCGGGAGATGGGCACGCAGGCCAATGCCGCCGACTGCTTGATGTTGCCGTACTTCTCGTAGCCTGAGTCGATGGTGATGGCGTTGACGCCCTCGTCATCGGTGGCCTGGGGGATCCACACGATGGCGGAGCGGGCCGCCGAGTAGGCGGCGTACAACGTGACGTTCTTGGCGTTGTACATCAGCGACATCTGGGCCACACCCATGATGGTCATGAACATGGCCCAAAAGACGATGACGAACTCGGTGATGGCCTGGCCGGCTTGGGCCCGCGGCAGGCGGCGGAAGCCCCGCAGCAGCCCCTCGGGGCGCCCCAGCACCAGCGAGGCACGCCAGATCAACAGCACCAGCAGGGACACCGCCAGGGAGATGCCCACAGCGAGGCCGGTTGGAGCGCCGGTGAAGCTGACGTTGGCCACCACCCCCGGCGCCACCGTGGAGGGCCCGGCGAGGGTGGCCGCGGGGGACGGAGCCAGCAGCTGGATCCCCGCAAAACACAGCGCTGCGACGGCCGCGAAGACCAGCGCCACTCTGCGCATTCTCGTTAGTAATTCGCGCATATACCCGTGGACATCATATAGCGAACGTCGGGTCAAAGGTGGGTTCTTTTTTACAAGGCTGGGACGTCGTTTTGATAAGAATTTGACAATCCCCGCCACTACTCGCAGATCAGCGCACCGATCTGGATCAGCAGCAGCAGCGATCGGAGCGTCGTCTCGCGTCCGGTGACCCCCCCGCTGGCGTCCACCAGGTCGCGGATGGACGCCCCCGAGCCGACCTTGAACACCAAACGCTGTTCTTCGGGCATCAGCGGCAGCTTCTCCATGCGCTGCTTGATGCCCGGGGTGGGCCGTACGTCGTGGGTCATATCGTTGCGGAAGATGTCCTCGAGGAACTCCATCTCGCGGATGCCCCGCACGACGAAGGCCAGGCTGTCCACCAGCTCCAGCGGGCTCTCGATGACCCCCATCGGCGGGATGCCGGCCTCGTCCACCATCATCTGGCCCGATCGCCAGCCGAAGGAGACCGCCATGCGGCGGCGCATCAGGTTGCGCCGGATGCGGGAGACCTTGGCCTGGCTGGTGGGATCCCGGTCCGCCAGCTGGGTGAGGATCTGCTCCTCCCGGTCCGGTGCGGTAACGGGCACCGAATCGAGAATCTTCGGGTCCAAAATGCCTTCGCGCTCGAGCAGGTCTTCCAGGGGAGCGACCCGGCCGGTGGTCTGGGCGCGCCACAGCTGCCCGCCCCCCACCACCAGCACGGAGGCCTCGTATTCGCTCCACAGGGTCAGCCGCCGCCGGCCCATCAGGCTGGCCAGGTTGAGCAGGGTGGGCCCCAGCTGGAAGTTGCGGAAGGGGCGCTCCTTGGGCTTCTCTTCCGGATCGACGCCGGGGAGGAAGTCCCACACCGGCTGCCAGTGGCCCTTGTCCAGGGCCACCAGGGTGCATGCGTCGCACCCCTTGACGACCTCTTCCAGCTCCCCTTGTTCGAGGGAACCCCGATAGTGTTCCTTGCCGAAGTACTGTGCCGACAGGTACTCGGGGATGCCCACGTGCAGCTCGAGCTTCTGGTGCTTGGCCGTCATCGGCACGTCCACGTAGCCGGCAAACTCATCCGGGACGTCCGCGGGCTCTTCGTACTTGGCCGAGCCGTCGATGAGGTTGGGGTTGATGGTGAACGGCTCGAGCATGTCCACCATCGCTCCGTCCTGGCTCTCCTCCTCTTTGTGCTGCGCCGCTGCCAGCCGGGCATCCGCTGCGGCCCTCGCGTCCTCGCTCTCCAGTTTGCCGAACTCGATCTTGGACATCTCCGCGCGGTCTGCGCGACTGGTCGGGCCGCCCCAGGGATCATTTGCGGCGGGCCCATCGGCCGGTTCCGCTGCGGGCCTTGCCACCGGCCTGGCCACCGGTTGTGCCGGGGGGGCCGGGGGGGCGCCGGACGGTCCGCTCGGCATGGGCCGCCGGATCTTCAGCCGCCGCACCGCCGAGCTGGGGGCTGGCTCGAAGGCCTCGTCGAACTCGCCCGATTCGTCGAAAGAATCGGACATGGACTCCAGATCCTCGACGGGGAGCGGGGCTGGCTTGGCCCGTTTCTTCTTCTTCTTTTTCTTCTTGCGCTTGGGCTGGATGGGGGCCGCCACGACCGGGGACGGTGTGGGACGCGAGAGGCGATCGTCCGAATCGGGCGTGGAGATCGAGATGGGGCGGACGGGCGATGGCGACGGCGCCTCGTACTGGGGCACGGGCGGCGGAGTGGGCATGTTCCCCAGCGGGGTATCGATGGGGGGGGGAAGCCCCGGGGACGCCGCAGCGGGAGGCTCGGCCGGCGCCGGGTGGGATCCCGATCCCAGCGGCACATCGATGGGTGGCGGCAGATCCGGGCCCTTCCCCGCCGGCACGGGGGCCGGGATGGGGCTGGCGTCCATCGTCGCGAACGGCTCGGGGATCTCGGCCACCGCGGAATCCTCGGTGAAGACCCCACCTTCGCCCGATTCCTCCTCGAACTCGTAGTCCACCCCCTCTTCCAGTTCATCGTACGCGTCGCTATCCTCGCCGGCCTCCCCCGCTTCGATCTCGCCGAACTCCTCGGCGTCGCCGCCGGCCTCGATCTCACCGAATTCCTCGATGGAATCGTTGCCATCTGGCGGCGCGAACTCGCCAAAGGCGTCGATGGCACCCGTGGCATCGATGGCCTCGACCCCACCCGGGCCCTCGCCGTCCGAGGCTTCCACGACCTCGTCGCCCAGCTCCTCGTAGTCCGGTCCGATACCGTCGAGGCCATCCAGGTCTTCGGTGGCGCCGTCCTCGCTCACCTCGTCGTCCGGATCGTTCGTCTCCCCCGCGTCCACCACCAAGGCCGCGTCCGCGTAGACATCCAACGCCTGCTGGCCCACACCGGCGGATTCGTAGGTATCCACGAGATCGCCGCGGGGGGGCGGGGAGGAGATGGAGGGGACGCTGCTGGCGACCCCGGGGGGTAGCGGCTGGGTCGGATCTTCGGGCCCGACGAAGGACAGGGAGATCTGCTCTACCGGAAGCCCAGGATCGTCCACGACACCGATGGCAGAGCGGATCTGGCCGACGTACTCGGCCATCTGGCGTTCGGAAACGCTGATGCCCACCTCGAACTGGTAGTCACGGATATCCTCGAGGAACCGATCGGCCGATTTGTAGCGCTTGTCCGGATCGACGGCGAGGGCCTTCTTGAGGATGGGCACCAGACCGCCCAGGTCCTCCTCCCAGACCTCCAGTTCGAGTTCGGGGTCGAACATCGATTGCTGGTATTCCCGGATCTCCTCGAACGTGCCCCGGGGCAGCAGACCGTCCCCGGTGACCAGCTCGAACAGGATGGCCCCCAGCGCGAAGATGTCGCCCTTGGCCGAGTAGGGATCCCCCTGGCCAACCTCCGGGGGCATGAACTGGTACTTGCCCACCAGCCGGCCCTGGTTCTCGCGGGGGTCGGCGATGACAGCGCTGGCCAGCCCGAAATCACTGAGTTTGACCGTCCCGCTGTAAGAGATCAGGACGTTGGAGGGGCTGATGTCCCGGTGCACCAGCCGCAGCCAGGTGCCGTCCTCCAGCCGGGCGTGATGGGCGTAATCCAGGGCGCGCAGCAACTCGGCGATGATGTAGACCGCCACCGGGTGTTCCAGCTCGATCCCGTGCTCTTCGCCGCCCCGGATGATGCTGGACAGGTTCATCCCATCCACGTACTCCATCGCCAGGTAGAGGCTGCCGGTCACCCGGCCCAGGTCGTACACCTGGACGATGTTGGGATGCTGGAGGGCCACGGTGATGCGGGCCTCGTCGAGGAACATGGACAGGAAATCCGGATCCGCCGCGAGCTCGGGCAAGATCCGCTTGACCACGCAGATCCGCTCGAAGCCGCCGATCCCCTCGAAACGGGCGCGGTAGATCTCGGCCATCCCGCCGACGCTGATCAAGCGCTCCAGTCGGTAGCGTCCGAGGCGGTTGCTATGCTCGGTGGATTCCTCGTTCACCATACCCCGCGTCGATAACGCACTCCCACCCGCTTCGGATATCTGCCAGTAGTGTACGGGTCCCGTCAATAGGCGGGCAAGTGACGGACACGCATGAGCGCCGGCGCGATCACCACGCGATGAGGCTCAGCCCCTCGACAGTGGCCCAGATGGAACCGAGCGCAATGGCAACGCCGAAGGGGATCTTCTGGCTGTTGGCCGGGTTGAGCTTCTGGGTAGGCATGGGTAGGGCCCACGTCACGATGGTCCACAGGGAGTTGCGGATCCCGCGCCACAAGACGCCCTTCCACAGCATCACCGACACGGCCACGACCCCACCGACCAGCAGGGTGTGGAACAGGGCGCCGCCGATCATCGGGTACCCCACGATCGCCCCCACCGCGGCCATCAGCTTGACGTCGCCGCCGCCCATACCCTTAAACAGGAAGAAGATGAAGAAAGGGGCGAACCCGATGGCCAGCCCCGCGGCGTGCATCAGCAGCTCACTCGGCCCGCCGGAGAGGAGCGCCATCACCAACCCCAGCACCGCAGCCGGATAGGTGACGTGGTTGTAGATCTTCGCCGTGGCCAGGTCGCTCAGTGCGCACAACGTCACCACCGTACAGAGGAGGAGCAATTCGGCCAACGGATAGGACATTTATCAACGTTCTCGGGGGGTTAGCGGGGGAACAAAAATCGTTCCCGATCCGGCGGCCCACCTGTGTTAAGCTGCTATCGGACGAAAATTTGCAAAGGTATAACAGTTGTCGGAGCACGGTACCATCCAACCAGACGTCGGTCACTCTCGGTGGCAGGGGCAGTCGGGGCAAGCCATGGTCGAGTACATCCTCGTCGTGGTCTTTGCGGTCATCTCCCTGATCGTCGTCACCGACGTGCTGGTCCGATCGGTACTCACGTACTTCCAGATGCAGGCTGTCTGGATCTCGCTCCCACTTCTGTGATCCAACCCGGAGGAACAACCACATGAACGCACTAGCGAGACTGCACAACGACGAATCCGGCCAGGGAATGACCGAGTACATCCTGATCGTGGTCTTCGTGGCCATCGCGGTCCTGATCGTGCTGGGTATCTTCAAGGACGAGGTCAAGCGCCTGTTCACCGAGACCAACAAGGAGCTCGGTAGCATCAACGTGGCGCCCACGCCTTAAGGCCCCTGCGGGCCCCCTGTTGCACGCACCCTGACCGACGGTGCTCGCGGCTGGGGGCGTTCGTGAACGCTGCGCTGACACCGTCCCTGGGTCAGTGTCTCCACTCTGTCTATCACTCCGATCCGGGGGATCGGTGCGTCCGCCCCACGCAATCCTTGTTTCGAGCGGCTACAATGGAGGGTGGACTGTTGCCATCGGCTCGGGGCGATCGCCGATGGCGACACAGCTGCTGCATGCACGCGGTGCGGAGACGGACGGTAAGAACCGGTTTTGAGTTCAGGCCAACCCAAGAAGCGTGAGACACCATCTCAGATCACGGATGGTCGAGCCGGGGGATCCCAGATCGCCCCGACGGTCTTCCAGTCGGACGAGTTCCTCTCCAAGCGCTACGATCTGATCCGCCGCATCGGCAAGGGCGGCATGTCCGCGGTCTTCCTGGCCACGGACCGGCAGCTGGATCGCCAGGTGGCGGTCAAGGTGATGAAACCGTTCTCCGGCGACGAGGCCGAGGCGGCCACAAGCCGGTTCATCACCGAGGCACGCATCTGCGCCCGGCTGAACCACCGGAACATCGTGCACATCTACGATTTTGCGGCCACCGAGTCCGGCCTCCGCATGATCATGGAGTACGTCGAAGGCGCCACCCTCTATCAGCGCGTCAAGCGGGACGGCCCGATGAGCGAGATGGAGGTCGGGGCCATCGCCTGCGAGATCCTCGACGCCCTGGAGACCACCCACGGGCAAAACGTGGTCCACAGGGACATCAAGCCGGGCAACGTGATGCTCGACGATCAGGGGCGGGTCAAGGTGCTGGACTTCGGCATCGCCTTCACCGGCGGGGTCGACGCAGACGCCTCGTCCGGCGCCATCGTCGGCACCCGCAAGTTCATGGCCCCCGAGCAGTCCCGCGCCGAGCCGGCCACCGTACGCTCCGACCTGTTCAGCCTGGGCGCGACCATGGCGTTCATGCTGCTGGGGGAGCTCCCGGCGGTGCTCAACCCCGGGGACCTGCCGGCTCAACTCCGGCCGGTCCTGGTGCGGGCGATGGCCCTGGAGCCGGGGGACCGCTTTGCCTCGGCGGCGGAGATGCGGGAAGCCATCGAGGACACATTCCGGGAAAAACCCGCCGGCCGGCCGGCCCCGGCTGCTGCCAAGAGGCGTTCGCCCATGCTGGTGCTGGTGCCTGCTGGCCTATTGATCGGCCTGCTCATCAGCGGGCTGATGCTGTTGCCGGACTATCTGAGGAACCGCTCCGCCGGCAACCAGCCGCCCCCCGGCCACCTGGAAGCCGACCAGGAGACTCCCTCGCTGATCATCGAGGACGCGGGCGTCGACGATCAGCCCATCGAAGTCTTCATCGAGGATGAAGAAACGGACGAGATGCCTCAGCTACCGGGGATGGACGTCTCGGGGCAGGGGGATGAAGCCGGGGACGCCGGACTGCCCACACCGAACCCCGGCACGACCAGCGTGGAGATCCAGCAGCCGCCCGATCCCCCGCCGGGGCAGGATTCCCCGACCGTGGCCCCGGATCCGCCGGCGGGCGGTGGGAATGGAGGGGCCACGGCCACCACCGAGGCGGCGACGCTGGCGCCACCCGCCATAAAGCACTACCCCCCCAAGGAGGTGACCGACGGCGCGTCCGCCAGCTTCGAGGTGTGGGTCTACGGCGACGCGTTGTACGAGGTGAAGATGCACTTCCGGCCGGCGGGCTCCAGCAGCTGGCGGACCCTGGATCTGAGGGACCGGGGGGGCTCGAGATACACGGGCTCGATGCGCATTGGCAGCTCCCTCGCCGACGGGGTGGAGTACTACCTCACGGTCAAAGAACTCGACCTCCCTGGCCGCACGTTCAACAAGCGATCGGCGGACAAGCCCTACAGCATCAGCGCCCAGTAGCCTTCCACCACAACGGCCCCATCAGGTTGACGTAGTCGTCGGACCAGACCCGAGGTTGGGGCATATCCAGACTGCCCGGATCCGCCCAGATGTCGCCGGGCAAATGCTGGAGACGGGAGCCATCCTCGGCGCATACGACCCACCGGGACGGCAGGTCCACGCCGGGGATCTCCAGCTCCCCGGAGGAGACGCTGACGAGGCAGGACAGCCCCTCGGCGGAGGCCACGGCGACCAGCACGGGGGCCAGATCCATGTAGCGGTTGGAGATGTTGAAGGCCAGCAGCCCGGAGGGAGCCAGCCGCGACCGGTACCCGCCCACCGCCTCGGACGTGAGCAGATGGACCGGCACGCCATCGCCGGAGAAGGCGTCCATCACCAGCACGTCGAAGGGCGGCTCGGCGGCCTCGGTAGCCAGGGACAGGCGGCCATCACCGATGACGATTCGAGGGCGGGTGCCGCAGCCGTCCAGGTAGGTGAACCAGCGGCGGGCCAGCTCCTCGTCCGCCGGATCGATCTCGTAGAAGACGACCTGGTCGCCGGCGGACGCATAGGAGGCCATCGTCCCTACCCCCAGCCCCAAGATGCCGATGCGCCGGGGCGACGGCACCTGCTGGAAGACGGTCGCCAGCGGGCTTCCGGGGTGGAAATAGGCGGTGGGTCGGCATTGCTGCCCTTCGGACAACAGCTGGCTGCCGTGGACCGTCATCCCGTGGAACAGCTTGCGCACCGGCTGGCCGCCCACGGTCTGTTCGTCCAGCACGACGTACGTGCCGTACGGGCTGCGAACCCGCTCGTGGTTGCCCAACAGGCGGGTGGTGAGGCCCAGGGCGACCAGGCCCAGGACCAGCACCAGGAGCCCGAAGCGGGGGAGCCTCTGGTAGCGGGGGGCGGCGGCAAACCAGCCCAGCAGGCGGCGGCCCAGGTGGGCGACGAACAGCGCAGCGAGGCAGGCCACGGTGACCGGGTACTCCCACGGCCCGTTGAACAGGGTCGGAGCTCCCAGCGTGACGGCGGCACCGCCGGCCCATCCCCCCAGGGCGATGTACAGGTAGAACGTCGTCAGCCCGGGCCCGGTGGGCCGGCTGTCCGCCAGGGCTCCATGGGCCACACAGCCGATGAGGAACAGGACGCCGATGAGCGCCGCCATGGTGGGCTGGCGGGGGAAGGCGGGCGCCCAGCGGATCTGCTGCAGGGCCTGGGCCAGCGCTTGGGGCCACAGGGCTCTCCTGCGGCCCGGTGGGGCGGTCCCGGCGCCGGCGAAGGCGACGATGAACGACGCCAGGTACGCCACCAGCGGCAGCACCCACATCAGCGGGAAGGATCCGACCTCCGCGGCCAGTACGTTGGTGGTCGCCAGCAGCAGGGCCGAGGGCAGCGCCGCGAGGCCGAACCACAGGCCCGCCTGGCGCCAGACCACCCGCCCGGCCCGCGCCGCACCGCGGGCCGGCCTGAGCACGGCACAGCAGCCCAGCAGCAACGCCGCATAGGCACCGTAGGCAACGGCCCACAGGAGCGGTTGCCGGGCCAACCCGAGCAACGGTTCCACCACGAGCGGGTAGGCCAGCAGGGCGACCAGCGAGCCGGCGTTGGACACGGCATACAGGGGGTATGGGCTGGTGGAGGAGGCCCGGGGGGACGCCTGGACCCAGCTCTGGACCACCACGGTCGTCGTCGCCAGCACGACGAAGGGCACCCCAGCGCCCACGACGATGGTCGCGGCCAGTCCGGCAAAAGAACCGGGGACGCCCAGGAACCGATCGGCGGACTCACCGACGGCGGCGTACCCCAGGGGAAGGGCCAGGAGCGACAGACCGACGACCAGGACGTGCCAGCTGCCGATGCGGGGGGCCACCAGGTGGGCGTAGGCATACCCGAGGAACAGCAGCCCCTGGAAAGTCATCAGGCAGGTGTTCCAGGCCTGGGCCGAGCCGCCGTAGGAGGCCAGCGTCATCCGGCCCACCATCGGCTCCATGCCAAACAGCAGGGTCGCCGCGACCAGGACCGACAGGGCTGGCAGGATCCGGCGCACGATTCACCGCACGTCGCCGTGGAGGATCGTGAACTCGAGCTGATCCCCGGCCACGGTGGGCCCCAGCCCCCCCGGTGCCAACTCCACGGTCCAGTGGGCGCCGGGGCAGGGGAGGGTCATTCGCAGCGGCTGCAGGTTGGGCACGACCTTCAGCACCAGCCCCCCTTTGGTGGCGTAGCAGACATCGATGGCGTACCCCATGCCCAGGGTGTGGACCTGGTTGCAGGGTCGCAGGACGAGCCCCTCTCCCGGCCCGGGGCATGGGCGGGCCAGCAGCCCACGCATGCGGGACAGCGGGTTGTCCGCCAGCAACGCGGCCGCCGCCAGCTCCAGCCCCCGGGTCACGTTCTGTACGCGGACTCGTTTCACGCCATCACCCCTTCACCACGGCCAGCGGCCTCAGCCGGGCCACGGGTTTGCCGATGCCGGCCCGCCGCACCACGTCGATGACCTGCTCCACGTCCTTGTAGGCGTCGGGCATCTCTTCGGCCAGCGTATGGCGGCTCGCCGTGCGCACATGGATCCCCTTGGCGGCCAGCTCCCCCTCCAGATCCCGGCCACGGGCCCTCTTCTTGGCGGCGGTGCGGCTCAGCAGACGGCCGGCGCCGTGGCAGGTGGAACCGAAGGTCCGCTCCATGGCCCCGGCCTGCCCCGCCAGCACGTAGGAGCAGCGGCCCATGTCCCCGGGGACCAGCACCGGCTGGCCCACCTTGCGGTACACCCGCGGCACCTCCGGATGCCCCGGCGGGAACGCCCGGGTGGCCCCCTTGCGGTGCACGCACAGCAGGCGCTCCTCTCCGTCCACTACGTGGCGCTCGATCTTGGCGATGTTGTGGGCCACGTCGTACACGGTCCGCAGCCCCATCCTCGCCGGGGTTTCGTGCAACACGCGCTGCATCGCCTCGGCGACACGCCCGGCCAGCACCTGCCGATTGGCGAAGGCAAAGTTGGCCGCGCCAGCCATGGCCGCCAGGTATCGCTGCCCCTCGTCGCTGTCCACGGGGGCGCAACAGAGCTGACGATCCGGCAGTTCGATGCCGTGGCGGCGCGCCACCTTGACCAGCTGGGCGATGGCTTCCGTGGCGACCTGGTGGCCCAGGCCCCGGCTGCCGGTGTGGATCGACACGGTGATCCCGCCGTCGGCCAATCCCATCGCCGCAGCGGCGCCCTCGTCGAAGATCCGATCCACCTCCTGGAGTTCCACGAAGTGGTTGCCCGACCCCAGGGTGCCCAGCTGCTTGCGGCCCCGGTCCAGCGCCCGCGGCGAGACCGCGTCGATCTCCGCGTCGGCGATGCGGCCCTTGGCCTCGATGAGATCCAGATCGGCCTTCAGCCCGTAGCCGCGCTTGACGGCAAAACGGGCCCCCTGCTCCACCACCTTGTGCAGCTCCCGCCGGTCCAGCTTGATGCCACCGTCCCGGCTCCCTAGCCCCGCGGGGATGGCGACGGCCAGGGCGTAGAGGATCTTCTCCTCGAGGCCGCCCAGATCCTCGCGGACCATGTCGGTGCGCATCAGCCGGACGCCGCAGTTGATGTCGTACCCCACCCCCCCCGGGCTGACGACCCCCTCGTCCAGGTCGAAGGCGGCGACGCCGCCGATGGGGAACCCGTACCCACCGTGGATGTCGGGCATGGCCAGGGCCGGGCCGACGATCCCGGGCAAGGCGGCCACGTTGCAGACCTGCTGGAGGGATTGATCCCCGCTGAGGGCATCGATGATTGGTTCCGAGGCGTAGACCACCGCGTCGGTGCGCATGGCGCCGGTGCGGCGGACGATCCAGCGGGTAGCGTCCAGTTTTTCGAGCCTCAAGTAGCCCTCCTCCGGAGAATTGGAGCGCCCGTTGCCCCCTGCGCCTGATGATTCTACAGGTGGACGGCGGGCCGGGAGTCACAGATCGAGCAAAACGCGGCCCAGCCACCGCTGCGGCCCGTCACGCCGCAGCTCGGCGCCGTGATGGGTCACCGCCTTGATCCCGCCCTCGGAGGGGTGGCGGGCCGGATCGTAGCGTTCCCCGCAGGCGGTCGCCGTCACCGTCACGCCGCCCCCGTCCTCGCTGAACTGGGGCCGTTCGACCGCCACCAGCAGCAGGCCGTCCACATCAAAACGGAACAGCAGCTCGGAGAGGGTCTCCACCCAGGCGGTGGTGAGGTCCGCCGCTTCCACCCGGACCGGCACCCGTTCGATGGGCCGGATGGTGGCCGGATCCGTCATGCCTCCCATCAGCGCCCGGGCGCCCAGATCCCAGATCTCGTCCAGGGACTCCCCCGTCACCTCGATGCCCAGGTCGGCGTCATGCTCCACGTAACGGTAGGACCCCACCGCGGTCACTCCAGGAACGGGGCGAAGGCCGGCGGCGGCGGTTGCCGGCGCGCTTCGGCCAGGCGGCCGGTGAGGTCCGACGACGACAACGTGTGCCAGAACATCACCCGGCGACGGCGCAGCTGGCCCGCGCAGGCATCGGCCACCAGGGCGGCAAACGCCCGCCCCGAGTAGGTCCCGTCCAGCACCAGCCCCCCTTCCGCGCCGAGGGCCACCGCCTCTTCCACGGCTGGCGTGGGGACACCGTACCCCGGCGGGAAGAACCGGTGATCGATGTGGAACGGGGGCGAGCCGTGGGACCAGCGGCGGGAGCGGCCGTTGAGCCCGGGGGCCGACCGGCGCAGCAGGCCGGCGGTGGCCCGGGCGAGGTGCATGACGTGGCTGCGGGCGGCCATGGACAGCTCGCACACGCGCACCCCGTGGACGCGGGAGGGGAGCCGGCTGAGCCCCAGCCCCACGGCCATGCCCGCGAGTGTGCCGCAGCTCCCCAGGGCGGTGTAGATCCGGCCCGGAGCGGGCGCAGCGCCGGCGAGCAGCTGGTCCTCCAGCTCCAGGATGGCCGAGACATAGCCCAGCGCCCCCACCGGTATGGAACCCCCGGCGGGGATCATGAATGCGGGGCGATCCTCCCCCGACTCGGGGCGGCACACCTGGGCCAGCACCCCCGGCCGCGCCTCGTACCGGTCCACCAGCACGCAGCGCCGGGCGCTGTGCAGGATCAGCTGGAGCTGTTCGGCCACGTGCTCCGAGACAGGCTGAGGGGAAAGGACGGCGTCCACCTGGAACCCGTGCCGCGCGCCGTGGATGGCGGTGGCTAGCACATGGTGGCTGCCGATGGCCCCCACCGTGACGACCCGACGGTGCCCGGCAGCCCGGGCAGCGGCCAGCAGGAACTCCAGCTTGCGGACCTTGTTGCCGCCGTACAGGGCCGATGTCTGGTCGTCGTGCTTGATCCACAGCTCGCCGATCCCCAGGGCGCGTTCCAGGCCGGTGGCCCGCTCGATCCTGGTGGGGCCGTCCATCAGCTTCAGATGGTCAATACGCCGCGAAAGGGCAGGGAAGCGGTCCAGCAGGGCGGTTCCAGAGGCCATGGTTCAGGGTTCCTCGTCCGGCCCCAGCACCAGCTCCACGGTCGCCTGCCCGCCGGCCGGAACCCTTATTTCCTGGGCCTTCCCGGGATGGGCTTCGTGCCAGATGTGCAAGGTGTAGTGGCTCTCCTTGGGGGATGGCGGCACCTGGTCGATCTGGAACGCACCGGCCGCGTCGGTGACGGCGTGGTAGGGGTGCTCCATCACCCACAACCATCCGCGGGCGCCGGGGAAGGCATCGTCCCGCAGGTGGATCAGCCCCTGCTGGCGCAGCCGGCGGGTCCCTTCCGGGCTCTCGGCCGACAGCTCGATTGAACCCAGATCCCGGTACCCGTCAAACCGTATCAACCGCAGCGTCCGTCCCATCTCTCCGACGGCGGCCGCCGTCAGCTGTGTTCCCAGCGGAGCCAGCTGTACGCGGGGTTCCAGTGTGCAACCGCGGGCCGTCACCCGGGCTCCTACCGCCGGCAACGCCTCCCCCGCCTCGACGCCCTCCAGCCAGACCACCGCGTCCTTCAACGGACCGGCGGGGTACAGCAGCAGCTCGGCAGCCGTATCCCCGGGGCAGGGGTGCTCTCCCAGGTCGGCGTAGGCCGGCCCCAGGCCCTCGATGGTGGCCCGGGCCAGCCCGGTCACGGTGCCCGGATCGTCCACTGGCTCCACACGGTAGGCCGCGGGTGGTTCGGGGTTTGGCCAGGACGGGGGCGGGGGGGGGGGGCCGCGGCCGGGGGGGGGTGGGGGGGGGGTTTTTTGGGGTGCGGGGCGGGGTCGGGGGGGGGGCGGGCGGGGCGGCCCCGGGCCCCCCGCCGGGGGGGGGGGGGGGGGGGGGGGGGCCCCCCGGGGGGGGGGGGGGGCGGACCTCCTCGACGGGCGCCAGTTCGGGGGCCGTTTTTTCGGGTAGCGCGGCCTCGTCGTCGTCGTCACAGCCAGCGATCAACGGCAACCACAACGCAATCATCAGGGGCAAGTTACGAAGCTGGATCATCCATGAAAACTAGCGTGCCGAGCCAGCCCGAGTCCAGCCCGACGGATGACTACAGCCGATCCAGATCCTCGGGTGCGAGCTGCTTCCATTCGCCCGTATCCAGCTCCTCCTCCACTGCCGACGAGCTGGTGATGACGCCCTTGCTCAGATCCTTGAGCACCGCACGGGCCCGTTTGAGCCTCTCGCCAGAACCCGATCCGCCTGGATCAAGCTCCACGATCCGCTCGAAACATTCGTGGGCAATGCGGACGTCCTTCTTGAACAGGGCGATCTCACCTTGCTTGAAAAACAGGTCGCACGACGCGCCGACCTTGTCCGTATCTTGTAGAGATTGCCGGTATTCACGCCGGCTCTCGCGGCTGGAGAAGATGGTCCTCACCTCGGCCAGCTTGGCGCGGATATCCGCGCGCATCTGGTTGACCTCTGCGAGCTCCAGCTCCTGCATCACCGGCTCCTCGAGGGTCGCGGCGATCTTGTCGCAGGCGGTCATCAGCTCGGATTCGATGCAGGACCAGTGCGCCTCCACGAAGGCGAAGTAGTCGCGCTCCATGTAGTCCATGCGGTCGATGAGGAACCGTTCGGCCCGGGCCGTGCGCCAGTTGGGTCCTTCGTCCTCACTGAGCAGGATGATGCCCAGGTCCTCGAGGGACAGCAGCAACTCGACGAGCTTGCGCGTCGGCATCTCCAGGCGCCCGATGAGCTTGGAGACCTGCCAGCCACCCCGGAGATACCGCTCCAAGAACCGCTGCTCGACGCCGCCGACATCGAGCTCCTTGACCATGGACCGGCCGTGGTCCGTGATGACCACGTGGTGCTTGTGGTACTCGTCCACCAGCTCTGCGATGCGCTTCTCCGTGTAGCCGGAGAACTGCTCGCGGACGCGCTCCCACAGGACTCCCATCACATCCGCCGGTGGTTCCTTGAGCAGATCCGCAAATTCCGGCATCGAATAGAAGTTGTAGCCGCCATAGTTGACGTTCATCAGGCGCTCGGTCGTCTGGCGGGCCGACTGGCTACTGAGCTCTTCGAGCTTCTCCCGGGGGACCAGGCCCAGCGAGAGGATCACGTCCTCGATGCGGCTTCCCGTCAGCTCGGCGAGCACCCGGGCGTTCTCCACCGCGTCCGCCTGGGCCAGCTTGGAACGGATGACCAGATAGTCGATGGCCTCGGAACGGCTCTGAGGATCACGCTGGTATCGGACCGGCCGCCCGGCGACCAGCATTGCCCAGTACCGCTCGCGAAAACCGTCCACCACCAGGAGCCCGGTGACCCGACGCTTGAGCAGCTCCATCAGCACTTCGCGCATCGATTGGTCGTCCAGGGCTCCCTTCTCCGTCGGCACACCGGGCACGAACTGCCCCGGCTTGCCCGGAACGGGGATGCCCTTGGAATCGGCGGGCCTGGCCTTGCCTGGCAGGCGGCCCATCCCGCCCTTCGCCCGGGCCGCCTTCCTGCGCTTGTGGTCTTTGTACGACGAACGTCTACGCCGCTTGCGGCCGCTCCGCTCGAGGCCCGATCTGGGAACCACCAGGCTCACGGTGGAGGTGGCCGTCGAGCTGGCCGCGCGGCGCTTCCTGGTATTCTCCGACTCGGCCTCCGCCGATTCTTCATCGTCGGAGTACTCCATGGACATGGAGTCCATCGAGTCGTCGGCGTAGGTGTCGATCTGCATCGTCGGCGCGTCGGCCCCCGAGTCCTCGTCCAGGTCGCTGATGGACCAGTCCTCGCTGTCCGCATCGGGTTCGGGCGGCGTGATGATGGTCTGCTCGGCCAGATCCATCACCTTGGGGACGGGTACCGAGACACCCAGCGCGTCGACGACCTCCTGGGATACGGGATCCAGCTGGATGACCGTCGCGACGGTTCCCGAATGGACGACGCCGCCCTGTAAATCGAACGACTCGCCGTTGTATTCCAGGATCAGGTGGATGGTGACGCGCTCGCCGAGTAAACGGTCTGTACTGGCGGGGACGGAGATCAGGTTGTGCTTGATCCCCTGCCGGTAGAGCTGCTGCCCCTCGGCAAGGGTCGACACGGTATACGACAGGCTCCCCTGTCCCATCGCGGCCTCCTACCCCTCAGTGCGGGGACGCGCTGGACTACCCTCCCTATCTGCCATTCTCCCTGGCGACCATCTCCATCGTCAACCTCGAAAGCACGACGATCACCCGGTCCTGGATCCGGCCGGCGACGCCGTGCGCGTCGTGGATCTGTCCCATATCCAGTTCCCCATAGAGGGCATCATCCAGCGAGACGCCGGCCAGCCTGTCGTCGATTTCGTCCAGAATTTGCTGCAACTGGGGTCGCTCGCCGGCATCTGCCATGGGTAGCCTCCTGGGGAGGACTCACTATAATGAGCACGCGACCGACGCGAAAGGAGTGGAGGCCATGATCGCGTATCGACCCCTTCTGCTGATCCGGTCTGGGTTGCCCTGGCTGATGTGCTTCTCCATCGGCTGTATGGCGGAGATGACCATCGTCGATCTGACGGCCGACGACGACGATGTGGGCGACGACGACGACACGGCGGACGACGACACGGCGGACGATGACTCGGCGGACGACGACGTCCCGGATTATTCGGCCTGGAACGGTGGCTACGCCTATCACGTCGATTTCACCACCGAAGCCGAGGAGTGGATGGACGCCGTGGACTGCGACGCGACCTATGACCAGACCGGCCCCAACGTCACCGAATTCACCAGCGATCTGTGCCCCGCCTGCGATCACATCTACGAACTGCTGCACGCTCCCAGCCCCCCAGAGGTTACCCTGGCCTGTGTCGATCAGCTGGGGTGGAGCGGCGATCCCTACACGCGGCTGTACGGCATCCAGTTCACCGGCGAGACGGAGTTCATCCTGTGGCGTAACTTCAGCGACCCCGAGAACGAACTGACCGAATACGGCACCGGTGAAATCGTGGGTGCGGCCTTCACCTACACCCTCGAGGACTCGGACAACTGGTGGTACTACGCCACGGCCGATGGCGCCGGGACCTTCGGGCCCTGAACCCCAGACGCCACGGATGACCACACGCCCCTCTCTGCTCTGGCTCCACGACACAGGCCACCCGGATGCCACGCGGATGGGCAGCAAGGCCGCCCGTCTGGCACGCCTGGCCCGTGCCGGCTTCCCCGTCCCGGAGGGCTTCTGCATCGAACCGGCCGTGTTCCACCATGCCATGGCCAGGCTCGGCATCCAGCGGGACCGTGCCCCCGTGGCCGAATCCATGCGGGCTGTTCGTGACGTGGCCCTCGGCCCGGTGCTGGAGGCGACCATCGCCAATGCGCTGAGGAGGCTGGGGGGCGGAGCGGTGGCCGTACGCTCGTCGGCGCTGGAAGAGGACGCCGGTGATCGCTCCTTTGCCGGCCAGTTCACGTCCACGCTCGGCTGCAACGGCCTCGAGGAGGTGCTGGACGCCGTCCGGGAGATCTGGACCTCCTATTTTGATACCCGCGTCCAGCTCTACCGCGAGGCCGATCCACAGCGTTCACCCGGTCGGTCCGGCTGTGAGCGGCAACGGCAGGGCATGGCCGTGCTCATCCAGCAGATGGTCGACGCCCGCAGCTCCGGCATCCTGTTCACTGCCAATCCCCTCAGCGGGTCACCGCGGGAGATGACCCTGGAGGCGGGCCCCGGCCTGTGCGAGGGATTGGCGGCGGGTAACGTCCACCCGGATCTATGGCTGTGCAAGCGCCCGTTGCGGCCCACCCAGCACGACAAGCTCCGCATCCTGGAGTGCACCTGCGCCCCCGGCCGCGAGGAGGGTGTGCTGGGGGACGACGAGGTCGTGATGATGGCCCGGCTGGGCCTGGAGATCGAGGATCTGCTGGGCTCGCCCCAGGATATCGAGTGGAGCGTGGACACTGTCGGTAGCCCGTGGCTGCTGCAATCGAGGCCCATCACCACGTTGCGCCAGGCCATGACCCGTCACCGCACCACGACCACGCTGTGGACGCAGCGGTTCAGTGGCGAGCGATGGACCGAGCAGGCCAGCCCGCTGGGATGGTCCGTCATGCAGCCGGTGCTGGAGCACTTCATCCACTGGGAGAATGCCAGCAGCAAGTACCTCAACGACGCCCCGCCGACGATGCTCTACCACGGCGTGCCCTACTTCAACATCACCATCTTCCGGCACCTGGCGTTCCGGGTGCCGGGCATGGCGCCGATCCAGTTCATGGTGGAATTCTTCCCCCCCGAGGAGCAAGAAGAGCTGCGGCGCAAGCAGTTCTACCTGCCCAACGTGGGCCTCATCGGGTCCGTCTTCAAGCAGGTATTCAAGGAGCGGCGCTGGCGGCGCTACCGCTACAACTTCCTCACCAACCACCGCAAATGGGACCGCTTCCAGCCGGAGTTCATCCGCCGCATCGGGGAGCTGGACACATCCTTCGACGATCCCGGCGTGGGCCTGGAGCAGGTCGAGGCAGCCCGCGAGCTGGTCGTCCAGTACGTGGAGATCCACCTGCTCAGCCTGCTGTTCGCCAACCTCTTCTACCAGGTCTCCGGCGCCACCCTGCGCCGCTGGGTCCCGGACCGCGATCAGTACGTGCGCGCCGCCCTGACCGCCTCGCCGACCGAGAACCGGACCATCGCCGGCCACAAGGCGATGTGGCGCCTGGCGGGGCTGGCCCAGCAGATCCCGGCGGTCCACGACGCCCTGCTGCAATCCGATCACCCGCCGAGCCTCCGGGAACTCGCCCGCCTCCAGGATGCAGGCCCCTTCGTGCGGGCGATGTCGGCCTTCCTCGAGGAGTTCGGGCATCGTTCCTCCGCCTCGTGGGAAATCTTCGCTACCCGCTGGTCGGAAGACCCCTCCATGGTGCTGCGGCTCATCGCGGGGTACCTCAAGGAGGGGATCCACACCGATCCCTACATGAACGAAGAACGCCATCAGGACGCCTACGACGCAGCGGTGGCCCAGCTGCAGGACCATATGCGGCAGGGGCGATGGCAACGGGCGCTGCCCTGGAAGGCCGCCACCGCACGGACCGTCCTCGACCTGACCCAGAAGTACATGCGCCTGCGGGAGAATCAACGCTTCTACTTCGACCAGCTGCTGTTCCAGATCAAGAAGATCTACCTGCGCACCGGCGGCCTGCTGGCCGATCAGGGCAAGCTCGGCGCCGCCGAGGACGTCTCCCTGCTGGATCAAGAGGAGGTCCGGCGCCTGGTGACCGGTGACCTCGACGGAGATCAGGCGCGGTCGATCGTCGAGCGGCGACGGGAGGAATCCCGGCGCGACAAGCAGGTGGACCATCCGGAGTTCCTCATCGGCGATGGCGCCCCCATGCCGTCCGCGACGGATGAACGTAAGCTGCTGACGGGCATGGGCATCAGCCCCGGGCGGGCCACCGGCAAGGTCCGGATCCTGCGCAGCCTGGACGACCTGGACAAGCTGGAGCCGGGGGACATCCTGGTGGCCCGCGCCACCGATCCCGGCTGGACCCCCCTGTTCCTCACCGCCGGCGGCCTGATCATGGAGCTGGGCAGCCTGCTGAGCCACGGCGCTGTCGTCGCCCGCGAGTACGCCCTCCCCGCCGTGGTCAATGTCAGCAACGCCACCCGCCGGCTGCACGATGGGCAGGAGGTCACGCTGGATGGGGCTCGTGGGCTGATTTACGTTCTCTGATTGGGCTGATTCGAGCGCACGAAGAAAAAATCACAGAGGGAGCAGAGGGGAGGACGCAGAGGACGCGGAGAGAATGAACTAGTTGGGATCCGGTACTATTTTGACGGGCGACCCGCACCAACCCTCGGGGAGCTCTCCCCGTGGGAAAGCACGTTTCGTAGGTTTAGCTCCCCCCCCAAATAAGATTTGACCATGCTCGCGAATAGCTGGTCGGGCCCCGCACAGCCACGCCAGCCCACTCTGCGCCCTCTGCGTCTTCCTCCCCTCCGCGCCCTCTGCGATTTTTTCTTTCCCCGCTACTTCGGGCTGAGCGTCATCGAAGCCGTCGCCGTAGGCCGCCCCCGTTCATCCAGGACGTCGGAGAAGAGGGATTTGTCGTTGGCACGGAAGCGGGCTTCGTCGCGGGTGACCAGGCCCTGGTTCACGAAGCGCGTGAGGCATTGGTCCATCGTCTCCATGCCGGTGGTCTTGAAGTCGGCCAGCTGGAGCAACGAGTTGATGCGGTAGGTCTTGCGCTCCCGGATCAGGGTAGCCAGGGCGTAGCTGGGCAGCAGGATCTCCAGGGCCGGGATGCGCCCGCGGCCGTCGGCGGTCTTGCACAGCTGCTGGGCCACGGCGCCGCGCAGGCTCATGGCCAGCATGCCGCGGATCTGGTCCTGCTGTTCTTCCGGGTACGCATCCACGATGCGGTCCACCGTGTGGGCCACCGAGGCGGTGTGCAGGGTGCCCAGCACCAGCGAACCGGTGGCGGCCATGGTGATGGCCATGGAGATGGTCTCGTTGTCCCGGAGCTCGCCGACCAGGATCACGTCGGGGGACTCGCGGTAGGTGGCGCGGATGGCCGTGGCGAAGGACTGGCAATGGGTCCCCACCTCCCGCTGGGAGACCAGGCTCAACGCCTCCTCGTAGATGTACTCGATGGGGTCTTCGATGGTGATGATGTGCTTGCGCTGGTTGGCGTTGATCTCCTGGATCATGGCCGCCAGCGTGGTGCTCTTGCCCGAGCCGGTGGGGCCGGTGATCAGCACCAGCCCGCTGTCCATCTGCGTGAACTGACGCAGGGTGATGGGGATGTTGAGGTCGGTGAAGCTGGGGACCTTCTCGGGGATCGCGCGGAAGGCCGCCGCCAGCCCCCGGGACTGGTGGTAGATGTTGACCCGGAAGCGTCCGCAGTTGGGGACCTCGTAGGCAAAGTCCAGATCGTAGTCCGCCCGCAGATCGCTGACCTGCTTCTCACTGAGGATCTCCATCAGCAGGCGCCGCACCTCCAGCGTGTCCAGCTTGCGGAAACGCAGGAAGGTCAGGTCGCCGTTGTAGCGGATCACCGGGGGCGAACCGGTGCACAGGTGGAGATCCGAGGCCCTCTGATCCACGACCATCCGGAGGAAGGTATCGATACGTGCCATCAGGGTACCTCCATCTCCCCGGACTCGGTGGGTAGCCTCTTGTCCGGGCCGATGGCGTCCACGTCGATGGCGCCCATCTTGGCGTCCTCGACCATCTTCATGAACGAACGGGCGTCGTTGGCCTTGGCGAAGGCCTCTTCGATGGTCACCACCCCCTCGCGGACCAGCCGCAGCAGCTCCCGGTCCAGCAGGCGCATGCCCATGTCGTACTGGGTGGTCAGCACCTGGCTGATGTGGTGGCTCTTGCCGTTGCGGATCATGTTGGAGACGGCCGGCGTGTTGACCAGCAGCTCGGCGGCCAGGATGCGACCGTTGCCGTCGGCCAGGTCCAGCAGCTGCTGGCACACGATCCCCCGCAGGGACTCGGAGAGCATCACGCGGATCTGGCCCTGCTGGTGGGCCGGGAAGGCGTCGACGATCCGCTCGATGGTCTTGGGGGCGCTCACGGTGTGCAGGGTGGCCAGCACCAGGTGGCCCGTTTCTGCCGCGGTCACCGCGAACCCGATGGTCTCGCGGTCCCGCATCTCACCGAGCAAGATCACGTCCGGGTCCTCGCGCAGCAGGCTGCGTAGCGCCCGGTCGAAGCTCTTGGCGTGGGTCCCAATCTCCCGCTGGTTGACCAGGCACTTCTTGTTCTCGTGCACGTACTCGATGGGATCTTCGATGGTGATGATGTGCTTGGGCCAGTTGGTGTTGATGTGGTCCACGAGGGTGGTCAGGGTCGTCGATTTGCCCGAGTTGGTGGGGCCCGAGACCAGCACCAGACCTGAGCGGTAGGTGGTGAAATCGAGCACGACGTCCGGGAGGCCCAGCGCCTTGAAGGGCAGGATCTCCTCGCTGATGACGCGGAACACCGTGGACACACCCTTGCGCTGGCGGAACACGTTGACCCGGAAGCGGAACTTCTCGCTCATGCTCTGGTAGGAGCTGTCCACGTCGTGGGTCTCGAGGAACTCCTGCCACTTGACCTCGGAGAGGACGACCCGCGCCAGCTCCTCGGCCGCCTCGGGGGTAATGACCTCGTCGTCCAGGGGCACCACGTCGCTGTAGAGCTTCATGCACGGCGGGCGGCCGGCCATGATGTACAGGTCCGTGCCCTCCCGGCGTCGGGTCTCCTCCAGCAGGCGATCGATGTAGTGGATGGAGCGGGCCATGCGCTTCTTGACGGCGGCGTCATTGACCCGCACCCGGCGGATCGCCAGCAGTTGCACCGCCTCTTCGCGGACCTCCTTCTCCACATCGGCGACGGCTGTCTCGAAAACCTTGCGGGGCGATTCGCCGGGGATACGATCCGCCGCCCGCAAGATGTGGAGCTTCATCTCGGCGCTGCCGCCGCCGAAGATCTCCAGGAACCGGGGGACCGACCGCTCATCCTGCAGAGCCCCCAGCGCCTGGACCACGGACCACTCCAGGTCCGCCTCCGTGGACAGTTCCAGCAGCATCGGCACGACCCGCTCGTCGCCGATCTCCCCCAGCGCCTCCACCGCCTTCTCGCGCACCAGCCAGTCCTCGTCGTCCCGAGCCATCCGGGCCAGGGGCACGATCCCGCGCTGTTCGCGGAACTTGACCAGCACGTCGATGCCGTACCGCCGGACCACGTCGCTCTCGTCCGCCAGCAGGTCCATCACCTGGTCCAGCACCTGATGGCGGGCGATCTTCAGCAAGACCTCGGTGGCCCGCTCCCGCACCCACCAGTCGCTGTCCCGCAGCCGGCGGACCATGCGCTGCCAGAACGTGCCGTCCGGGTCCCCGATGGAGTCGACGATTTCGATGACGGCCCGGCGTACGTTGACGTCCTCGCTGCTGGTCATTTCCACCAGCATCCGGGTGACGTCGATGCCGTCGGTATGGCCCAGACGGGTCAACCCGTCGATGGCCGCGTCCCTCACCATCATGTCCTCGTGGGCCAGCAGCTGGATGAGCGGGTAGATGGCCTCCTCGGATTTCGTCGCAGCCAGCCCCTTGGCCGCCGCCACGCGCATGCTGGGGTGCCCGATCTGGGCCACCCGCGCCAGCGTGCTGATGGCCCCGGTCCCCCCGAGCTTTCCCAGCACCACGACCGCCTGCTGGGCGAGGGTCGGATCCTCGTCCCAGACCAGCTCGCCTACCGCCATGGCGGTCTCTTCGCCAGCCACCTTACCCAGGGCTTCGATGGCTTTTTGCCGCTGGACCGGGTCCTCACCGCGGACGATGCGCAGCAGGACGTCCACCGCCTCGGGCCGGTGGTTGAGGTTCACGCGCTCGTCGACCAGGTGGTCGATCATCCGCAGGACCTCGTCCCGCGACGTATAGTCCAGGGCCTTGCGGAACAACGAGATGGCCCGCGACTCCCCCAGGAAGGCCAGCACGTTGATGGCCTCGACGCGACTGGTCCAGGCCTGGCCCGGCAGCAGGTTCTGGATCGCGTTGACCGTCGCCTGGTTGCCGGTCCTGGAGAGGATCTTGGACACGTGGCCGCGCAGCCGTTGGTCCTTGTGCTGCAGGTAGGTGATCAGCTTCTGTTCGACGGCCGGTTCTTTGATTCCCCCCAGGATCTGGGACAGGGTCCGGCGTACCTGGTCGTTGGGCCACTCGAGGGTGTCGGCCAGCAACATGAAGATCGCCGGATCACGCTGGTTTGCGCAGATGTGGGCGAACACCCTGTGGAGATTCTGGACCTGCGCCGGGTTCACCCCCTTTGGGGGGCGCTTGAGGCACTGGACCATATCCTCTGCCAGCGGCAGTTCGATGATCCCCACCCGGCGGACGTACTCCTCGATCTCCGCCGCGTCCTTCCAACTGGCCTGCTGGAAAACAGCGAGAGCTGGTGAAGGCTGGGTCGTCAAATTCCATTCTCCGTCGCCGTCCCCACATCAAAGGCCCCGGCGTCCACCATGATAAACGAAAAGACCACGACGGGATCGGATCGGCCGGCAGAACCCATTCATGGCCCGATTCCGGTAGAATCTGCGCGACATGGATTGGGAGCCCAACGACTACGGCGAACGACCTGTGCACGGGGATCTCCCCCTGCCCGATCCCAACAGCGAGTACGCCCGCCTTCGGGATCCTCCCGCGGATCCGGGCGGGAACATCGCCGAGCTCGTCGACGAGTTGCTCGACGCTGCCGCCACCAGGGCCAGGGACGGGATCAAGCACGCCGACTACCTGCGGGAACGGCGGATTTTTGCCAACCACCTGCTGTGGATCCTCCACTTCGGAGCCCCCCTCGAGATCCAGGTGGAGGCATGGCGGCTGCTGTGGAACGGCCAGCCGATTTACGAGCCCCAGTCTGCGGGGGAGACATTCTGCCAGCGGCTGTTCGCCGACGGCGTGCGTTGGATCGCATTCAAGCCCGGCGTGGACCATCGCTGCGCCGAACTGCTGGTCGATCACCTGACCCCCTACGCTTTCTTCCCGACCTCCCCCGACGCACACCTGGTGCGCTCTGCGCCGCTGGACCGGCTGCGGGGCGTGGGCTTCGAGGTCTACACCGAGCGCCGGCTGGGGCAGGTACCGCTGGGCGCCTCCCCCGTCGAGCTGGCCACCCACTCCATGCTGGGCTTCCTCACCGAGCTGCCAGAGGCCCCGGAGCTGCCCCAGGGATCCCCCGAGCTCCTCCACTCCATGGCCGAAGACCCCTATCCGGCTTGCCTGGAGGAAGGTACAAGCATCGATCTCTGGGGGGCGCTCCTGGACGACATGCTCTCCGGGCCGGACCCGGTCCCCGGCGTGGTGGCGCTGGGAAAGGTCCTGCGGCACATCATCGCCGCGCAAGAGCGCGTGGTGGACCTGGACGAATGGGCGGCGGTGGTACTCCGGCGCATGGTGGACATGCTGGACATGGGCCAACCGGAGAACCTGCTCAAGCTCGCTCGCGAGCTCAGCGACGAGGGCGGTGAACCCCTGGGTGAAGAAGCCGAGGCCGCGGTACAGGGCCTGTTTGCTCACCTGGCCGAGCCGCAACAGATGCATTCGTTGCTGGTGGCCTGTAGCGGCATCGACAACGATTCACCGGTCCTCCCCCGTTTCCTGGGCCTGTTGCCGGCTCAGGGCCTGGCCACGCTGCTCGAGGTCTCGGCGGGCACGGAGAACGCCGCATGGCTCCAGCTACGCCTGCTGCTGGTCAACGATTTGCGCGACCGGCTGGGGTCCGGGGAGCTGGACCGATGCCCGGTGGACGAACAGATCCGGATGTGCCGCATCCTGGGCCTCTCGGCCGGTGCCGCCATCGCCCCGTTCTTCGCGCAACGGATTCCGGACAACTGGCAGCAGGACATGCTGACTGCCGCCCCCTGGATCCTCGGTCTGGGGGCCACCGCCAGTCCGACGGCCATCCCCTACCTGTCCTTCATCAGCGGCCGGGGAACGGGCGGCGCCCAGGCCCTGGCCCGCGCCGACCTGCTCAACATCCAGAAGCAGCACGGCGGGGGGGCATGATGAACACACCACCGCAGGAAGCGCCCCCTTCCCCGCGCGCCCACACCAAGCTGGCCATCGCGTTCCTCGACCGGCTGGGCATGGCCGTGCAGCAGCAGCGGACCCACACCGAGACGTCGCGGCTGTTGCACTCGGCCATCGACGACCTCGTCGAGTCCTTCAGGCTCCTGGTCGCCGAGACCTCCGACCTGGAGCTACGGTTCACCCGGGACATGGTGGTGGTCAATCAGTACCTGGCGCACGTGCAGGGCCTCTCCGGGCACGCCGAGCTGGATGTCCTGTGCCAGCTGTCCCGCAAGATCGGCCTGGGGTCCATCGTGATCTCGGCGCACGTACCCCGCACCGGGCTCGAGTTCCTGGCCAAGCACCTGGCGATCTGTATCAATCAACCGGATTCGGGGCGGCTGGACTGGCTGATGGGGGAGGTGGCGCTCCACTTCACCGAGAGCATCGACATCATCGCCACGGGGTCCTTCGAGGAGATCGTCGCCGACAGCTTCGATCTGGGGGAGGACAGCAGAGACGACGTGGCCTTGCGGCTGTACTGCACCATCGTGGCCCTCTCGCGATACGTCCACGGGCACCCCATCCCTCCGGGGGAGAACATCGAGCGCATGCTCCAGCAGGGGTTCAGCCGGCTCGCCAAGCTGGTCAAGACCCACCTCGACGCCGTGCTGGCCTGCGCCTCCCTGTGGCTACCCACCGACTACTTGCCCGCCCACGCGGTCAACCGGTCCTTCCTCGCCGCTGCGTTGGCTCAGCGCGCTGGGCTGGACGAGCGCTCCATCGAGATCGTGGCCGACGCCGCCCTGCACGCGGACCTGGGCATGCTCGAGGTCCCGGACGACTGGCGGGAAATGGGCGGAGAACTGCTCCCCAACCAACGCCAACTCATCCGTCATCACACCGAACGCGGCGCCTGGAAAGCCATCGGCCGCGGTGGGGCGGACCCCAATATCCGCGCCCGTTCGGTCGTGGCGCTGCAGCACCACATGGGAGCTAGCGGGGGCGGCTATCCTGCCACCGGAGAGCCCCCCCACCTCTTCTCCCGCATCTGCACCATCGCCGACATCTACGATGCCCTGTGCTCCGAACGGGGTGACCGGGAGGCCTACGCCCCGCCCCACGCCCTGCAGCTCCTCACGACCGAGCTGCTACCCCAGGTCGACGCCAAGCTGGCCAAGGCCTTCGCCGCCATGCTCGGCCCCTACCCGCCCGGCACGCCGGTCCTGCTGGACACCGGCGAGGTGGGAGTCGTCCGGCGGCCGTCCCCCGATGCGGCCCATGCGGAGCGGCCGACCGTCTTCGTCGTGGGGGATCCGGAGGAGTGGTACCGCACGGCGACGGAGGTGGATCTACTCACCGATCCGGAAGGCGGAGCCGTCGTCGGCATGCCCTATCCGGACGAGGTCCCGTTCGCGCCCGGAGCGGTCTACTTCAAGCCCGAGGTTCTCTACGAGGGTTGAGAGGTTGTGAAACCAACCCCTCCCGTCGCGGAAGCGCAGCTCGGTCCAGGGATAGATCCACAACCTCTGAGCCCCACCCCGGTCAGCAGGGATCGTTGGCGGCGCCGGGCGTGCCGTTGTCGCCGTTGGCCATCGGGGAAGAGGCATCGCACCAGTTGGTGCCGACGTTGTTTTGCAGGGTGAACGCTTCGTCGAGATTCATGGCCGACCCGGTGGGATCCGGCCAGTCCACACCATCATCCCATTCGATGATATCCACCTGGTTGATGCCGCACGTGAGGATGAGCTCGTCCGTGGTGTTGCCCAGCGACATGCCGCTGTACTCGTACTGCACGGCGATGCCGCCATTGGTGGCCTGATCCGCGTTGCGGCCCAGCACCACGCGGCCGTTGGCGGCCACGACCAGCGCCCCGTTGACGGTGAAGCTGTCCGTCCCGGCGTCGGAGAAGACGCACCCGTCCAGATCGATGGGATCGGCGGTGAGATTCAGCATCTCGAAGTACTCGCCGTCCTCGTCCGCCACCGCTGCTGGATTCTGCATCACCTCGGTGAAGACCACATCGTCGGGGTTGACCACCTGGGGTCCGCCGCCGCCACAGACGTCGTTGGCACCCCCCGGGGTGCCGGTGTCCCCGTTGGCCATCGCCGTGGTGGCGTCGCACCAGCTGGCGACGTCGTGGTTGTCGGCCTCGGTGCCCGGGTCGAGGCTCATCGAGGTCCCGTCGCCGCCGGGCCAGCCGGCACCCGTGTCGTACTCCACCCGGTCCACCTCGGCGGCGCAGGTGAGGATCAGCTCGTCGTCGCTTTGCGTGAGGTTAATACCGCCGCCGTACGCGTAGTCCACCGCCACGTTGCCGTTGACGCCCAGGTCATCGGACTTGCCGAGTACCGCATACCCCTGGGCCGGTACCACAAGGGACGTGGCGACGGAAAAGCTGTCCCCGCCCGCGTCACTGAAGACACACGCTGCCAGGTCCAGGTTGGCGCCGGTGGTGTTGAGCACCTCGAACCACTCGCCGTCCGAATCGTTCACGGCGGCGGGGTTGTACATCACCTCGGTGATCACGATGGCGCCAGCCGGAATCTCCGGTGGATCGTCGGAGTCGTCGTCGTCCCCGGTATCGTCATCGTCACCTGTGTCGTCGTCGTCGCCGGTGTCGTCATCGTCGCCGGTATCGTCGTCGTCTCCCGTGTCGTCGTCATCCCCCGTG
>CAZDDH010000066.1:37677-38014 GCA_964504165.1 uncultured Rickettsiales bacterium | reverse complement strand
CGCCGCCGCCGCCATATCCGCCACGACCGCCGCCGCCGCCACGACCACCGCCGCCACGACCACCGCGGTCCGGGCGCGGGCGCGCTTCGTTGACCACCAGGGTGCGTCCGTCCTGCTCATGGTTTTCCAGGGCTTCCAGGGCCGCGCGGGCCTGGGAGTCGTCTGGCATTTAGACGCAGCCGCAGCCCCGGGCGCGGGCCGGGTGCCCTCCACGCCCGGGGCCACTCATTCCCTCGCGCAGCTAACGGTGACGCCGGCGCCTCATCGCCCCACTACCTTCGCGGCGACGGGCCGCCACGACCCGTGCCTGCTGCCGCGCGCCGTGCCGATCGTGGAG
>CAZDDH010000066.1:0-37667 GCA_964504165.1 uncultured Rickettsiales bacterium | reverse complement strand
CCAGGGCCGCGCGGGCCTGGGAGTCGTCTGGCATTTAGACGAAGCCGAAGCCGCGGGAGCGGCCGGTGTCGCGGTCGGTGATGACGTTGGCCGAGCTGACCTCACCAAAGGGCTCGAACAACTGCACCAGCGCGTCGTCGTCCATGGACCAGGGCATGTTCCCTACGTAGATCCTCATACTTTCAATCCTTACCGATACCCGAGATGTGAAATGAGAACCGGAGCCTGACTTCGGGCGAGCGGGCGGGTTCTGTCCCCTGTACTTTCAGGGAATTTAAATGTGTTGATCTCCCGATGAACCTCATCGGCGGAAGTGCAGCGCACCCCACCGCGACGAGAAATTATGACAGAAATCCAGCGGTTGCAAGCAAAACCTGACGATTCTACGGAAGGGGCGCCCCTGGAATTGAGGTCTCAGTTCGCGTCTGGTTCGGGCACGTCTTCCAGGATGGCTTGCACGCCGACGATCTCCCCGTGATCGTCGCGCATGGCGTTGAGGTGGTACCGGATGCGCAGTTTTTCGCCGTGTAACGCGGTGAACATCCGCTCGTGGGAGGCGGCCTCGCCGGACTGCAGGCAGAGGCGCACATCGGCGGCGATACCCGATTTGACCATCAGCGGGGAGGTCAGCACGTTGAACAGCACGGAACGCTGCGGGGAGGGCGATCCCAGGATCTCCAGGAGCTTGGCGTTGGCCTCCAGGATCCGGCCGTTGCGGTCGATGGAGACGATGCCGATGGGGGCGTTTTGGACCAGGCGGCGGTAGCGGGCTTCACTGGCGCGCAGCGCGGCCTCGGCCCGTACCCGCTCGGTGACATCCCGGGCGATCCCCAGCACGGTGGGTTCCCCGTCCTCGTGCTTCAGCAGCACCAGATTGGCCTCGATGAGGATCATGCTGCCGTCCGCCTTGCGGACCGTGGATTTGATCCCCCGGGCGACGCCCCCGTGTTCCAGCAGATCGCGCATGACGCCGATGGCCACGTTGAGGTCGTCCTCGCCGATGAGATCGGCGAGATTCAGTTCACCCATGCGGTCCAGCGAGTAGCCGGCGATCTCCGCAGCGGTCTGGTTGGCGTAGCGGATGGTTCCATCGAGGGCGAGCTCGTAGATCAGGTCGGGCACGGCATCGAGGATGGCCGTGTGGCGCTCCTGTGTGAGCCGCAACGCCAGGGTGGTCTCTTCGAGTTCCTGCTCCAGGGAAAGCTCTCTGGACAGGCTGGTCTCGCTGGTGGACGGTGTATCGTTGCCGCCGTTCATCGCCATGCCTTCTCCCCCCTCCTTTCCTAACGGTCATCTCACGTCTTGGCCAGTGCTGGATACCCAACGACACGAATGGCCCTGGAACAAATCTCCGCTCGTGTTGTTGGCGTAGGTGATGGCCATCACCGTCTTGCCCCGTGACAGAGGGCCCCACAGCCCCTGACACATGTGACTTTCAAACCATATCAGGGCCGATGGGCACGGCCCACAGAGAACGGCAAAATTGTGGGCGCGGCTGAGGCATCCAAACCCTCTGAGCCTGATTCATCATAGACGGTTGACAACCGCCCCATCCGCAGATCTATACTCCAGGTGCTCATCGAGACCGGCTGAGGGACAGGCCCTTTGAAGCCGGGGCAACCTTCCGACGCGAAAGCCGAGGAAAGGTGCTAACTCCTGCGGGGATCCTGACGATCCGCCGAGAGATGAGGCTGCAACGACCGCTGCATTGCGTGGTCGGGCGGCACCCTCGGACGTCACGGTTCTCCAGGGTTTCCGGTGAGGAAACCTTTTTTTGTTCTGGAGAACCACCATGACCCATTCAACCCACACGCCATCCAGCAATCCTGCCAGCGGGTTCGACGTGCCGCGCCTGGACGCCTTCTGCTCGTCCGGGCCCTCCCCGACGGATGCTACGTACGAACCGTCTGCCCCCTGCCTGTCAACGTCCGATCGTGTCGTCCCCGGACCACAGCCAACCTTGCACCTCATCGGCCCGGGCAACGTGGGCCGTGCCCTGCTCGGTATCATCGCCCTCAGCGATCTGCACCTGGTGGGAGTCACGGACAGCACGGCCACCTGGCACGACGAGCTGGGGATAGATGCCCGGTCCGTGGCCCAGATCAAGGCCAGCCGTCGCAGGCTGGCCGAGCAGCCCGGGGCCAAGGTGCTGGACATCACCACCGCCATCGAGTGGGTGGACGCCGACATCGTCATCGACGCCACCGCGACCCGCTTCGACCGCCCCGCGTGGGTGCAGGCCCTGGAACGGGGGGTCTTCGCCCGCGGCGCGCGCCTGGTGGCCTCGGCCAAGGACGCGGTCTGCGGTGCGGCGGACCGTTGGGTAGAGCCTGGCCGTCTAGACGACGTGGGCATCAATGCCGTGCTGGGTGGCACGGGGCGCGCGCTGCTGAGCGAGCTGGCCGTGCTGCGCTCACGGTGCCGGGCCGTCGCCCTCGCCGGCAACGCATCCACCACGGCGATCCTATCCGCCGTCGAGGAGGGTGGCACCCTGGAACAGGGCCTGGAACGGGCCCGCCAGAGGGGCTACCTGGAACCGGATCCGGAGCTCGATCTGCGGGGGGCCGACGCCGCGGTGAAGCTGGCCATCGTGGCCGGCGCCCTGTGGGGACGGTCCGTCGATCCGGCCGCAATCCCCTGCCAGGATTTGAGGGACATGGACCTGGAGCAGGTGCGCGCCCGCCCGGCCCGCGGCGAGACCACCCGGTTGGTGGGCCGTATCGAGGCCGGTGGCCGGCTTCGCGTCGGGTACGAGGGGGTGCCGGTGAGCTCCCCGCTGGCGGTACCCTGCGACCGTGTCGTGTACACCTACGAGCTCAACGATGGCAGCCTCCGGACCCACGTCGGGGGCGGCGTGGGCTCGCTCAACACCGCCCGAGCCCTGTGGGCCGATGTGCTGAGCTTTGCCGGCCGCGGCACCGTGGCCTCTTCGGTGACCTTGACCCGTGGCAGCGGCCTGCACCACCTCCCTCAGCCGTTCTACCTGCAACATGGCGGCGAGCTCCCGGGCGGGCAGCTGGCCTACGAGCTGGGCGGCGTCGAGGGGGCTCCGCTGGTGATCGTCCAGGGCCCCATCTCCGCTGGCCGACAGATCGTCCACACCTTGCTGGACAGCTGCCCGGAATGCTGGGAGGGCCAGGTCGGTGCCGGTAAGGCCGTGGACCCGGACCGGTTCGCCGTGCTGAGCGTGGACTACCTGGGAGGGCGTGGCGGCTCCACGGGGCCCGCCAACGCCCGGATCGACCGTGCCGCCGGCGAGGTGTTCCCCACCGTCAGCGCGCGGGATCAGGCGCGGGCCATCGCCAGCTTGCTCGATCGCCTCGGTGTGACGCGTGTCCACGCCTTCGTGGGGGAGGCCTATGGGGCCCAGGTGGGCAAGAGCTTCGCCCGGCGGTTCCCCCGCTGGCTGGACAGCCTGATCGTCGTGGACGATACCGCGGCAGCGGCCGGGCCGGAGGCGGACTGAGATGGCCACCTACACGACCCAGCAGACCGCTTCGGTGCGCGCGTCCATCGGCAGCGAGCCGCAGCACGGCGCGGTGGTGCCGCCGATCCACCTGTCGTCCAACTTCAGCTTCGCCGGCCTGGGCCAGAAGCGGGCCTACGATTACACCCGCTCGGGCAACCCCACCAGGGACCAGCTCGCTGACGCGCTGGCCAGCTTGGAAGGGGGCGCCGGCGGTACCGTGACCTCCTCGGGAATGTCGGCCATCTCATTGGTGCTGCAGCTGCTGCGACCCGGGGAGCGGGTGCTGGCCCCCCACGACTGCTACGGCGGCACCTATCGGGCGCTGAGGGCGCTGGCGGACAAGGGCCACTTCGCGGTGGATTTTGTCGACCAGTCCGACGCAGCTGCCGTGGCTGCGGCCTTGTGCAAGGCGCCGCGGCTGGTGTGGATCGAGACCCCCAGCAACCCGCTCCTGCGCATCACAGACATCGAGACGCTGGCTGGCCAAGCCCACGAGCTCGGTGCGCTGGTGGCGGTGGACAACACCTTCCTGTCGCCGGTGCTGCAGCAACCGCTGGCTCTGGGGGCCGATATGGTCGTGCACTCCACGACCAAGTACCTCAACGGGCACAGCGATGTGGTGGGCGGCGCGGTGATCGCCGGGACGGCCGCATTACACGAGGAGCTCCAGTGGTGGGCCAACTGCATCGGCCTCACCGGTGCGCCCTTCGACAGCTACCTGACGCTGCGGGGGGTGCGCACCTTGCATGCCCGCATGGCTGCCCACGAGGGCAACGCCCGGGCCGTGGTGGAGTTGCTGGCCGCCCACCCCGGCGTCCGGCGCGTGTTCCACCCCAGCCTGGCCTCCCACCCGGGCCATGAGCTCGCCGCCCGACAGCAGCGAGGATTTGGCGCCATGGTGAGCTTCGAGTTGGACGGCGGACCGGAGGCGCTGGGCCCGTTCGTCCAGTCCCTGGAGCTGTTCACCCTGGCCGAGTCGCTGGGGGGCGTGGAGAGCCTGGTCGCTCATCCGGCCACGATGACCCACGCCTCGATGGGAGCTGAAGCCCGGCAGCGGGCGGGGATTTCGGACCGTTTGCTACGGCTCTCGGTGGGGATCGAAGCGCCCCAGGATCTGTGCGCAGATCTGGCCCAGGCGCTGGACAACGCCTCTACCGCGCGGCCGCTGGCCGTCGTCGGGGGTGGTTGAACGATCCCGCGGATCATATCTTCTCGAAGAACATCACCTTCTGCAGCGGGGCGTACATATCGCTCTCCCGCGTCAGCTTGAATCCGGCGGCTTCCACCTGCTCGATGAGCACCGAGGGGCTGATCTGTTCCAGCTTGGTCAGCGGCAGGTCGTGCTCGATGAACACCAGGGTGCCACCGTCTACCAGCGCCCTGTGGAGGCTGGCGTTGAACGGCTTGACGCTGTTCTCCAGGACCTCGGGGTCGTCCCGGGTGGCGTTGGTGCAGATGTGCCGGTACACCTCGCAGACGAACACGGCGTCCACGGACCCAGCGGGCAACTTCACGTCGCCGGGGCCGCCGAGGACGCCAGTGACGTTTCCCAGGCCCTCTGCTTGGGCCCGGTACTCCACGAACTCCAGGTAGTGGGGATCGATCTCTTCCAGGAATACGTGCCCGCTCGGGCCAACCTTGCGGGCGAACGGGATGGTGAAGTACCCCTCGCCGCCACCGATGTCTGCGATGCGCTGCCCCTCCTTGAAGCCCAGCTCGTCGAACAGCTGCTCGGGGGTGATGACGCGGTCCCTGGCCTTCTGCCAGCCGGCGATGCGATCCGCACCGTGGGATGCCCAGCAGATTTGCTGGAAGACGGGCCACATGCCCGGGACGTCCTCTGCTTCGCGGATGGGATCGCAGACGGGGCACCGCAGGCCGGCCTCATTTTGCCTCTCTGTGGCGACGGTCTCGTACTCCACACCATGAATCGGGCACCGGCTGAAATCGGGGGGCGCCTGGCCCGGCGGCGGTGGCGGCAGCTGGGCGCGGCGCTGGCTGTTGACGCGGTGCAGATAACAGAACTCGGTGAGCTGCATCTTCAGTAGCGGTGCCAGACCGTCCCGCTGGTAGACGAAGAAGTATTTGTAGGTGCTCTCCCGCCCCGGCACGTGCGTCTTGAGGATCTCCACTTCCAGGTCGGACCAACCCTTTTCCCGCTTGATGAAGGCGTTGAGGTAGTGACCGAGATCGTCATGGACGGGCTGGCTGGTGGCCTCCAGCGCAGCGTCGATGGTCTCCAAACTGGGGTTGTCCAGGTAGGCCACCACCGCAACGGCGGCCGCCATCGTGCCCGGCATGCGTGCGGCCTCGACAGGGCCGGCAACCGTCGGTTTGTCAACGGACGAACCGCTGCATCCGGTGAGTACGGCGATCCCCAGGATCGCCAAGAACGCAGGTATCGGACGAATGTGTTCCATCGCCGCCGCCAAGCTTGTAGAAATGTTGTTTGGTATCCCGTTGGGCAGTCTAGCACGTCCCGATGGCCGCTCTACCTTTGGGGCCGATCCGGACGGGCCGGTATCGCCGGAAATGGAGGAACAGCGTTGGCCTCCCTGCACGACCGTGGCCGCGTGTCCCAGCATCTGAAGCAGTTGGCACGCGACGCCGTACTGGAAGCGCACTGTGGCCGCTGCGGGGACTGCTGCCGTTTTGCCTTCATCGCGGAGACCGCGGACGGCCCCCGGCGGTTGATGGTGCCCCAGCTGTCGTGCATCCATCTGCGCGAGGACGGCACGTTGACCTCTTGCGAGGTCTACGGGGACCGGGCGCGACGAGCCTGGTGGTGCTGCCTGGAGCTGACGGATCAGCTGGTGGCCGGCCTCTCGGGCCAGCGCTGCACGTACCTCCAGGGGGCCGCATGGATCCAGCCGGCCCTGGCCCTGGACCCGGACGAGATCGAGGCCCACCTGCCGCGCATCGCGGAGATCCTCGCCAAGGTGGCCGGCACGGTGCGACGCGACGATCTGGCCAGGTTCATCTCACGCTGGGATCTGGCGGATCGGGTCCCCCTACCGGACGACTGAGCAACCCTCCAGCACACGGCCGCCCCGGCATTGTTGTATGGTGTCGGCGCAGAGTTTTAGGTGTCCAATATTGACTAGCAAGGGAGGTAACGATGGGGTGGCAAGCGGATGAGATCATGGCAGGCGAAGGGGTATGGGGCCTGCAGGACGAGCAAGGGAAAGATCTGGGTGTGATCGCCATCTGGTGGGGCCCCCCGGTGGGCAATCCATGGAAACGTGTGGTCAACGAGTGGCGCATCTTCGAGGTGCCGCTGGCCAGCCCGGCGCGGGCTTACAAGACCACTGCCTACGGCGCCATCGAAGGCCAGACGTTGTTGCAGCGGCGGGCGTCTTTCCAGACTATCTGGAACAACTACAAGACCATCAACCAGTTTTCCACGGCCGGCAAGGACCTCCGTCCCCGGGAGTGGCGGGGTGAGATGAAAGCCGATGCAAGCTTCAATCCGTAAGGGAGGGACCAAGAAGATGGCCACAGAAAACAAATGGGTTCTCAAGGACGATTCGGGCAACCACCTGGGGTTGCTGCAGATGTGGTGGAGCGCCGAGGTGGGCACGCCGTGGCACCGTGAGGTGGAGGTATGGCGGGCATCCCTCGTCCTGCCCGATCTATTCTACCTCGAGGACGTGGACAATGGGTTCGTCCCCATCCGCGGCCGTACCACCGCTCAACGCCAGAGCGCCGCAGCCAAGAACTGGGCCAGCCACAGCGCGGACAAGGGCATCGACACCAGCGGCATCACTCCGCTGGTCTGGATCGGCAAGCTGACCGAGATCCCCGGCTTCGTGATCGGCGACTGATCGTCACTCCGACTCTTCCAGCGGCTCTTCCACCCACAGTAGGCGTAGCCGATCCCGTACCGACGGTGTCAGCAATCCGTCCTCGTCCCCCAGCCCGTGGAGCCGGGGCCCGGCCAGGGCGCTGTAGTGGGGCTGGCTGGAGTCGGCGTAACGGATGAAGACCACCATCGCGTCGCCGGTCAGCTCCTGGGATAGGCGGCGCAACAGCAGGGCACGCTCCGTCGCGTCCCACTCCACTTCCAGGCGCCCCACCAGATCCGTCACCACCGGCCGCCGGCTCTCGAGCCGAACGCGCTGGGACAACCCCAGCAGCACGTTGGTGGGATCGTTGCCGTACAGTGACTCGAAAAAGTGCGCGGCCAGCAGGTTGCACGGCATCGCGTCGGTGAGCGCCTCTTGTTCGCGGAGTGCCACCAGCTGCCGCTCCCAGTCGGGCGTGGTCATCTCGACCACCCGGGCATCGAGGCCCACATCGTGCAAGTGCTCGGCCACGGTGTTGACCACCGGATGCAGCCCGTCATTGGTGCAGATGTTGAACGGGGGTAGCCCCACGCCTTCAGGGTAACCCGCGTCGAGCAGCAGCGCGGCAGGATCCGGGGTCCATTGTGCTGGGTCATAGCCCAGGAGCCTGGAGGACAACGGCCCCGCGGCGGGCTTGTATTCACGGGTGTGTAACTCGTCCCGCCGGATCGCGGCCGACAGGGCCTGTCGCAGCCGTTCGTCCTCGAGCAGGGGATGGGGCTGGGTCGGGTTGAGCAACATCAAGGTGAGGTTGTAGCGGGTTTCCCGCAGCTCGCCGGCGGTGGACATCCCTTCCCATCCGCTGCGCGGGATCGGGCGTTCCCCTCCGGTGTCGAAAACCTCTTTGAGAGCGCTCTGAGTCAGGCGTGGTATCAGGTCCACGTGGCCTTTCTTGACGGCCGTACGGGCCGCTACCTTGCCCTTGTATTCCCGGATGATCAGCTGCTGCGGGTACGGCAGGGTCTCCCCCCGGGCGTCCCGCTGCCAGGCGTCGGGGGCCGGCTGTAACACCACGCTGCCCAGGTGGGCACCGGAGACGGCAGCGCCGGCCAGCCGGTAGGGCCCTGTCCCCACCGCATGCCGCCCGAGCTCGTCGCCGTACTCATCCAGCGCGGCGGCCGCGATGATGGACCACTCCTGGCCATCGAGGAGATAGGGGAAGATGGGGGCGGCGCGTTCGAACTCCACAACCACCTCACCAGATTCCGTCACCCGGATCCCGGCGAGGGAGGTGCCCTTGCCGGCGAGCATCTCGGCCGTGCCCTTCACCGCGGGCAGGGTCGGCATGGCTGTCGAGGTCCGTCCCTGGGCCAGCCACAGGAATACCCGCTCCAGGGAGCGCCGTACGTCCTCGGCCGTCATGCGCCGATGGTCCTCGCTGGCGAAGCACGGATCGGCATGGAACAGGACGTCGTCCCGCAACCGGAAGGTGAAGGTCCGGCGGTCGGCGGAGATCGTCCACTCCGTGGCCAGGCTCTCCTGGAGTTTCCCGTCCCAGTCCTTGGCGACCAGGGGGTCGTACAACAGCTGGTACAGGTGGCGGAATTCACCGCTGGTGCTCAGCGGGTCCAGGGTCTTGGAGCTATGGACGGCGGCCAGCATGCCCATGCGCAGCGTGCCGCCCGAAACAGGAGTCTCCGCCGCGGCCTGGCCCGGGGCCATCACGGTCTCCGCCTCCGGGACATCCACGACCGGGGGCCCCCAGCGGATGTACGCGACCGTCAGCAAGCCAACTGCCAATGCCGCCACCATCGCCCACTTCACATTTGGTGGCAGGGGCTTGCGCCACGGGTACTTGCCCGGGTGGGCCAGGGCATCCAGCAGCTGGGACGCCCGGGCAAAGCGATGCTTGGGCTCCTTGGACTGGGCCCGGATCAGTACGTCGGCCACCTTCCCCGACACGTGTGTCGAGTCCCTGTCCGCCCGCCGGGGCGGGTGCAAGATGGCGTTGGCGATGACCTCCGCTTTGGTGGCCCCGCGGATGGGGTAGGACCCGGTCAGGCAGTAGTGCAATACACCGGCAAGGGAGTACACGTCCGTGCGGGCGGTGACCCGCTCCCCTTCGAACTGCTCGGGGGCCATGAACGCCGGCGTGCCCATCATCGTGCCGGTCTGGGTCAGCGTCTGGCCCACGTCGGTGAGCCGGGAGATGCCAAAATCCAGGATCTTGAGAGTGCCGTCGTCGCAGACGAACAGGTTGGCCGGCTTGAGGTCCCGGTGTACCACGCCGGCGTTGTGCACCGCGTCCAGTGCGCCGGCCACCCCGTCGAACATCTTGAGGACCTGGCCCACCGACATGGGCCCCTTGTCCTTGATGACGTTCTCCAGGTCATCCCCCTCCAGGTACTCCATCACCAGGGCCAACCCGCCGTCGGGGAGGAGCTCCAGGTCGAAGAACTTGACGATGTTGGGGTGGTCCAACTCCGAGCCGATGGCCGCCTCGCGTTGCAGCCGCTCCACCGCGACCGGATCCGAGCCGGGCTGCAGCACCTTCATCGCCCGGATCTGGTCCAGCTTGCGGTGGCGTACCCGGTAGACGACGCCCATTCCACCGCGGCCGATGACGTCCAGGACGTCGAACTTGTCTCCCAGCTGGGGGGGCTGCACACCGGGGGTCGGGACCAATCCACTGCCCGCGCGCGGCTCGGCCATCGTCGGATCGTCGGGGTCGACCGAGGCCGGGTGGACGTTCTGGCTGTCGATGTCTTTCACGGGGTCCCTGCAGCGCGGTTCATCCAACTCGCGTGCCGAGTGTATCGCAGGCGGCGGGGCGGCCGCGACGGGAGGAACACCTCCGCCCCCTCGCCAACGCCATGGTATCGTCAGTATTGAGGAGGGCCAGTGACTCAGCAGCACAAGTTCATCGTGTTCCCGGTGCTGTGGATGATCGCGCTGGGGGGCTGCAAGGTGGTCGAGGCCCCCGAGACCATCGAGGAGCTGGTGGTGTTCGGCTTCGAACACTTCGGCGACGAGCCCGAGTACCTCGTGGCCATGGGGGACAACCTGTTCCCGCTCATCGAGGAGGATCTGGAGGGGCTGGACACCGGATTCCACGTGGACAACCTCGGCGCCGAGCATCTGGCCGCCGCCGGGGTCGAGGCGCCGGACGTGACCTCCATCATCGGCGCTTTGGGGGCGGTGGAGTACAGCAACAGCCTGGACGCCGTGCTGTGCGCGGTGACCTACGGGGACAAGCAGGCGATCTTCGACCACTACGTGGAATACGAGGTGGTCAAGGGGGGCAACTTGAGCTGCTTCCTGGACCGCGAATGTAGCAACTATGCGCTGACCTACGAGCAGACCGTGACGGTGACGTTGCTGGGGGACTCCACCCAGACCGTGGACCGCTCCTTCCGCTGGGTCGAGCCGGACGACGGGGAGCCCTATGTGGTCTCCCGCGGGCTGGCCCCCGACCCTGTGGAGTTCAATACCAACATCATGGAGGTGGACCAGCAGTACGACCTGTACATCCTCCAGCCCGTCGATGGGATCGTCCGGCGCACGGACGCTTTCTGGGTCGAGGCCCGCTTTCTCGGCGCCGATTTGCCCGAGTACTTCGTGGTGGATCAGGCGGTGAGCACCATGCGCGAGCACGCCGAGGCCATCGACGAGTTCATCAACGAGTTCACCGACGGGGACGGCGGGTGCTAGGACATAGGGTAGGCACACGCACTCGTCCTTGGAGGTGGCCGTCACCATGCACAACCTTCAGACAGCATTCCATACACACGCGCTAGCCTTGGGGCGCGGTCTGGTGTTGGCCGGCATGGCAGCCGGCCTGCTGTGCCTGGGCTGCCCGGATCCCTGGGCCACGAATCCGGACGACGACGACACGACGGCGGACGATGACAGCGCCGGGGATGACGACACGGTGGATCTCTGTGGCGATCCGGCCGACGCCGAGGAGGGCCCCCTCGACGATACCTGCACCTCCACCTACCCCTATGTCGAGTTCGACCCCCAGATGGAGGTGATGTGGCAGTGGGCCAACCCGGCGGACGAGCCGGACCACTTCCAGGTGCTCAGCACGCCGGTGGTCATCAACCTCACCGACGACAACAACGACGGCGCCATCGACGACGACGATATCCCCGACGTGGTGTTCCTGGGCATGGCCAACGAACAATGGTCCAGCGACGGGCTGCTGCGGGTGGTCAGCGGCGAAGACGGCAGCGAGCTGTGGTACGACACGTCGGGCTACGAGCTGCCCAGCGGCCTGTGCCCGGCGGCCGGCGAGATCGACCCCGGCTCCCCGGGGCCGGAGATCGTGGCCAAGACCGTGGACGACGAGATCATCTGCTACTCGGCGGCCGGGGACGTGCTGTGGGTCACCCCCACCACCGAGACCCAGTCCTCCGGCGCTCTGTCCATCCATGACATGGACCACGACGGCGAGCCGGAGATCATCTACGGGCGGCTGATCCTGGGGTGGGATGGCACCATCCACGGCATCGGCGAGTATGGCTGGGGACGGATCCACTCGGCCTACCCGCTGAGCTACGCGGTGGATCTGGACGGGGACGGCGAGCTGGAGGTGGTGGTGGGCAACGCCGCTTATCGCAAGGACGGCTCGGCGTTGTTCTACAACGGCCTGGACGACGGCACGACGGCGGTGGGGGATTTCGACCTGGACGGGGACCCGGAGGTGGTGGTCTCCGGCGGCGGGGAGATCCGGCTCCAGGACCATCAGGGCAACGTGGTGTGGGGGCCGGTCACCACCATGGGCGGGGCCAGCAACGGCGCACCGCCGACGGTGGCCGACTTCGACGGGGACGGATTCCCGGAGATCGGCATCGCGGACCAGTACTACTACCAGCTGTACGACACGGACGGCTCCCTGCTGTGGTACCACGAGACCGTGGAGACCTCGTCCGGCTTCACCGGCTCCTCCGTGTTCGACTTCAACGGGGACGGCACCGCCGAGGTGGTCTACGCCGACGAGTCCTACCTGTACATCTTCGAGGGCCCCACCGGCACCACCCTGTTCGAGGAAGAGCAGCACAGCAGCCGCACCAACATCGAATACCCGGTCATCGTCGATGTGGACAACGACGGCAACGCCGACATCGTGCTGGGCAGCAACGTGGTGTTCGAGGAGACGGGCTGGGACGGCGTCACCGCCCTCACCGGCATCAACGAGACCGGCTGGTGGCCCACCCGCCCCGTGTGGAATCAGCACGCCTACTTCGGTACGAACGTGGAGGACGACGGCACCATCCCCCAGATCCAGCTAGACCCCTGGGAGGTCCACAACAGCTTCCGCCAGGCCAAGCCGGCCACCGGCTGGGACGGCTACCCGGTGGCCGATCTGATCCCGGTGGAGGCCGCGCTGTGCGACACCGACTGCCCCGACGAACTCAGCGTCCGCCTGCGGGTGCACAACGCCGGCGCCGAAGCTGTCAACGCCGGCACTGCCGTGAGCATCTGGAACGCCCCCGAGACGCAGATGCTGGCCATCGACTGGCTCCCCGAAGGCGTCGAGGCCGGCTGGACGTCGGCCACCCTGGAGATCCCCCTGGATCCGGTCGTCGGCTCGGTGGGCGACATGGTCGTCCACGTGGACTGGAGCAGCACGGCCGAAGGGGCCCACACCGAGTGTGACGAGGACAACAACTCGGTGGTGGTTCAGCCAGCAGACTGCGATTAGGGGCGGGGAGAAGAAAAAAGCGCAGAGGACGCGGAGGGGGATACGGAGGGCGCTGAGTAGGCGCTCCGGGATGGATCGGGGCCAAGTTGGCTAATCGCGGGAAACGACATGCGAGCCCTGACGCGGTCAGAAGGTTGTGAGCAGAAACGGTCCCGGCGAAACGGTCCCGGAGCTTGTGAGAAAGTGTCAGACGTTGTCACTTGTCCCCGGAATAGGCACCGTTCCCCTCCAGAACCGTCACGGCATCTGGGTTTTGCAAGTCGTTGCTGAATATGTGGAGATACCCCATATCCGCGAGATCATCGTCAGGGGTATAGCGCACCACGACCGATTCGCTCTCCATCGGCGCCAGCGTGAAGCCCCCGTCGAACGGGTGGTCGGCCTCCATCTCGTCGCTCGTCGTGGCGAACACGAAGTCGTCCACGACCAGTGGTTTGGAGCCGACGTTGCGGATGGAAACGACCTGCTCCAGCTCGATCCCATTCTCGATCACCCCGAAATCGACCGCTGCCGGATCCAGCTCGATGACCGGGGCTCTTGAAGAGCCCGTCACCGGGATCGTTACCCAACTATTCAGCCGGTCGTTGCTGAAAAGATGCAGCTCGGCCCGGGCAGCCTCGTCCGTGAGCGGCGCGAATTCTATGGTCGCGGAGGTGCTGTCACCGGGGGCCAGTATCCCGTTGGTATCGCTGGATTCCATGGCGAGCGCGGTTGATTCCGCCTGCATGAACACACTGAAGTACAGGGTATCCACTCCGCCGTTGGTCACCGTCAGCGTCTGAGTTCTCGTTTCGCCCGCCAGTAGCTCGGCGAATACCATTGCCTGGTGGGAAACCTCGAGCACGGGATGAGGGTAGTCGTCGTCGGGTGCCGGGCAGCCCGTGGCCAGCAGCGCCAGACACGCGCAGATCAGGCCCGCGCGACTCACGCGCACATCCCCTCTGGCCGATACCGGATCGTGATGACATCTCCCTGCTCGGGGAGGTAGTCCAGCTCGAACACCACGGCGTTGTAGATCTCATCGAAGTACCAGCCGACGTAGACCGGGGTCCCGTTGACGAGCACCTCGACGGTCTCGGGTACGGGCACCTGGGTCAGCTCGTAGCTATCCCCCCAGTTGGGGGAGTACCAAAACAGCTGGGACAGCGTATTGATCCAGTTGGCGTTGTTGATGTCCTCCACCAGCCCGCCGGTCATGGTGGCCGCCTGCTCATAACGGGCCGCGTTGGCCGTATCGTTGATGGTGGACAGCACGACGTGATCGGAGTTGGCCTTCAGGGCCCAGTAGCCAGAGACGATGTCCGTCACCGTGTTGGCGGACTGGTCCTCCGAGGCGCCGACGAAGATGACCTTCAACCCCGCGTCCTCGCGCAAGAAGCCCTCGTGGGCGCCGCCCGGATCGGTGAAGGGCGGGCTGAGGGCGTCCAGCCCGGTCTGCAGGCCGGTGTTGGGGCCGGCGCCGGTGGTGCCGACGGCACAGGCTTGGGCGAATTCGGCGACGGAATCCGGGGTGCTCGGGGTGATGATGGGCCCGCGGAAGCTGGGATCGTCCGTGGACACGACCGCGATCTGATAGTCGATGTCCACGACGTCGACGATGTTCACGAACGCTTGAGTGTTCTGGACCTGCAAGTCCACCATCGCCGCCGAGTTGTCGATGACCCACAGGATGTCGACCTCTTCGGTGGATTCGACCTCGTGGTTGTCCTCCAGGAGTTCCGTCAGCGTGCCGCTACCGATCTGAGTGGCCAGGGCGTCGGGGGTCAGCGGATCGTTGCTGTAGACGTGCAGGTAGCCGGTGTCCGTCATATCGTCGATGGGGGCGTAGTAGACGGTGACCGTCTCGGACTGCGCGGGGGCCAACGTGGTGCCTTCGGCGAAGTAATAGCTGAACAACATCTCGTCGCTGGTCGGGGTGAAGGTCACCTCATCTAGCACCAGCGGCGCCGAGCCGGTGTTGCGGATGGTGATCTCCTGCTCCATCTCGCAGCCGATCTCCTGGTCTCCGAAGTCGATCTCCGCCGGATCCAGCTCGAGGACCGGGGCTATCCCGCCTCCAAACAGGACCACACCGGGTTGGTCTCCCCTGACGTCGTCGCTGATTACGTGCAGATCGGCGAAGGAATCCCCGTCCGTCACCGGTGTGAAGATGACGGCGAGCTCCGTGCTCTCGCCAGGTTCCAGCGTAGGGTCGGTGCCACTATCGTCGATGGTAAACACCGCCGGACCGTCCACCACGATCTCCTCGATGTGCAGGGTGTCCTCGCCGACGCTCTCGATGAGCAGCCAGCGGGTCTCGTCCTGGCCCACATTCAAGGTGCTGAAGGCCAGCATCTCGTGGGAGACCTCCATGCGGGCGTCGGGGGGGGGTGGGGAATGACGATCCTGGACGCACCCGGAGGCCAGGAACAGAACGGACAGTCCAATCAAGGCGGCAAAATGCTTCATGAATGTTCCTATCAGCACGTACCGAGAATGTTGTAGCGGATCGTGACAGAGTCCCCCTGGTCGGGGGCGAAATCGGGTTCGAAGACCACGGCGTTGTAGATCCCGTCGTAGTACCAGCCACAGGTCACCGGGATGCCGTTGACCTCCACCTCGATGGTCTCCTCCACCGGGACCTGGCTGAGTTCGACGCTGTAGTCGTCACCGATGCACTTGCACAGCGGGAGCCATCCGATGAGGGTGTTGATCCAGTTGGGGTTGATGATGTCCTCGACCAGGCCACCGGTGTGCTGCGCCGCTTCGGGATAGCGCACCGCCGTGGCGGTATCCACGATGGCGCTGAAGACCAGCTCGTCCGGGTCTGCCAAGAGCGCCTGATATGCCGCAACGTAGTCCGCAACGTCGTCGTTGGACGCGTCATCGCTGTCGCTGACATAGAGCACGCGTAGCCCGGCGTTCGCGCGCAAGAATCCTTCGTTGCTGCCCCCCGGATCGGTCAGCGGAGGGCTGAGGGCCTCGAGCCCGGTCTGCAACCCGGTGTTGGGGCCGGCCACGCCAGAGGTGCCGACGTCGATGGTCTGAATGAAGACATCCTCGACATCGGGCGTGGCCGGGGTCATCACCGGGACGTCACCGCGGAAGACGGGATCGTCGGTGGTGACGACGGCGACGTGGTAGTCGAGGTCCATGATGTCGAGGATCGTCATGAAGGTCGAGAAGTTGGTGGCGAGGTACTCCTGGTAGCCGGCCATGGACTCGGAATTGTCGACGACCCACAGAATGTCCGCCCGGTCGATGGTGTCCCACACGACCTCATCGGTCACCTGCTGGGCCAGGTAGGCGGTGCCCTGCTGGGTCGCCACCGCCTCGGGGGTCAACGGATCGTTGCTGGTGATGGTCAACGTTGCGGTGTCCGGCGTCTCGTCCAGCGGGGTGTAGTAGACGATGACGCTCTCGTTCTCCCCCGGATCGAGGTGGAGCCATCCCGGGAAATAGTAGTTGAATTCCAGCTCCTCCGAAGACGGTTCAAAGGTGAGCGAGTCCACATCGAGCCTCAGTGATCCGGCGTTGTGGATGACGATCTCCTGCTCCTGCTCGCAGCCCACCTCTTCCGCTGCGAACTCGTGGACCGCCGGGCTCAGCTCGATGACCGGCGCCTGGCCCCCGCCGGTGAGTGTGATCACCGGCTCGGCGCCCTCGGAGTCGTTGCTCAGTACGTACAGCTCGGCCCCGAAGGTGCCGTCGGTGTTGGGCGTGAAGGCCACCCATACCTCGGTGGAGGAGCCCGGCTCCACCTCTTTGGAGGTGTCCGTGTCGTCCACAACGAAGCAGCTGGAGCCAGACAGTGCCAGATTCTCGAGGACCAGCGTGTGGTCGCCCGTATTCGTGACCGTCAGCAGCTGGCGCTCGGTCTCACCGGCGAGCAGCGTCGAGAACGTCATCGCCTCGGCGGAGACCTGCACGAACGGCGTGGGCTGGACCGGGGGCTCCACCTCTTCCACCTCGAAGCAGCCCAGCGAGAACAGACAGACAGCAAACAGTCCAACCCAAGACACGCGCATATCAGCACCTCCACCAATCTCGATATGTGTCAGCATGCGCTGCTTTCCTTCACACAGAATTGTCATGGACAGGCCCCCACCGGCCGGTACCGGATCGTCAGCGTCTCTCCGTGCTCCGGCAGGTAATCCGGCTCGAAGACCACCGCGTTGCGGACCGGGTCGAAGGTCCAGCCGTTGGCCATCGGTACCTCTTCGACGAGCACCTCGACGGTCTCGGGCAACGGCGTCTCGCTCAGCTCGAAGGCGTCTGACCAGGTCGGGAAGAACCACAACAGGTTAGCCAGCGTGTTGCACCAGCTGTTGGCGACGTGGTCGATCAGTCCACCGGTCCAGGCCGCGGCCTCTTGGTAGCGCGGAGCATTACCGATGTCGATGAAGGAGGAGAGGATCACGTGGTCCGGGTTGCCCTTGAGCGCTTGGTATCCGGTGACGATGTCCGTCACCGGATCCGAGGACTGATCCACCGAGTTGCTCACGAAGATCACCCGCAGCCCCGCGTCATCGCGCAAGAAGCCCTCGTGGGCGCCGCCCGGATCGGTGTAGGGGGGGCTGAGGGCATCCAGGCCGGTCTGCAACCCCGTGTTGGGGCCGGCACCTGCAATGCCGACATCCATCGCCTCGGCGAAGGCGGCGGCGGCATCGGGGGAAGCGGGGGTGATGACGGGCCCCCTGAAGCCGGGATCCTCGGTGGTCACCACCGCGATCTGGTAGTCCACGCCGACGACGTCGAGGAGGTCCATGATTGCCGGCAGGTTGAGGGCGAGGTTCTCCTGCAGGTCCTCCATCGACGGTGAGTTGTCGACGACCCACAGGAAATCGACCTGGTGGATCTGTTCGACCTCGTGGGTGTCCTCCACCCACGACGTCAGGGTCCCCGCGCCGCGCTGAGTGGCCAGGGCGTCGGGGGTCCACGGGTCGTTGCTGTGGACGTGCACAGTGCCCGTGTCCTCCTGATCGTCCCGGGGCTCGTAGTAGATGGTGACCGTATGGGTCTCTCCCGGAGCCAGCGTGGTGCCGTCGTCGGGGTAACCGCTGAATTCATACTCGTCACTCGACGGAGAGAACTCGATCTGCTCCAGTACCAGCGTCGCTGATCCGGTATTGCGGATGGCGATCTCCTGTTCCCGGCCGCAGCCGATCTCCGGCTCCCCGAAATCGACCTCGGCGGGATCCAGCTCGATGACCGGCGCCATGCCGCCGCCGTTCAATTCCACGATGACGGGCGAGTTCCCCGCGGAGTCGTTGCTGTGGATCTCCAGTTCGGCGGACTCCGAGCCGTCCGTCAACGGCTCGAAGGTGACGATCAAATCGGTGCTCTGGCCGGGCTCGAGGGCCCTGGCGGTGCCGCTGTCTTCGAAGCCGAAGGCCTCCGATCCCGTCACCAAGAAATCCCCGATTTGCAACGGATCCGTGCCGGCGCTGTGGATGGTCAGCGTCTGGCTCTCCGTGGACCCGGCCTCCAGGGAGCCGAAGGTCATCTGCTCGGCGGAAACCTCGATGCGCGGGCTAGGGGTGGGATTGTCGCTCACAAGGGTGCCTGGACATCCGGCGAACAGTGGCAGCGCGGCAAGAACGATCAGCAAGCGAAGGTATCTCATCTTGGTTCCTCCACGTGCCCCAGGATTCCCCTCCGTACTTCGTTACGTGTATGGAACCGCCGTTTGACATCGAGGCGGTTCATTTTTTGGGATCAGTGGCAGGCCCCCAGCATTCGATAGCTCACCGTGACCTCATCTTCTTGCTCTGGAGCGAAACCAGGCACGATGTACACAGCATTGACGTAGTCGTCGTAGTACCAGCCTCCGGAGATCACCGGAACGCCGTTGACCTCCAATTCGATGGTCTCCACCGCCGGGATGTGGCTGAGCACCAGCGCCATGTCGTCGATGGGGGTCACCGGCACCATGCCCAAGAACCCGCTGGCCCAGTCCTCGTCATTGATGTCTGCGGTCAAGCCATTCGAGGTGAGAACAGCGTCCAGATAGCGCGTGGCCGAGGCGGGGTCGACGATCGCGCTGAGGGTGGTCCAGTCCGGGCTGACCTTGAGGGCCAGGTATTCACCCACCAGGTCGGCCACGAGACCGGCAGACTCGTCGTCGTTGTTGCCGATGAACAGCACGCGCAGGACGGCGTCCTCGCGCAGGAATCCGGCGTTGGGGCCGCCCGGATCCGCCAGCGGCGAGCTGAGGGCCTCGAGCCCGGTCTGCAGCCCGGTATTGGCGCCGGCATCGGCGTGAGCGCCCACGTCGGCCGCTTGCGCGAACACGCCGGCCACGTTGGGCGTGGTCGGCGTCATCACCGGGATATCGCCGCGGAAGGCCGGATCGTCCGCCGAGACGACGGCGATGTGATAGTCGTGGCCCCAGGCGTCGAGATAGGGCAAGAAGCCCGACAGGTTGGTGGCGAGACTCTCCTGCAGGCTGTCCATGGACTCCGAACGATCCACCACGAACAGGATGTCTATCTCGAAGATCGTGTCCCAAACGAACTCGTCGGTCACCGGCTGGGCATATTGGGCCGTGCCCCCGAACGTCGCCACCGCCTCGGGAGTCAGCGGGTCCGTGCTGGTAACGGTTATCGTGGCGGTGTCCGGATCCTCGTCCTGCGGGGCGTAGGTGACGATGAAGCTCTCGGTCTCACCTGGTTCCAGGTGGATCCAACCCGAATACGCGCCGTTGTAATTCAGCTCGTCGGAGGACCCCTCAAAGGTGAGCGGATCCACCAGCAGCGTCAGCGAGCCGGTGTTGCGGATGACGATCTCCTGCTCCTGCTCGCAGCCCACCTCCTGGGTCTCGAACTCGAAATCGGCCGGACTCAGCTCGATGACCGGCGCCTGGCCCCCACCGCTGAGCGCGACCATCGGCTCGGCGCCCTCGGCGTCGTTGCTCAGGATGTACAACTCGCCCTCGAATCCGCCGTCGGTGCTGGGATTGAACTCCACCCACACGCCGGTGGAGTCACCCGGCTCGATCGTCTTGGAGGTGTCCGTGTCGTCCACGGTGAAGCAATCGGAGCCGGTTCGAACCAGGTTCTCGAGTACTAGCGCGTGGTCGCCGATGTTGGTGATTGTCAACGAACGGCGCTCGTTCTCCCCGGCGAGCAGGGTGGAGAACGTCATCGCCTCGACGGAGACCTCCACGAGCGGCGTCAGCTGAACCGGGGGCTGCTCTTCTTTGATATCGAAACAACCTGACGAGAGCATGCAGATCGCGAACAATCCAAATAAAACGGTACGCACACCATCACCTCAGTGCCCCTGGGTGAGTGCGAGAGCCCCCTCGTTCCCCTCAATTGGCCTCGGCTTCCGCCGCGGTCTTGAGGTACTTCAGATATTTCTTGAGGCTCCCCTGAGTCAGATCCTCCTCCAGCCAGGTGGGGATCTTCAAGCCCGTATCGATGTTGGAGACGTACACGATGATCTGGCGGCCAGCGGCAGAGCCGGGGTAGAGGGCGTAGTAGCCCTGGGTGTAGGCGAAGTCGTTGTCGTAGCTGTCGTCGATCTCGAAGTGCAGATATCCCTGGCCGTCGTACAGGTCGCGGTTCACCGTCCACTGGATGTCCTTGTAGGCCACCTTCATGAGGTAAGTCACGGTCAACCGCCGGTGGCCCGGAGCCACCTGTTCGTCCTTGTTGACGGTGCATTTCTGCATGGCCTTGGAGGCGGCCTCGCTGTGCTCTTCGCTGACCAGGATGGCGTAGATGTCGGCCTCGCTGGCGGCGATCTCCGCCACGGCGGTGGCGGTGGAGCGGCCCGTGTCCTCGTCCTTGACCGAGAACACGACGATCTCGTCCGCCTGGATCTTGGCCAGCTGATCCTCGGTGAAGGTGGGGCACACGGGTTTGGGTGGTACCGCCGCTCCTGCGACTGCAGCGGGAAGGGTCAACAGGGCGATCAGGGACGTCAGCGCGGTCAATCGGCAGGGTGTGAACACGGGTCACTCCTCGAAGAAGATGGGATTGGTCAGGGCGTAGGGGGTCTGGCCGGGCCAGACCGGGCTCATGTCCACGGAGCCGCGGACCTCGACAAAGTAGTAGGTGTCGCCGGTGGGGTAGACCTCTACCTGTTCGTCGAACCACAGCGGCGGCTGAACCGCCTCGGGTTCGATGGCGTACACCTGCTCGACCTGGCACCCGGACGTGTAGAGCAGCACCTCGTCGATGACCATCCACGACGGGGCCAGCACCTGGATCTGCAAGGTGGCCGACGCCGCGTTCATGGTGCCGCCGATGCCGGCGGTCTGGCCCTCGCCGTCGTCGGCGTGCACGGTGACGAAAGGGCCTCCGGAGACGATGGCGTGGCAGGCCTTGAGGGCGGCGAAGAAATCATCCAGCTCCAGCTCGGTGATGTCGTCGGTGCCCGCCTCCACGTAGGTGCGCGCGTAGCCGGCGCCGGCCAGGCGGCCGTGGGCGTCGCTGACCCCCACCGCGGTGGGGCGCAGCCCGGCGTCCAGGTGCCCGCACCAGTCCCGGCGCAGCTCTTCGGCCATGCTGATGTCGCCGGCGTTGAGGAGCTCCATGACGTCGAAGCCATCGCAGTAGAAATCCGGGTTGGCCGGCTCCCCCGAGGTGGGTTCGTATCCGGCGTCTTCGAACATGCCCGAGTCCCGGCCGTGGTTGACCTGCAGGATGCCGTCGTCGTCCAGCGGTTCGCGGAACAGCTCGAACAGCTCCGTGGTGGTCACCGGGTGTTCCCACCAGCGGGGGGCGCCGTTGTTGGCCAGCTCCGGATCCGGCTCGACGGGGTAGATGTTGAAATGCCCCCGCAGCACCGGCGAGATCTCGTCCCCGGGCACCGTCCGCATCCACGGGCCCAGCCCCATCGCCGCAGCCAGGGGCCGGAAATCGGAGATGTGATCGTGGTCCGTGGCGACGAGCAGCTGGAGCCCGGCTCCGGCCGCGCCGGCCAGCCGCTCCTCCACCAGGCACTCGCCGTCCAGCGATGGGGAAGCGTGGCTGTGCATGTCGCCGGAGATGTAGCCCTCGGTGTCGTGGGCCTTGGCCATGGACAGGGTGATCTCGGTGGTCTCACCCGGATTCAGCGTGACCGCGTCCTCGCGGCCGAGCTCGTAGAGGAATCCCCGGTGGGCGATGACGTCGTAGGTGCCCGGCACCACGGGGATGTCCATCTCGCCGTCGATGACCCAGGCCACCTTGCGCGCCCCGCCGCGGGGGCGGTGTTCCCCCAGGAAGCTGTCCGCGGGCGCCGGATCTTCGAACCCCTCGGACCACATCAGGTGCACGGTGGCCGGCATGGGCTGGCCGTCGCCGTCGGTGGTGTGGATGCGCAGCGTCGCCGGCTCGGTGAGCTCCAGGTCCACCTGCGCCGGGGTGCCGTCGGTGAGGGTCACCGCGGCCCACTCGGAGCGGCCGTACCCGTCCGCCTGGGGTGACGCCACCGCCTCGTCAGGGGCATCGAAGGCCCGGGTGGACAGGGTGTTGGCCGAGGCGTGCGCGTAGGTGCCGTAGTTGCCCACGGCGGCGGGTAGGTCCGATTGCTCGTTGGAGCCGTCCCCCACCACCACCAGCTGGGCCGGGCCGGCGTCGGAGACGATCCGATAGGTGCCGTCTTCGCCGGTAACAGCCATCATGCGAGGCCGCCCCTCATCGTCGGTGAGGAACACCCGGGCCCCGGCCACGGGAGCGCCGCCAGCGGTCACCGTACCCTCCACGACCGCCTCCGCTAGCCCCTGCAGCTCCCTCCGGTGGGCCTCCAGCGTGGCCAGATCCCGCGCCACCCCCACCAGGCGCGACACGCTGCCCCGCTCGCCTGGGGCCAGCTCCAGGGTGCCGGCGCCGGCCATCACCAGGTCGAATTCGTCTCCCAGCCCCACCAGCGAGCTCTCCGCCAGGGCGCCGTCGCGCAGGTAGACCGCCAGCGCCTGGTCGCTGCGGTGGGAGACCATCGCCATCATCGTGCGGCCGCCGTCGGGGATGTAGTCCTCGAAGCCGCCGCCGGGGATGAACGCATCGTACGTGGCCAGGTCCACCATGCCCGCCTCCACCACGTCCAGCAGCACGTCCTCCCCCGAGGTGTTGTCCACCGTGGTGGTCACATCCAGCGCAGGAGATCCGGGCTCGAGGGTGAAGGTCTGGGTGATGGTCAGCCCCCGGGGCGGGAACGTGCCCTGGGCCTCGATGGCCCCCTCCAGGTAGGTGAACGCCTGGTCCGTGCCGGTGACCTCGATGACCGCCGCGCCCCCATCCAGGCCGTTGGCGACCACCTCGTAGGACTCGGCCACGAACAGGCGCGGCAGCCCCACGATGGTCATCAGGTCGTCCATCCCGTCCCGGTCCGCCTGGCCGCCCGGCCGTACGATGTCCAGGTCGATGATGCTGCCGGGCTCACCGACGTAGAAGTGCCCGGCCCGGGGGCCGCGGATGGCGAAGCGCGCCCGGTCGTTGTACAGCAGGTAGTCGCCGGGGCGGGATTCGCCCGCGGCGCCGCCGATGAAGGCGCCGGCGTGGTCCTCGTCCAGCAGGCCGGCGCGGGCCTCGTCCGGGCCGAGGGTTTCGGTGAGATCGACCCACGGATCGGTGGGGTCGGGATCCGGGTCTTTGTTGCATCCACAGAGGGTCAGCAACAGCGCGATGACGGGGATAAGGCGGCGCACGGCATCCTCCTAGTAGATGAATGCCGATTCAATCTACTAGGAAGCGGGGGTCACTGTCTCGATGGAAATCCACGCCGTGGCGCCGGCACCGTACACACCGGACGCGTGATACTTGTACAGATTGTCGGTGAGGTTGCCGCCGCCGACGGAGATCTGCATCCAGTCCAGGGGCCGCACCCCGGCCCGCAGGTTGAGGGTCCACCAGCCCGGCGTGCCGTCCTCGGGGATGCGGGCGTCGGTGATGTCCCGGGGGGAGAGCTTGTCCTGCTTGCCCGCTGCCTGCACGAAGCACTCGACGAACAGTCCGTGCCACTGGGGGGCGAAGCGGACCCGGCCGGTGCCAAACAGGGGGGGAATGCGGGACATGGGCACCCAGCCCTGGTCAGGATCGTCGTAGCTGCCCTGGGTCCAGGTGACGTTGCCGCCCACGCTGAAGTGCCCGGGCAGGGCCACGTCAACCGCCCCCTCGACGCCCCCCACGCGGCCGTTGCCGGCGTTGATGTTGTGGACCACCTCTGCGCCTTCGATGGACTCCTGACCGTTGTATTCGGTCGATACCCGCACGATGGTGTCGCGAAGCATCGTGACGTACCCCGCCGCCGACAGGGACAGCGGCCCGCCCCGCAGCCGGCCACTCAGCTCCAGGGTGTGGGCCCGCTCCGGACCCAGCTCCGGGTTGGGGACGTGGTACCACTCGCCCGTGTCCCCGAACCGCGAGGTCTCCATCAGGTTGGGGGCCCGTAGGCCTTGGTTGTAGCCCAGCCCCACGTTGAACAGCCCCCGCCGACGCAGGTTGATCCCACCGGCCACTACGCCGCCGGTGTGGCGTGTCTGAACATCGCCGAAATCATCGATGCCCGGGGCCAGCGCCGAGAACGAGGCCAGCCGGGCGCCGCCGTAGACCACCAGCTCGGTCCAGTTGGCGGTGCGCAGCGGCGTGCCGGTGGCCATGGCGTACAGCCCCAGCGTGCCGTAGCGTGACCCCTCGGGGTAGGAAGGAGTGATGGGGACCAGGGCGTCCTCGTTGGGGCCCTCGGATTGCTCGGAGCGTACCCAATCCTGGTAGAACTCGGCGCCGTACAGCAGGTCGAGGCGGCGGGCGAACAGGCGGGTGTCGAAGCGGGCCGCCGCCCCCAACGTGTCGACGATGTCTTCACCGAAGGTGACCTTGGACACGTCCTCGTGGGTCTCGTCGCTGAACACCAGCTTGCGCCGCGTCTCCAGCTGACGATGGTACGACGGCGTGAAGGTCAGCCGGGTGGCGATGGGATCCAGTCGCAAGAAGACCTTGGCGTAGAGCAGATCCCGGTCATTGCGGTCGTACATCGTCAGCTTGTTGGAGGACTCGAGCTTGTCGGTGCGGCCCGCATCGGACCCCTGGTAGAGGATGTCCACGTGGTCGCGGCCGGCGGGCCCGATGCGGACCTTGGCGTCCCAGTCCAGCTCGTTGTAGCCGGACCACACCTGGCGCCCCTCGTCGCCGCCGGCCCGCAGGTCGTCGAACATCCGCAGGGTGACGCCCCCCACCGCGCCGAACGGCTCGGTGTCCACCGACAGCGCACCGCGGCCGCTGCGCTCCAGGTCGCAGGTCTCCCCCTTGAGGATGCCCAGGGGTGTGAAGCGGGCGTTGCTGCCCTCGGCCCGGGGCACGGGGTCGGCGGTGACGAGTTCGATGACCCCGCCGATGGCGTCGCTGCCGTACAGCACCGAGCCGGGGCCGCGCATCACCTCGATGCGTTGCAAGGAGAACGAATCCACGGTGTTGAGGTACTGAAGCGGTCCGGTCCGGTAGGTGCTGTTGTTGAGGCGTACGCCGTCGACGAGGATCAGGTTTTGTGGCCCCACCATGCCGCGGATGATGGGGGAGCCACCGGCGTGGTTGGTCTTCTGGACATGGACGCCCGGGAGCTCGGCAAGGGCCTCGGGCGTGGTGCGGGGGCGCCGATCGCGTAGCGTCTGCTCGTCCAGCACGTCCACGACCCGCAGGGAGTCCAGCGGATCCTCTTGCACGCCGCGGGCGACGACCACGGTCTGGCTGGACGGAGACGCCTCCTCGTCGGTCTCGTCGGTCTCGTCGGGCGGGTCGTCGGCTGCTGCCGCGTGGCGGCCGGTGGGTATCGCGCTCAACAGGGCTACGGCCAGCAGCGCGGCCCATCGTTGATATCTGCCCACAGTCCAGATCTCCAGGGTGAAGCGGGGCCATCATAACGGAGGCGATTTACGCAGGGTACGGATCGAGGCGAGAATGGGGCGGAGGGTGATAGCCGTGGTGAGTGAAACCGATCGTACCCGCGTGTTCGAACAGGTCTGGGAGACGCTGGCCCTCGACGCCGAGGACCAAGACGCCGCGCTGGATGCCACCATCGTGCCCGACCGGGTGCTGCGCCAGAGCGCGGCCGACGAGGTCGAGCTCCCCACCCTGGAGCTGGGGGAGGACGGGGAGGCAACCAACGAGCTGACGGTGACGGGATCCCTGGGGCAAGGGGGCATGGGTATCGTCCAGCTGGCCACCCAGCACTCGTTGTTGCGGGACGTGGCCGTCAAGCGGCTCATCCCGGGCAAGGAGCGGGGTAACGCCCGGCTCAAGCTGTTCCAGGAGGCGTGGATGACCGGCCTGCTTGAGCACCCCAACATCGTGCCGATCCACCAGCTGGGCAAGGACGCGGCCGGTAACCCGGTGCTGGTGATGAAGCTCATCGAGGGGGTGTCCTGGCGCGCCATCCTCAAGGGGGCGGCCGAACCGCCGGCCCACTCCCATGAACACGCCGACCCCCAGGACCTGCACCTGGAGATCCTCATCGACGTCTGCAATGCGCTGGAGTTCGCCCATAGCCGGGGCATCGTGCACCGGGATCTCAAGCCGGACAACGTGATGATCGGGGCCTTTGGCGAGGTCTACCTGCTGGACTGGGGGGTGGCAGTAAGCCTGGACGGGGGCGACGAGCGATTGCCGCTGGCGTCCAAGATCGAAAGCATCGCGGGCACGCCGACGTACATGGCGCCAGAGATGACGGATACCAGCCTGGCACCGATCACACCTGCGACCGATGTGTACCTGCTGGGGGCGGTGCTACACGAGATCCTGACGGGCCATCCGCCTCACCGAGGGGACTCGTTGTTCACCGTTCTTTACGAGGCCTTCGAGTCCGCATCCCCGCAGTTCGAGGACGATGTGCCCGATGAACTCGTGGAAATCTGCCAGCGAGCCATGAGCCGCGATCCGGCGGACCGTTACGACGGCGTGCGGCCGTTCCGCAAGGCCGTGGCCACCTATCTGCGCCACCGCGCCTCCTACCTGGCCAGCCAGGAGGCCAGCGAACGCCTGGCGGAGCTGGAGCGGGAGCTGGAGGATCCGGACACGGAGCGGGAGTGGGTGGTGGCCCTGTTCAGCGAGTGCCGCTTTGGATTCGAGCAGGCGATCCGTAGCTACCAGGGTAATGTGGGCGCCCACGAGGGGCTGCAGACCGCCCTGGAACGGATGGTGGACTACGAGATCGACCAGGGGGCGCCGGAGGCGGCCGAGTTCCTGGTGGGGCAGATGCCCCAGCCCGAGAAGCTATCTCCGGAGCGCCGGGAGCGGCTGGACTCGCTGCTGGCCAACCAGCGGCAGCAGGGGGAGCAGCTACGCCAGCTCCAGCACGACATGGACCTGGACGTGGGTGCCAAGACCCGCACCCACTATGTCCTGGCGCTGGGCGTCTTCTGGGGCATCCTGTCGCTGGCCACGGGGATCAGCATGCGGCTGGGCTACATGGATCTGACGGCGGCGGAGATGGTGTTGCCCAACGTCCTGTTCGGGTGCAGCCTGGGGATCGCCGCCTATTTTGGCCGCCGCTCGTTGCTGCAAAACGCGGCCAACCGGCGGCTGGTGCTGTCCTTCCTGCTGATCTTCGTGGGAACCACCGTCGCGGGTATCGCGGCCGTCTGGCTCGAGCAGACCCACGCGGAGATCGTGGTGATCCACGTCCTCGTGATGTTCTTGATCATGTCGATGATCGCCATCGCCATCGACCACCGGCTGGCCGTCGTGGCGGTGATCTATCTGGCGGCGACGCTCGTCAGCGCGCGGCATGCGGACCACGTCTGGGAGGTGGCGGGGGTCGCGGATCTGATCGCGATGGGGCTGCTGGCGCTGCTGTGGTGGCCCCGGGAAGGTGGGCCGTTTTGCGATGCCCACCCGCCATTCCCACGCCCACCTAAGGGGTGGGGACCTGGGACTGGCCCCTATCGTCGCGGCCCCAGCAGACCCCGAGGCCCGCGGCGGTGATCCCGCAGCTATGCCCGTAGCCCGCGGCTAGCTGCACGAAGGCCTGGGCCGGCGGCGTGCACTGGCCGTAGTCGTAGTTGCAGCCCCAGCAGGAGGGGTCGCCGTCCCCGTCCAACACGCAGGAGTGGTAGTTGCCGGTGGCCAGCGTCGTGTAGTTCCCGCCGGGGGGTGAGGCCTGGCCGAAGCTGTTCTCCCCGGCACATTCGAGGATGCCGTCGCCGGCCAGGGCGCAGCTGTGCAGCTCCCCTGTCCCCACCGCCAGGTAGCTGCCCGCGGGGATCTGCAGCTGCTCGAAGTGGTCCCAGCCCCAGCACGCCACCTCCCCGCCGGTGGACACGGCGCAGTGGTGGTAGGCACCGGCGGCCAGCTGGCCGTAGGTGCCCGACGGCGGGGTGGCGTGCCCGTAGGTGTCGTCGCCCCAGCATTCGAGCTGGCCGGCGGTGGTGATCCCGCAGCTGGAGTCGAACCCGGCCGCCACCTGGCTGAAGCTACCGGCCGGTGCGCTGGCCTGGCCCGTGGCGTCGAGCCCCCAGCATTGGACGGCGCCGCCGGTGGTGACCCCGCAGGAGTGGCCCGTGCCAGCGCTGATCTGGACGAAGCTCTCCTGCGGCACGTCACACTGGCCGTCGTCGTTGCCGCCCCAGCACATCGCGATCTGGTCGCTGCGCACCCCGCAGCTGTGCTCGTGGCCGGCGCTGATCTGTAACCACTCGTAGGGTGTGGTGTCGTCATCGTCGTCGGTCTGGTCGTCGTCATCGGCGCTGTCGTCGTCGTCGCCGGTGGTGTCATCGTCCGCGGTGTCATCGTCATCCGCGGTCAGGTCGTCGTCATCGGGATCCGCGGTCTCGCAGCCGGCGGTGAGCCACAGCACGCAGCAGAGCGTCATCAGGGGGTGCGGTGCAAGGCGGAGGAATGGCGAGGTCACCGCAACAGGGTACCTCTATTTCTTGGATTTGGATTTACCGCTGGAGGATCCACCCGACGATTTGCTACCGCTGCTCTTGCCCGACGAGCTCTTGGAAGAGCTGCTGGACGAGCTGGAACTGGAGCGGGAGGAACCGGATGAGCCGGACGACCGGGAGGAGCCCGACGATCCGGATGACCGGGTGGAGCTCGACGAGCTGCTGCCGGATCTCGTCGCCCGTGTTGGCCGGTAGGACGAGTCCCTAGACACGGCGCTTTGCTCGCGGGGGGCCGCCCTCGATGGGGTGTCCCCCGCGAGAGGTTCCACCGGATCGTCACGAACGGGATACCCAGTGCGGTACACCTCGTCGAGGAGTTGTTGATAGGTGCGGGTGGTGGGTGCCTCGCCGTCGTCCTTCAGCGGCCCAGACACCACGCCGGCGTGCATGTGGTCCTTGGCGCCGTCGTCATCGTCGTCGGTGGTGGAGTCCTCGTCCCCGCTATCCGAATCCTTGCTCGAGTAGTCGTAGGGCGGCCCGTGGATGTAGTTCTCCAGGTATCGGCGGCCGGTGCAAAGCCCCTTCAGCCCGGAGTGATGGCCCATGCAGCGGTACCAGGTGAGACGGCATTGATAGGCATCGAAGCCACCGTCGCACCGCTCGCCGAGCCCGCTGAGCCTCTCCCAGCCCACACCCCTCACCGGCGTCCCCCATAGGTCGGGGGGCAAGCCGTCATCGAGGTAGCTGTTCGCGCTCAGCACCGTACCGCCGTCCCAGCCCTGCCCCGGGCCCCCCCCCCGGGCCCCCCCCCCCGGGGTCAGGTGGGTGAAGACGTACTCATGGCCGTCGATGGACAGAGGGAAGGTGGAGTGCTGGATCTCCCCGCTCATGCGCATCACCGCCGAGTTGTTGCGGGTGTCCAGGCGCGCCGTCGTCAGGGTGAGGGTCACTTCGGGCATGACGCCGGATGGGGAGGCGGCGACGATCCCCACCGCCCCGGTGATCACCTCCACCAGGCGCTCCCCGTCGGGCTGCCGGGTGAACGCCACGATGGACGTCCCGGCCACGGCGGCCCGGTCCCCGTCCAGGTCGATTCGGGGTTGGCGTTTGCCGTCCGCCGTCACGGTCATCTGGCCCTCGTGCAGCTCGAGCCAGGCGCCTTTCATCCCCTTGTGCACGGTCACCGAGCAGTCGCCGCCCGCCTCCAGCAGGGAGCCGTCGTGCAAGGTGGCCACCACCATCGAGCCGGCCCCCACCGTCAGCCGCTCTCCGGGCCGGATCCGGTCCCCGGTAGCCAGGGCGACCGCCTCGCCGCTGACGCGGTCGAGGACCGTCACCGTCCCCGAGAGCTGGTCGATCAGGGCGGCCTTGGCGCCCTTCTTGCGGTTGTCGTTGCGCGCGTCTGCGGACAGCGGGGCAGCGGCCATCACAATGGCCAGCAGCCCCACGCCCATCCATCGGTGCAGTCCCATCTCGCCCTCCAGCGTGTTGATTTTATAGGTGGACGGCGCCGGGTGACGATTATTCCTGGATCAGCTCCCGCAGCCGGCGGGTGACGAAGAACGGCCGGTCGTGGCCGGGCAGGATCATGGAAAGGGGGGTGGGGCGGTCGTCCAGGGCCGCCACCAACCGTCGCAGGCTATCCAGAGCTTCGCCATGATCGGAGAACGCCAGCGGGTGGTCCAGGGCCAAGACGTGGGCGTGGCTCATCACGATGTCGCCGGCCAGGGCCACGGATACATCCAGCTCGGGCAGATCGACGACATAGCTGGCGTGGGGGCCCCAGTGGCCCGGCGTGTCCACCGCGATGACCCGCCCGCCGAGGCGCTCGCCGTCGAAGGGGGTCTGGCCGGCGATTGTGCCCGGGCCGGGGCCGTGGACCACCGCCTCGGGCATGAGCTCCAGCAGGCGGGGATCGGCGTGGTCCATGTGCTCGTGGGTCAGCAATACGGTGCGGATGTCCGCCGGTTTGGCCCCTGCGGCACGCAGGCTGTCCAGGGCCCGCTCGATGGAGTGTTCCCCCATGCTCTGTGGGTTGGGGGTCACGAAGGAGGGATCGACCCACGCCGGGAAGGCGTCCGGCAGGCCGGGCTCCAGCAGCAGCGCCGACGTGGCGTGGCCGCTCCAGCCCAGGGCGTACTTGATCCCCGAGAGGGTCCCCCACAGCTCCTGGGCGGCGGGGCTGCCCGGGCCCGCGTCCTCCAGCAGATCCTTGATGTCGGGCGATCCCATCAGATCGCCATACTTGAGTACCCGCAGTTCCATGGTGGCTCCGTTTCTCCAACGAATAGGTCCGCCACTCTTTACCACGCCACCCCGAATTGGAAGACTGTGCCCTCTTTGCGCCAGACCTGGAGGCTCGATGACCGACGGCACGTTCCCCGAATTCGGCCCGCAGACGCCGCTTCCCGACGCCGACCGGATCTCGGCCCTGTGGGATCGCCACGAGATGCCGCCCAACATCCGCCGCCACTCCCAGGCCGTGTGCGACACGGCGTTGCAGCTGGCCGGCTGGCTGGTGGAGGGGGGCGTGGAGCTGTACCTGCCGGCGTTGCGCGCCGGGGCGCTGCTACACGATATCGCCAAGGCTCCGTGCCTGACCTCCGGCGGGTTCCACGACGCCGAGGGGCGCCAGCTGATGGTCGAACACGGCTACCCGGAGCTGGCCACGCTGGTGGGGGATCACGTGGACCTCCCCGATCCCCACCCGCTGGACGAGGCGATGGTGGTGTACTACGCCGACAAGCGCATCCTGCACAGCCGGCTGGTGAGCCTGCGGGAGCGCAACGATGACCTGATCGTGCGGTACGGCCAGGGGGATCCGGCCCGTATCGAGCGGCTGAAGCAGTTGGGACGGCGGGCCGTGGCAGTGGAAGGCACCCTGTTCGGGGCGATGAACGGCCCGGGCCCACAGGACGTGGTCAGCTGTTCCAGGTGAACGCGGCAGCGTGGCCGTTGCGCACGGCGTCGGCCATCAGCTCGTCGTTCATCCCGGGGATCCCCGACACCCGGCTCAGCTCCTCCCGGGTAGTCACCGCCGACAGCAGGGTGTTGTCCGCGCAGACGCATGCGCGAACGCCCAGGGACAGCCAGCGGCAGATGGGGTGTTCCTCCAGCGTGGGGATGGCGCCCACGTGCCAGTTGGAGGTGGCGCAGGCTTCGATGGTCACCTGGCGCTCCAGTACCAGCTCCAGGATTGCCGGATCGTCCAGCAGCGTCGTGCCGTGCCCGATGCGCTGGGCGTGCAGCTCGATGGCGGTGCCGATCTCGGCCGGTGGCCGCCCCTCGCCGGCATGCACGGTGCGGCCCAGGCCCACGTCCCGCGCCCGGGAGAAGGCCGGGGCGTAATCCACCATCGACCAGCGTTGGCTCGGCGTCGGCCCGCCGGCCAGGTCGATGCCCACCACCCCGTCGTGTTCCGCGTCCTCGCAGATCTCCCCGGCCACGCGCTCTACCTGGTGGGGCTGCTGGAGCAGCGAGAGTGTGAACTGGAAGCGGGACAGGGCGTCCCGCAGGCCCATGCCGGGGCAGAAGCACAGGTCGGGGGGCACCGCCAGGCCCAGCTCACGGGCTAGCTCCTCGGCGGTCTCGGGACGCAGCGAACCATCCAGGTGCAGGTGGAGCTCCGGGATCGGTGCGCCGGACAGCACTTCGTTGATCGAAAGATCTTCCACCGGCATTCCCTTCGACTCCCGTCGTGCCTTCAGCTTGCGTTCAGGTCCGTATGATAGCGTCCGTATCACCACAAAGGGAGAGCGACATGGGCGTAGGTATCCAGGGGAAGTCCGGGCGAGTTTCCGTAGCGATCCTATTGGCCTTTGCGTGCTTTGTCCTGGGCGCGGCGGGGGAGGCTGGCGCGGACCAGGCGGCGCTCAGCCGGGCCATCGCCGGCGTCGTCAAGACGTCCGGTTGGATCCTGTCCGCCGAGCGGGTCGGCGGCCCGGAGGATGGGGCCTTTGTCGTGGCGTTCGTGGGCCAGGACGGGGGTGTGTCCCGGGTCCGGATCGAAGACGGTGTGGCCTCCCCACCCGAACCCTTCGGCGGCGACAAGGCGCGGAGTTATGCGGCCGACGTGCTCCAGCGGGCCGGCAAGGCCCCGGATCTGGCGGCGCTGGCCCGGCGTGTCGAGGGGATGGCCCAGGGCTGCCGCGTGGACGAGGTGGAGGTGGAGCTGCACGGGGACAATGCGGTGGCCGAGGTCGAATGCACCCGGGGGTCCATCGAGGTGGAGCTGGTGTTCGACATCCGCGACGGCCAGCTGATGGGGCTGGAGGTCGAGGACGAAGAGGACGACGACGACGAGGACGAAGACGAGGATGAGGGCGAGCTGGAGCTGGACGACGAAGACGACGAGGACGGCGAGTAGCACCCCATGGCACGCATCCTGATCATCGAGGATGAACCCCAGCTGGCCAGCGCCCTGCGCATGGGGCTGCAGGACGAGCGTCACGCCGTGGACGTGGAGGGCGACGGTGAGGACGGCCTGTGGGCCGCCGAGGGCGGCGAGTACGAGCTGATCCTGCTGGACCTGATGCTGCCGGGCCTGCCGGGCATGGAGGTCTGCCGTCGGCTGCGGGCCGCGGGGCACGACGTGCCGGTGCTGATGCTCACGGCGCGGGACACCACCGTCGATGTGGTGGCCGGCCTGGACGCCGGCGCCGACGACTACCTGACCAAGCCCTTCGCCTTCGACGAACTGCTGGCCCGGGTGCGCACCCTGCTACGCCGCTCCACGCCGGCCGGGAGCGTCCGCATCCAGGCGGGGCCCCTGGAGCTGGATGGCGCCCAGCACCGTGCCTGGCGGGACGGCCAGGAGATCCAGCTCACCGCCAAGGAGTTCCAGCTGCTGGAGATCCTGGCGCGGCGCCAGGGATCGGTGCTGTCCAAGGGCAAGCTGACCGATTCGCTGTGGGAGCGGGACGAGGAGCCGGACTCCAACGCCATCGAGGTCTACATCGCCAGCCTGCGTCGCAAGATCGACCGGGGCCGGGAGCCGGCGCTGATCCACACCGTCCGCGGGGTGGGGTACGTGATGCGGGCGGATTCGGCCGGATGACTGCCCTTTCTGTGCGATGGCGCATCGTGGTGTGGTTCGTGGCGCTGACCGCCCTGCTGCTGGCCCTGTTCTCCGCGACCGTGTACCTGAGCATCCGGACGATCCGGATGGAGGGGCTGGACGACTCCCTGCGTTCACGGACCGCGGCCCTGGCCGCCCTGGTGGAGAGCGACCACGGCGAGCTGGAGGCCGAGTTCGACGGCGAGCTGCTCCCCTCGTCCCACCTGCTCGGCGAGATGGTCGGGTACGAGGTCTTCTCCCACCCCGGCGGTGAGCTGCTGGTGCGCTCCCCGTCCCTCGGGGACGGTTCGATCCCGCTAGCGACGACGCCGGTGCCGGTCCCGTCGGCCGGCTCCCTGCCTCCCGAACGTCCCCACGAGCTGTCCTCGAGGTCCCGGACCGTCACGCTGGAGATGGGGGAGCGGGTCCGCGCGCTGGACGGTTTCTACGTGGTACGCAGCGACTGGGAGGACGAGGAGGGGAGCGGTCCGCGGGTAGGTGAATATCCGCCGGTGGTCGTCCGTGTCGTGGTGGCCGAGGGCCTCTCCGGGCTGGCCGCGGACCTGCGCATCCTGCAGGCATCGCTGGCGCTCATCGGGTTGTTCACGCTGTTGATCGCCGTCAGCGCCGGGTATCTGCTCTCCCGTCGCATCGTCGATCCCCTCGCGGCCATGGCCGCAGAGGCCGAGGGCATCGGCGTCGATGCGCCTTCACGCCGGGTGGCCCGCAGCGGCAACGGCGACGAGACCGATCGCCTTGCCGGCACCCTCAACGACGCCTTTGACCGGCTGCTGGAGGCCTACGAGCGGCAGGCCCGCTTCACCGCCGACGCCTCCCACGAGCTGCGCACGCCCGTGTCCATCATCCGCACCCAGGCGGAGGTCGCCGCCCGCCGTACCCGGTCGGTGGAGGAGTACCAGCAGGCGCTGGCGACCATCATCGACGGGGCGGACCGCATGCAGGGCACGCTGGAGGGCCTGCTGCTGCTGGCCCGGGCCGATGGTGGGGACTCCGAGCGTCTCGATGAGCCGCTGGATCTGGCCGACGTGGCGGAGGCAGCGGCCGCGGAGGTCAGCGACGAAGCCGCGGAAGGTGAGGTGACCTTGCAGGTGGATACTCACGGCGACTGCCGGGCGATGGGCGACGCGCGCCAGCTCCAGATCGCCGTGCGCAACCTGCTGGCCAACGCCATCCGCCATTGCGATGCCGGCTCCACCGTCACCGTCCGGTTGCGCTGCGCCGACGGCAGCGCGACGTTGGAGGTGGACGATCGGGGAGATGGCATCCCCGCCAAGGCACAGCGCCACGTCTTCGAGCGCTTCTACCGGGTGGACAAGGCCCGCGCGCGCTCCCGCGGCGGCGCCGGCCTGGGGCTCTCCATCGTCCGTACCATCGTCCAGCAACACGGCGGTACGGCGACCCTCAAGAGCCGGGTAGGGGAGGGGACGACCGTGACGTTGCGCCTGCCGGGACTCGGCACTGGTAGTGCTCCCCAAGATGAAGATGTGCCCTCCCAAGATGTGCCCGGCCAAGATGTGCCCGGAGCTTGACCTTTTATCATTTAATCCCTGTATTCATGGGGATCTTCGTGATCGCATCCGATCTCGCAATGTTTTTGCCGCGGGTGAGAGGCGGGCTCCGGCGCGGGAGAGGATCTGGTAACGGACGGCCGGTAGCTCGGCCAGAGGGAAGGCAACGGTGCCCGATGGGATCCGGCAGCAGCCGTTGACGATGGTCACCCCGAGGCCGATGCGGACGAAGTGGAGCATCAGCTCCCAGCCGTTTGCCTCCACCGCCACATCCGCCGTGACCCCCGCCGAGTTCAACGCCGCGGTGATCGAGGTGCGGTGAGGACGGTCGGCAGGCGGCAGGATCAGGGGAACACCTTCCAGATCCTTTAGACGGGCCGCCCCGCGGCGTGCCAGGGCATGGCCGGCCGGCACGACCAGGTTCTGCTCGACGACCGCCAGGACCTCCGCGTCGACGCCGTGGGGGATCGCGTCGAGCGCGGTGACACCCAGGTGCGCGGCCCCGGTCCGCACCGCCTCCACCGTCGCGTCCCGGTCCAAGGTCAGGAGCTGAAGCGGGGCGTTCCCGCCCGAATGATAGGCCTTGATGGCATCCCCCAGCAGGTAGAGGAAGGCACCCTGACCAGCGGCCAGCACCAGCGGCATCCGGTGAGCGCGCGTGGCCAATTCGTCCTGCAACGCGGATGAACGTTCGTGGATTTCCCGTGCGAAGGCCAACACCCGTTTCCCCGCCGGGGTGAGGTGCAACTCACGCCCCTGTTTGCGGTACAGGGGCACCCCCAGCGACTCGGACAACTTGCGGATCTGGGTGTGCAGCGCCGGCTGCGAGATGTGGAGTTCGCGTGCGGCGCGGGTGAAGTTGCGGTGGCTCGCGAAGACCAGGAAGCCGAGCAGCCAATCGTGATTAATCATAGTTTAGGATTATAGAGGCTAATAAAAGAATAGTTCCTGTTAATAGTGGGGCGGCTAGCCTGGACCCATGAATACCCTGATGCACAACGTCCGTTTCCAAAGCGACTTCAACGCCCTGAAGCGAGTCTCGCTGAACCCCCGGCGCCACACCGCAGCGAACGCCATGGAGCATTCCGTGGAGGCCGCTCGGCGGGCCGTCGAGCTGGGCAGGTACAACGGCTGTACCGCTGCCGAGATCGATACCCTGCAGACGTTGGGCTACGTCCACGACATCGGCAAGCTGGACGGCCGCCCGCACCCGGCGAACTCCAAGGCCCGCCTGCCCCGCTACGGGCTCCACGACGAGGGGCTGGCCCAGCTGGTGAAGTTCCACGACGTGGCGCTGCCCTGGTATCTGTCCAAGCGCAAGGGGCAGGCTCCCGGGGCCCGGGCCTGGCGGAAGCTGGCTTCCCGCCTGGACATGCGGCTGCTGTGCCTGTTCACGGTCGCCGATCGGGTGGACTGCCTCGGTGGCTGGAGGGCCAACGAACCCACGGTGTGGTTCCTGGCCGAGGCCCGCCGTCGGAGGCTGATCGACGCGGGTTTCCCCCGAGATCCAGAGGAGGAGGGGGCCGCCTGACCGCAACGAGCCGGTGGGGGCCGCGGGTCAGGTAGGGAACACCAGATACTGCGGCGGTACGCGCTCCACGAGCCAGACACCGCTGGTGGTCCGGTAGAACTCGAACCCGTCGAGCTGCATCCGGTCCGACCGAACCTCGAGGATGACCGCCTGGCCCCGGCGGGAACCCACCTGGCTGGCCATCTGACGGGCCTCCGAGAGGTGGACGAACCGGCGCCCTCGGGGGACGAGGCCCTGCTGGGTGATGGACTCGACGAAACGCCCGACGGTCCCGTGATAGAGCGTTGCGGGAGGCGTGGCGGGAGCGCGGTCCAGCTCGACGGCCACCGAGTGGCCATGGGTGGCGCGGATCCGGCTGCCGTCTTCGCTGAGCTCGAAGCGCTTCTTGCTGCTCTCGGCCAGGATCCGCTCCAGGTCTCCCTCATCGAGGGGGTGTCCCCGAGCTTCCAGGATGTCCAGCAGCGGGGGCAACGCGGTCCAGCCGTGCCGGTCCAGCCCGACACCGAACTCCTGTGGCCGATGCCGGAGAATCAGGCTCAGTAGCCTGCTGGCCTGGACGAGCCGCCGATCCACGGGACTCCTAGTACCGGTAGTGCTCCGGCTTGAACGGCCCATCCACGGTCACGCCGATGTACTCGGCCTGGGTCGGGCTCAGCTTGGTGAGGTGGGCGCCGACCTTGGCCAGGTGCAGGCGGGCCACCTTCTCGTCGAGGTGCTTGGGCAGCACGTAGACCTGCTTTTCGTAGTTGTCCAGGTTCTGGGCCAGCTCGATCTGGGCCAGGGTCTGGTTGGTGAAGCTGTTG
>CAZDDH010000065.1:0-38144 GCA_964504165.1 uncultured Rickettsiales bacterium | reverse complement strand
TGATGGTCTGCGACGGCGACACCGACGACAACGACCCCGACACCTACCCCGGCGCACCCGAACTTTGCGACTGTATCGACAACGACCTCGACGGCGTCGTGCCCGCAGACGAGGTGGACGACGACGGCGAAGGCGACATGGTCTGCGCCGAGGCCGACCACGACGCCGACGCCACCACCTACCCCGGCGCACCCGAGCTGTGCGACGGCGTGGACAACGACCTCGACGGCACCGTGCCCGCCGACGAGGCGGACGACGACGGCGACGGCGTGATGGTCTGCGACGGCGACACCGACGACAACGACCCCGACACCTACCCCGGCGCGACGGAGATCTGCGACGGGGTCGACAACGACCTCGACGGCACCGTGCCCGCCGACGAGGTGGACGACGACGGCGACGGGTCGATGATCTGTGACGGGGACTGCGACGACGCCGATCCCACCCGCTACCCCGGCGTGGCCGAGACCTGCGACGGCATCGACAACGACTGCGATGGCCAGCTGCCCTTCGACGAGAACGACTTCGACTTCGACGGCGACCCCATGTGCTCCGACTGCGACGACGATGACGCCGCGCTCAACTGGGACGACCTGGACGGCGACGGCTACTCCACCTGCGCCGGCGACTGCTACGACTCCGACCCGGCCGCCAACCTCGACGACATCGACGGCGACGGCTACGACACCTGCAACTGGGAGTGCGACGACAACGACCCACTGAGCTACCCCGGCGCCCCCGAGTTGTGCGACGGCGCCGACAACAACTGCAACCTCAGCTTGCCCGCCGACGAGCAGGACGTGGACGGCGACGGCGTCATGGAGTGCGACGGGGACTGCGACGACAACGACCCCACCTCCTACCCCGGCGGCATCGAGGTCGCCGACGGCGCGGACAACGACTGCGACGGCTTCGTCGACGAGGGCACCGAGGCTTACGACGACGATCTGGACGGCTACACGGAGCTGCAAGGAGACTGCGACGACACGGACCCGGCCCTCTCCCCCGCCGCGATCGAGATTTACAACGACTACATCGACCAGGACTGCACCGGCTACGACTACCGCTTCCACAGCAACATCATTTACGACATCGGTATCGAGGCGTACGGGCTGGCCTTCGCCGACTTCGACGAGGACGGTACCAAGGAGATCATGGTGGGCGCCGGCAGCGGCGATTTCTATCTGTTGCCCCAGGATCCGACGGAACTGTGGGGGCCCCACGAGATGGTGATCGATCGCTCCCTCGACGCGCACGGCGTGGCAGTGGGCGACTACGACGAGGACGGCCACCTGGACGCTGTCGTGGCGAGCTTCAACAACTATGTGAGCCTGTACCTGGGGGACGGCGCCGGGACCTTCACCTGGGACAACGACCTCGTCTGGGCAGCCACATGGTCAGCGAATGTCGAGGCGGCAGACTACGACGACGACGGCCACCTGGACGTGGTCGTCGGGAACAACGCCGGCGAGCTGCAGATGTTCCTCAACGATGGCACAGGGGCCTTCACCGGCCAGGGGCTGATCGTCGACCTCGCCACCTCCATCTACGGCCTGGCGGCCTCGGACTTCGACGGCGACAGCTACGTGGACCTGGTCGTCGGCAACGGCACGGGCGAGTTCGATCTGTACCTCAACGATGGCTTTGGGACCCTGGCCTGGGACAGCCTGATCTCGGACACGGGTGGCGCAGCCGGCATCGCGTTCGGGGATTTCGACGAGGACGGCTGGGATGACCTGATCACCGGTGACTCGGCCGGCGAGCTGGAGCTGTTCTTCAACGACGCGGGCACCGGCTGGATCAGCAGCGGCGTGCTCTACGACGTCGGTGGTGGCAGCTACGGCGTCCATGTGACGGACCTCGACGGGGACGGCCACCTGGACCTGATCAACGGCGACTACGCGGGGCACCTGGAGCTGTTCTACGGCGACGGCACCGGGGCGCTGGAACCCCCAGGTGTGGACACCGGCTATGCGGGCAACGCCTGGGGTGTTGCCGGGGGCGACGTGAACGACGACGGCTTCCAGGATGTGGTGGTGGGCTCCTACGCGGGCGAGGTCTACCTGTACCTCAACGACGGCACCGGAGAGCTGATCCCCAGCGGCCTGCTGATGGACGTGGGGAGCCAATCCTACGGGCTGGAGCTGGCCGACATCGACGACGACACGTTCGTGGACCTGATCGTCGGCGATAACGCCGGCGAGGTCGAGCTGTTCCTCAACGACGGCGTCGGTGGGTTCTACTCGGTGGGGCTCATCGCCGACGTGGGCGCGAGCGCCTGGGGTTTGGCCGTGGCGGATTTTGACGGCAACCCGGGCCTGGACCTGGTCGTCTCCGACAACACGACCGAGCTGGAGCTGTTCATCAATGACGGGATCGGCAACCTGACCTCGGACGGTGTCTTCGGCGCCATGTCCACGGAGTCTCAAGGCCTGGACGCAGCGGATTTCGACGGGGACGGGACCGTGGACCTGCTGGCGCCGTCACGCGGGGGCGACGCCTACATCTTCCTCAACGACGGGACCGGGGTCTTCACCCAGCAGACGCCCTTTGCCTCCACCGGCAACTGGACCTACGACGGGACGGTCGGCGACTGGGACGAGGACGGGGATCCGGACGCCGTCATCTGCCGCTATGGCAAGTTCACGCTGTACACCAATGACGGCACCGGCAACCTCACCGAGGTCGAGGACCTCTTCAACACAGCCAGCGGCGGCCGATACGGCCTCACGGAAGTGGATCTGGATGGGGACGGCGGAGACGAGCTGGTCTCGACGAACGATGCGGGCTACCTGCGCATCTACACCGTCCAGCACTGATCTCCATCCTATGCGGCCCTGCGCCCTTCCACTGAAGTTGCCCGGCCTTCGGCCGATAACCCAGACAAGGGACGCTTCAGAGAGGACGGTGCATGGCCCACATCCTGGTAGTCGACGACGAGGAACAGATCCTCAGCGCAATAAGGGGCATTTTGGAGCGCGAGGGCTACCAGGTGCAGACGACCCTCGACCCCACCCAAGCCCTGCAGCTTTGCGAAGCCATCCAGTTCGATGTGGTCTTGGCCGACATCATGTACCCCGAACACATCGGACTGGACCTGCTATCCGACCTGCAATTGCGCTCGCCGGACACCAAAGTGATCCTGTTCACTGGCGCCCCGACCGCGGAGACCGCCATCCGCGCCATCCGGGAAGGGGCCTTCGACTACCTGTCCAAGCCGATGAGCCACGACGCGGTCTGCCGCTCGGTGCGCCGTGCCATCGCCTCACGGAATCAATCACTGGAGCGCCGCGGTCTGCTGGAGGAGGCCAACCAGCAGACCCAGGCCGTGCACCGATACGAACAACAGATCCGGCTGTTCATCCGGCATTTCCAGGGTATCGCCTACCGGGCCGATCCCGAGGCCGAGACGCCCGAACTGTTCACCGGGAACGTCGAGGAGATCTGCGGCTACCCAGGCACGGCTTTCACCAGCGGGCAGGTGAACTGGATCGATCGGGTCGTGGACGAAGACCGGGATCGCGTCCGGGAGCAGTCCCGGGATCTGTACGGTGGAGAGGTCCAGGAGACCAATATCGAGTACCGCATCCAGACCAGGGAGGGCAACATCCGCTGGATGAGAGATATTGGCCAGTACTGTGACTCCGAGGAGGGCGGAGCGTGCCGGGTGCAGGGGGCCATCTACGACATCACGGATCGTAAACGGCTGGACGAGGAACGCGAGGGACTCGATCGCCGCCTGATGCATGCCCAGCGTCTGGAAGCCATCGGTATCCTCGCCGGGGGCATCGCCCACGATTTCAACAACCTGCTGCAGATCATCCTGGGCAATGTGGATCTGGCTCAGGATGACATCCCACCGGACAGCGGGGCCGTCCCGTGCCTCAAGGAGGCCACCGCGGCCGGTGAGCGTGCGATGGGGCTGGTCGATCAGATCCTGGCGTTTGGCCGTCAGTCCGACTCCCGGCCGGCCCCCATCAAGCTACAACTCATCGTCAAGGAGACGCTCAAGCTGCTGCGTTCGTCCATGCCACCGTCCATCCGGCTCCGTTCACAGATCGATCCAGAGTGCCCCGAGATACTCTCGGATCCCGCCCATCTCCATCAGATCGTGCTGAACCTGTGCACCAATGCGCATGACGCGATGGCCGAACACGGCGGTGTGCTGACGCTGACGCTCGAGCCCTGCGTGATCGGAGCCGATCGTCCGGCGGAGCTGGAGGAACTAAAGCCTGGTCGCCACGTGCGTCTGCGCGTCATGGACGACGGGACGGGGATCGATCCGCATATCCGGGACAAGGTCTTCTTGCCGTTTTTTACCACCAAGGGGGTCGGCAAGGGCACGGGCTTGGGGTTGTCCACGGTGTACGGGCTGGTCCAGGAATCCAAAGGGGGGATGACCGTGGCCAACCGCCCGGAAGGCGGTTGCGTCTTCGAGGTGTACTTCCCGGCCATCCAGCATCAACGCAGGCCCTCCTACACCAGCATGGATTCCATCGATTCCGGGGACTCGATGGTCGAAGGGGAGACGCTGATGTTCGTCGATGACGAACCGCTGGTGACCTCGATGGCAGCCCGGTGGTTGGGCCGGTTGGGGTACTCGACGCATGTCTTCACCGACGGTAAGCAGGCCCTGCGAGCGTTCGAGGCCGATCCGGACCGTTACGACGTGGTGATCACCGACATGGCCATGCCCGGGATGACCGGGACCGAGCTCGCGTCACAGATCCTGGCCATCGCTCCGGACACGCCGATCATCCTCAGCAGCGGTGCTCTCGAACACCTCGCCGTATCCAAAATCCACAAGCTGGGCGTCCGCGAGCTGCTCAGAAAACCCTACAACCTCGATACCCTTGCGATGACCATTCGCCAGGTGTTGCAATGAACCTCAGCGGAGTAAATTGGACATGGCTCGAATTCTCGTGATCGACGACGAGCAACAGGCTCGGACGCTATTTTTCAATCTCCTCGAACGCGCCGGGCACGAGGCCATAGCCGTGGGAGACGGCGAGGAAGGCCTGCGCCTGATGAAGCAGCAAACCTTCGACCTGGTGATCACCGATCTGGTGATGCCGGGCAAGGAGGGTATCGAGACCATCATCGATCTGCGCGGGCAATATCCCGGCGTCAAGATCATTGCCATATCGGGTGGTGGGCGGCTGGGGCCGAAGAACTATCTGGAGGCGGCCGCCGGATTGGGGGCCGACCGTACCTTCGCCAAGCCGGTGAAACGGGATGAACTGCTGGCCGCTATCGATGAGCTGTTGTGATCGACGAGCTGGTGGTGCCAGGCACTGACACTCAGAATTCGGTCGGATCAACCACACCCACCTTCAGCACCCAGGATTTGAGGCGGCCTAGCCCCTTGCGCTTCTTGATCTCGTCCTTGTCTTCGGTGGGTGGCAGCTTGCGCAGCAGCTTCAGGGTCGGCTCGGCATAGGTGGCCGTCCAGGTGGTGCCGTCGTTGTCGGACGTCAGGTTCAGCACGCCCCCTTCACCGATCTCGTAGCTGCCGGTGTCCAGGTCCTCCCAGGTGACGGCCGTGCTGTTGGCCAGCCCCTGCTCGTACGAGCCGATGGAGCACTTCTGGATGTCGTAGCCACCGCCCTCGTACAGCGTCAGCCAGGCCTCGATGAGCTTCTTGGACCAACGACGGCTCTCGTCGGACCACTCGTACTCCTCCCCTTCACCGACCCAGTTCTGGTCCACCAGCCCTGGGCCGTAATCGAATTCCTGGTGATCCAGGGTGATGGGGGTGAGGTTACGCCACACCGGCTCACCGCCGTCGACGACCGCCTTGGCATCGGCCGGTTCCACGGAAGCGCCCAGCGCCATGACCGTCAGCGTGTGGTGCTGGTAGGGGGGGATCTGGTCCTTGGGGATGATCACCTTGGAATCCTTGGAGTCCCATTTGCCATCCACTCCCTGGATCTTGACGATGGCCGCCGACGCGCCGGCGGGTTTCTTCCAGGTCACCGCCAGGTCCTCTTCCACCCCCGGAGCGGCACCCTCGGCGGGGGCGCTGATCTCCGGGTAGTCGATCATCGTCACCGTCTGCTCCCAGATCTGGTTGGCTCGGGTGACCTTGAGGGACACGTCACCGCCGGGATCGGTGCACTGTTGCTGGACTCGGTAACGCCCGGGCATGTAGGTGTCGGCCGGGACGTCGACGGTGCCCAGGGTGACCGCGGCGTCCACGATGGGCTGGCCGCTTTCCACCACATAGACCTGCAGATCACACTCCACCTTGTCGCCGAACCCGTAGGTCTTCTTCTCGTGCACATATTTGCCGTGGACCTCGAAGGTGGCCGGTTCCGGCGGCGGCGGCGTGTCGTCGGCCTTCTTCTTCTTGCGCTTTGCCTCGGCATCAAATGCGAAGGAAAACGCGATGGTGAGCGTGATCAGGACGAGCGGGAGTACGCGAAGGGTCTTCATCTTGTTGGGGATCTCCTCGGCAAGAAATTGGTTCGGAAGGCATTGTACCCGCGGAGCGCGGTCAAGGGGCAGGTTCTCGAAGTCTACTAGAGTTTGTCGCCGCTGCTGAAGCGGAAGCGCACTCCGCCGCACTCGATGGTCGACCCCTCCTTGAGGCGGACCCGATGCCCGATGCGCTTACGGTTGAGGTAGACCTTGGCCCAGAACGACAGCACGGTCAGGTAATAATCGTCGCGCTTGCGTTCGATGCTGAACTGGATCTTACCCAGCCACTTCTTGCCGGGCAGCCGATAGGCAGCGCCGTCAAAATAGCCGACGGTGAAGGGGCGATCCCCCAGCACCAAATGCTTGTACTCGCCATCGACCCTGACCTTGACGTGGGGCTCCTGGGCCGCCGCGAGGGATGCGCGGACCCGGATCATCTGGGAGGCCGAGGCCTGCATGGTGCCCTTGAACTCGCTGAAGGCGTCGGGGAGCTCCGTGCCCAGCAGCGACGAGGCCGGCTTGGCCGCCGGCTTCAGCTCCACAAGCCCCTTGACGCTCGGCTCGTCCGGGTCGGCCGTGGGGACGCCGGCATTCCAGAACTCCGGGGAATTGACGTCGGTGTTCACCGAGACCTCTTCCGCCACGCTGTCCGGGTCGGCGGATGCCCGCAGCGGCGAGGCCTCGTAGACCAACGTGTACTTGGCCACCTCGATACGATCGCCGTACTGCAGCGGGTGACGCTCGGTGCGGTTGCCGTTGACCATCAGGCCGGCCTTGGAGTTCAGATCGAGCACCACGTGCCCCTCGTCGATCTCGACGATCTGGCAATGGTGGCGGCTGATGACCTCGCTATCCAGCACCAGGTCCGCTTCCATGCTGCGGCCGACCAGCAGGCCCGGTACGTCCAGCTCCACCACCTCTTTGACCTTCTTGCCGTAGAGGACTCTGATCTGGGACATCACGTCTCCCCAAAAAAACCGCCGCCCGGCAGGTCCGAACGGGACAATCGGCTTTTTTATCAGAACTGGGGCCGCGTTGCGGTAGAAACCGCTCCGGCGACTCCTTAGGATCCACCCAGATGGGAGCAACATGACCGAATTCAAGATCATGTCCTGGAACGTCAACGGTATCCGTGCCGTGCTCAAGAAGGGGTTCGTGGAGTTCGTGGAGGAGCACCAGCCGGACGTGCTGTGCATCCAGGAGATCAAGGCCCTGCAAGAGCAGGTGGAACTGGACATCCCCGGCTACTCGGCCCACTGGCATTCGGCGGAGCGCAAGGGCTACTCGGGCAACCTGATCCTCTCCCGGCTCGAGCCGGCATCCGTGCGCCGCGGCCTGGGGGACATCCGGCCGGATCCGGAGGGGCGAGTGGTGGCCGCCGAGTACGACGAGTTCTTCGTCGTCTCCGTCTACACACCCAACTCCAAGCGGGATCTCTCCCGCCTCCCCTTCCGGCAACAATGGGATGCGGATTTCCTGGCGCGCATGGAGCAGCTGCAAGAAGAGAAGCCGGTGATCTTCGGCGGCGACCTGAACGTGGCCCACACGGAGATCGACCTGGCCCATCCCAAGCGCAACATGAAGAACCATGGCTTCACCCCCGAGGAGCGCGGTGGATTCGACCGCATCGTCGAGGCAGGCTTCGTGGACTCCTTCCGGGAGTTCGAGACCGAGGGCGGCCACTACAGCTGGTGGCCCTACTGGGGCAACGCCCGGGCCAAGAACGTGGGCTGGCGCATCGACTACGTGGTCGTCAGCGGGGCCCTGCGCTCTCGGCTGGTGTCGTCGACGATTTATGGGGATGTGCTGGGCTCGGATCACTGCCCGGTGGGCGTCGTCATCCGTTGATCCGGCTCCAGGCTCAATCCCAGTCCACATCCCACGCCCAGCGATCGTCTCCCAGGGCCTTGCGGTCGACGGTCACGTTCCTCGCGCCCGAAAGCTCCAATAGACCGATGATGTAGCCGTTGGTGTGGACCAAGAAACTCTCGGGCAGATCGGGGTAGTCCTCGATGAGCAGGCGGGCCTTGCGAGGGATACCCTCGCGCACATGGGTGGCGCGGCCGATCCGGTGGTAGGCGCCCCAGTAGTTTGCGGTCTGGCTCAAGGCAAATTTGACGGTCATCACCCGTAGCAGGATGCGGTAGACACCCGTGAGGTGATTGCGGGCCATGTTGTAAGCGACGGTCTGCATGGCCACGGGGTCGCCGGGATACAGGATTTCGGCGGCCCGGCCGATGATGCGCATACCCGCGTGGATATCGATCCAGGTGGTGGCCAGCGTGTACTTGAAGGTCTTCTGATCCTCTTCGTCCAGGCCCGCCAGCAACTGGTCCACGGCCTCGGGGCCCTTGGCGGTCAGCTGTTCCCGCACGAAGCAGACACCGATCCCTTTGTAGTTCTTCTCCGCCAAGGGTCTCCCCTCATGTCCAGTTCATGTCCCAGATCCAGCTGCCATCAGGCGCCTTGCCTCGTTTCACGACTCCGTCTCGGGCGCCGGCCAGATCCATGATCCCACGGATGTATCCATTGAGCATCTCACGAAACGCCTCGGGCAGGTCCGGATAGTCCTCGATGACCAGCTGGGCTGCATTGGCCTCCGTACCCTTGATGATGCGAACGCGGCCGGTGCGATGGTAGGCGTCCCAGTAGTTGGCGGTCTGGCTCAGGGCGAAGTGGACGGTGATCACCCGCAGCAGGATCCGGTACACCCCTGTGAGGTGGGCCTGTGCCATGTGGTAGCCGATGGTCTGGATGCCCATGGGATCGTCGGGGTAGAGGACCGTGACGGCCCGTTGCATGATCCGGGTGGCGGCGTGGATATCGACCCAGGTGGTGGCCAGCGTGTGTTTGTAGACCTTGGCGTCCTGCTCGCTGAGCCCCGCCAGCATCTGTTCGGTGGCCGCCGCACCCCCAGCGCTCACGCTGTCACGGACGAAGCAGACGCCTATGCCCTTGTAATTGCCCATCGTTCCTCGAATTGAGTGACGCGTGCATCCTGCACACGGGCTGTCCAACCTTCCTGGTCATTGTCGAATCTTTTACTAGTATACCAGGCTCTGGGGGTACTCGATGTGTCAATGCCATGTACACGTGCCCCCCGGTGGCCACGTCGCGGTTGACAAGCGGACCTGGCTCCCGTTCAGTACCCCCATGAGTGAATCCGAACCATCCGTGGACGACGCGACGCCCTCCCTGCAATCCCTCCTCGACGGCCCGGCGGGCAGCGATGACGAGGCGCTGGAGCAATTCCTGGACTGGACCATCGACCTGGGCCTGGAACTCTACCCGGCTCAGGAGGACGCGGTGCTGGAGCTGTTCGCCGGCCGCCACGTGGTGCTGGACACCCCCACCGGGTCCGGCAAATCGCTGGTAGCGGTGGCCATGCACTTCCGGGCCATGAAGCGGGGCGAGCGGTCCGTCTACACCTCCCCCATCAAGGCCCTGGTGAGCGAGAAGTTCTTCTCGTTGTGCCGTGATTTTGGGGCGGACAACGTGGGCATGCTCACCGGCGACGCCTCCATCAACCGCCAGGCACCGATCCTGTGCTGCACCGCCGAGGTGCTGTCCAACATGGTCCTGCGCGAGGGGGGCGGGCTGCCCATCGAGCACGTGGTGATGGACGAGTTCCACTACTACGCCGATCGGGATCGGGGCATGGCCTGGCAGGTGCCGCTGCTGACTATGCACCGGGCCACCTTCTTGTTGATGTCCGCCACGCTGGGCGACACCGCCGCCATCCGCGAGAGCATCGAGGGATTCACGGGGCAGGAGATGTCGGTGGTGCACTCCCTGGACCGGCCGGTGCCGCTGGAGTTCGAGTACCGCGAGACGTTGATGCACGAGACCATCCAGGAACTCGTGGCCGCCGGCCGCGCCCCCATCTACCTGGTCAACTTCAGCCAGCGAGAGGCCGCCGAGCAGGCCCAGAACCTGATGTCGGTGAACTTCACCTCCAAGGAGGACAAGAAGACCATCAACGGCCAGCTCAAGGGGTTCCGCTTCGACAGCCCGTACGGGGCGGTGATGCGCCGCTACCTGGGCCACGGGGTGGGGCTGCACCACGCGGGGCTGCTGCCCAAGTACCGGCTGCTGGTGGAGAAGCTCAGCCAGCAGGGGCTGCTCAAGGTCATCTCCGGCACGGACACGCTGGGGGTGGGGGTCAACATCCCCATCCGCACCGTGCTGCTGAGCAAGCTGTGCAAGTACGACGGCGAACGCACCCGCATCCTCAGCGTGCGGGAGTTCCGGCAGATCACCGGCCGGGCGGGGCGCAAGGGGTTCGACGACAAGGGCTGGGTGGCGGCCCAGCCACCCGAACACGTCGTGGAGAACAAGCGCCTGGCCCAGAAGGCGGCGGCGGGCAAGAAGAAGAAGGTCCGCAAGCGCCAGCCACCCCAGCGGGGCTACGTGCCGTGGGACGGCAAGACCTTCGAGCGGCTGTGCAGCAAGCCCTGCGAGCCGTTGAATTCGGTGTTCTTCGTGGACCACGGCGTGATGCTCAACTTGCTGCAGCGGACCGAAGATCCTGGTAGGCCCGGGGGCGGATACCGGGCGCTGGGGGATCTCATCAGCGCCAGCCACGAGGGGTACAAGGCCAAGCGGCGGCTCCGCCGGGAGTCGGCGCGGCTGTTCAAATCGCTGGTGGAGGCGGGTATCGTCGAGCTGCAGCCCCGGGATGGGGGGCGGGGCAAGCGCATCGTCGTCAGCGAGGAATTGCAGCGCAACTTCTCGTTGCACCAGTCCCAGTCGCTGTTCCTGATCCATGCGTTGAGCCGGCTGGAACCCACCGACGAAACCTACGCCCTGGATCTGCTGACGCTGGTGGAATCCATCCTCGAGCACCCGCGCCCCGTGCTGGCGGGCCAGGTCAACAAGCTCAAGGGGCAACTGGTGGCGCGGCTCAAGGCGGACGGTATGCCCTACGAGGAGCGCATGGAGAAGCTGGAGGAGGTCACCTGGCCCCGGCCCAATGCCGAGTGGATCTACGCCGTGTACAACCACTTCTCCCAGACCCATCCGTGGCTGCTGGAGGACCACATCCGGCCCAAATCGGTGGCCCGGGACATGTTCGAGCGCTACCTGACCATCAACGACTACATCGTCGAGTACGGCCTGCAGCGCATGGAGGGGGTGCTGCTGCGCTACCTCAGCCAGGCCTACAAGGCCCTGACCCAGATCGTGCCGGACTACCACAAGACCGAGGAGGTGGTGGACATGGCGGCCTACCTGCGGGCGGCGTTGGCGCGGGTGGACAGCTCGTTGGTGCAGGAGTGGGAGAAGATGCGGGACGAGCCGCTGCTCGGGGAGGAAGAGGAGGCCATGCCGCGCCCCCCCCAGCCCCACATCACCGCCGACGAGCGCGCCTTCACGGCCCGGGTGCGGGCCGAGCTGCACCGGCTGGTCAAGGCGCTGGCGGACCGCGACTACGACGAGGCAGTGCTGTGCTTACGCCAGGATCCGGACGCCCCGTGGACCGCCGAACGCTTCGAGGAGGCGATGGCCAGCTTCTACAGCGGCTACGAGCGGGTCATCTTCGACCACCGGGCCCGGCTGGCGGACAAGACGGTGCTCACCAAGACCGGCTTCCGCTGCTACGACGCGGCCCAGATCCTCGTGGACCCGGACGAGGACAACTACTTCAGCATCGACGCGGTCATCGACCTCTCGGAGGAGGAGGAGGTGTCGGACGATCCCCTGTTCACGGTCCTGCGCATCGGCGCGTGATCCCCGTGCCCCCGGTTTTGCGGTAGGGTACGCCCACACCACAAACGAGCGAGGGTGTCATGACAAATACGGGACGGATCGGTTGGATCACACGGCTAGGGCTGGGCGGATTGCTGGCGGCGCTGTTGCTGGCGGGGCCGGCGAGGACCTCGCGGGCGGGCCTGGACAACCTGGAGGCGATCAAGGTCAAGGCGGACCATCAGCACTTCTATCAGTACGTGATACCCACCATCGAGCGGCCGGCGGTGGACCCGTCCATCCTGCACAAGAAGCTCGCCAAGCCGATCGACGCCTACCTCAAGGCCGTGGCCAAGGAGTCGGGCGTGGCAGATGCCCGGCGGGCGGCCCTTGAAGCGATGGACGGCCAGACCAAGCACATGACCAACGAGACCTGGCTGCTGTACGGCGACCTGTACCTGTCCCAGTCACGGGCGGACTACGAGGAGGCGCTGATCTCCGACACCGGGGACGCCACCGAGCCCAGCCTGGACCCGGTGCTGGAGGCCTACAACAAGGCCGCCGCGGACGAGGGCTCGACGGCCTACGCCTGGGCCCATTACGCCATCGCCCTGGCCGCCGCCGACTCCGATGACGAGCTGTCGGTGAAATCGCTGAAGATCGTCGCCGGGTCCGATGCGGTTCCCGAGCTGCGCACCGATGTGTGGATCCGCCTGGGTGAGAAGGCCACCGACAGCGGGAAGGCGTACGACCTGTTCCGCCGTGCCTACAAGGCCGCCGAAGGGGAACGCAAGAATCGCGCGGCCATCAACCTGGCCACGGCCGCCTTCCTGCGCGGTGAATTCGCCGCGGCGCTGGAGCTGGCGGCCGAGGCGTTGCCCGGCCCCACCTTCGAGGGGGACGACGAACGGGCGCTGCGCCTGTGCGTGGAGTGCCTGGCCAACACGAATGACCACAGCGGCGAGACGCTACCCGGTTCCCTGGACGACGCCCTGGCCGCCCGCGTCCTCGTGGCGCTGGGCGAGTACTGGTTCCACGGCAACGTGGGCCAGCACCCCGTGGAGGCCACCGCCGCGTGGGAGGCGGCCCAGACCCGGGGTGCCGCCGGCAAGGACGCCAAGAAGTGCGAGGCCGGCGTCCGCGAAGCCGACAAGCTGGTCCAGGACACCACCGAGACCGCCGAGCAATGGCTGGAGCGCATCGGCACCCTGTGCTTCGACCGCGGCCTCACCGCCGACCAGACGATGAACTGCGCCGCCGACGTGCACCTGGCCCCCAACAAGGGCGGCACCCCGACCCTCACCGCCACCGTGCGCGAGGCCTCTGCCTCCGGCGCCGAAGCTCTCAAGGCTTGCCTGGAAGGGCCCCTGCCCGCGCCGCTGGGAAACGCCAGCTTCGAGGAGAAGGATCACCTGTTCATGTTTGATAACTACTAGCCCCTACCAGAGCTCCGGGAACCACAACGGAATGGCGTAGTAGCGCCCCTCGAGGCCCTCGACGGGTTCAGCCGAGAACTCCGCGTCTGCCGCCAGCACACCCTGCAGGGCCCACGCCTGAACATTGGCGGTGTCCGCCGGCGCGAAATAGGTGAACGCGCCGTACTCTTCCAGAGATCCATCGTCCACCGAGGCTAGCCACAGAGCCTCGATGGATCCCACGTCCAGGTCCGGATTCAGCCAGTTCATGTCGTCGCACCACTGATCAAAGGTATCGGCGCCGATACCATCCACCGTCGCCAGCAAGGTGCTCCCCAGTTCGGGGTCCGCGGCGACCTGGTCGCAGCTGACGAAGGCCATCGGATGCAGGTTCCACAGGTGTTCGGCGACGGGATCGTCGGCATACAGCGCGTGGATGCCTTCACAGTCGTTGGCCACGACGTCGAAGGCCGTCCAGGTGAGGACTTCGTCGATGGGCTCCCAGAAGTCGCTGCCCTGCCCGGTGCCATAGGTGAACGCTGCGTCGAACAGCAGCTCGGCGGAGCACAACTCGGTGCTCGCCGCAGTCACGGTGACGTTCATCTGGATCGTGGACGGCGGGCCGTCCGCGCCCCAGGCATTGATCTCATAGCTAAGCTCCGCCGATGGCCATACAGGGGCAACCTCCAGAGGGCAAATACCCGCCGCTGTCCAGGCGTCCACCTGCTCCTGGGTCACCTCGACCATCGTGGTCATCGGTTCACCGGTGTAGGGGTGCTGGTAGTTGATATCGACGCGTTCGCCACGGGCGCCCAAGGCGACGAACGCACAGTTTCGTTCAGGATATCCTGGGCATGGTTCGCAGGGTAGAGCCCAATATCCATCCAAAAACACGCAGTAGTTCCAATTGGCGATGCTGGCGGCGGTGAGCAAATCGACGTCAGTTGCCATGTCTATCCAAGCACCCTCAATCGTCTCGCCCGTGACAGAAAATGTACCGCCCAAGCGAGCCTCGTAGGCCATCCCCGGCATACCAACATCCGCGTACTCGAACGACAGATCAGAGGCGCTCGTCTCGAACACCGGATTATCCCAGACAGCTGCTGGATCGTGGCCCATCATGCCGTCCCAGCTCTTGGTGGGCACACAGATATTCTGGTACCACGAGCCAGAACCGACGGGGAGAATCTCGCCAGCAAGTATCCCCATGATGCCATTCGCTTCGTCGACGAATTGCACACGTATCCCCGGCGGAACCACTCCAAGTACCTCCGCAAGGCCGCCAGGCAAGTCATCCCATGGAAATGGGTCAAACGAGCCGTCGAAGTGGAGAGAGTAGACCGCTCCATCAACTGTACCGGGTTCGATGGGTAGCCCCGCTTCACTGGTCGAGAAGGACATCTCAATTCGGTAAGGCTCGCACCCAGCGGTTGCCGCGACTCGGTACTCAGCGGCAGGCTCGAGTGGGAATTGGGGAACGAAATACCACTCTTCGCGTTCGGAATCGTGAAAAACGGAACCGTCAACCAGGTCGCCTGACGGTGATTTCAGCTCGAAGGTCACATCCACGACTTCCACAGCTTGGGACGCATGCAGCCATAGAGGAGATCGATGGAACAGCTCTCCGTCATTGTACGGGCCGTAGAAGGTGAGGCTTAGATTCTCGACCAGCGAGCCATTGCAATCCTGATCGATATCGTCACACAGGATCTCGTCTGCATACGGATGGATGCTGGGATCCCAATCGTTACAATCCGCCTTCTCACCGCAAGGTGTGAACCCGTCTCCGTCCCTGTCCACGCACGTCACCTCACCTAGACAACCCAAGCAGACCCAGACCATGAACAGGGCCACGCTCAACAATCCCACTCGCATGTGCACGTCTCTCCTCGCGGTTCATGTTTGATCGGTGATAACTACTGAGATGGCGTGAATCTTTCCCCCCCGCCCGACGATCCCAGGGCAATCCCCAACTCCACGATCAGGCCCGCGTGTGCCGACATCTCCTCCGGCTGGACCGGCAGGTAACCGAACAGTCCTACCTCGAAGAATGGGGAGGCCTCCTTCTCCGGGCTGGTCAGCATCCCGATGCGCGCCTCGAAGAGGTTGGAAGCCAGCACAGGCGTCCAGCGCTGCGTCGTGGTTTCAGCGTGAGAGGTCGACACGACGACGGCCCAATGCGCCTCATAGGCAAACCGCAGCAGCAACTGGGGTCGCTCCTTGTTGCGATGGAGCTCCAGCAGCAAAGCAATGCGAGACAACCCCACCGCCGGATGGAGGTCTTCACGGATGACCGACGGTACGTCATCGGAGAACGCCACCTCCAGCGTGTTGTCCCCCGGGACCGTACGCGCGCCTCCGGTGAGCCACACCGAGGGGCGAACACCCTGGTCGGCATCAAAGGGCGCCAGACGGAGCCCGGCCGATGCTCCCCAGATGGGGGTCAGCGAGAATAACCGCCCGCCGGCATGACCGGTGGCCACCAGGTCCAGCGGCCCCGGTAGACCGCCTACCACGTCTGCACGAAACGTCGGCCGGAAGGCCGGGGCCGGATTGACCGCCAACGGGGTCTCCATCAGCTGTTCAAAGGCAATCACGGCGCCGATTTGGCCCGCGTCTGCGGCCTCACCGAAGGCCCTGGCGGATCGGGCCTCAACTGGGGCCGGGGCCAGCACAACGACCGCGAGGATAAGGATCCAGCACGGGCGGACGAGGCGACAAATCCTCATAGCGCCTCCACGATGCATTGGAAGAGCGCCAGGTCGTCCCGATCGAGAACCTCGTACTGGTTGTACGACACCGATGGCGGGTAGATGTCGTACTCGTAACCCGCCGCGACGAGCTCCGCCAGGCCCGCGTCATCCAGGGTCAACTCCAGCGGATCGGAGCGGATATACGGATCGCCGAGTTCCACCGCGTACCAGCTCAGCAGGGCCTCCAGGCTGTGCTCACCCTGCCCTGGCTGCTCCTTGAACACGCCCACAGAGACCGAGTACATGCAACACTCCGGCACCTCCAGCATCGATCCGAAGAGCTCCACCTGGCCCGATTCGTCCACGGTGGCCGAGTCGAGGATTTCGCACTCGTACGCCAGATACCCCAACGGCGTCTCGTGACATGTGGCTCCTCCCGGCTCCGCATCCGGGCAATTCTTGGACATCGTCGTGTAGAGCAAGGCGAAGACCTCGCCATCCGCGTCGCTACCGGGATCGAGGATCGTTAGGGGCAGATCGATCTCGTAGGAATCCCGCTCGATGAGGCACCCGCTTCCAGCGATGGCCATGAACGCCACCACAATCCACCAGCCCACTCGCTCGAGCATCTCTCTCATCGCCATCCTTTCCAGGCCATTAGGTGTTGCGGCGGCATGAAAAACATCAATTGGAGGCCGCGAGAAACGGCACTACATCACCGCCGGAAACCACAGCGGGACGGCATAGTAACGACCCTCCAGGCCCTCAACGGGTTCGGCCGAAAACTCCGCGTCGGCCGCTAATACGCCTTGCAGGGCCCAGGCCTGCACCTGGGAGGTGTCGGTCGGGGGGAAGTAAGTGAACGCACCGTTTTCCTCGAGTGATCCGTCATCCACAGGTGCCAGCCACAACGCCTCGATCGAGCCCACATCCAGCTCCGGCTCGAGCCAGGACATGTCCGTGCACCATTGGGCAAAAGTCTCGGCTTCGTATCCGTCCACCGCGGCCAGGGGAGTGTCTCCCAGTAGAAGATCGGCGGCGACCTGCTCACAGCTGACAAAGGCCATCGGGTGCAGGTTCCACAGGTGTTCCGTGACGGGATCGTTGGAGTAGAGCGCGTGGATACCGTCGCAGTCATTGGCCGTGGTGTCGAACGCCGTCCAGGTGAGCACCTCGTCGATGGGATCCCAGAAATCGGCCCCCTGGCCCGTACCATAGGTGAGCACCGCGTCGAATGTCAGCTCGGCGGAGCACAGCTCTTCGTTGCCGACGTACAAGGTCACGTCCAGCTGGACCGATGTCGTTGGGCCGTTCACACCCCAGGCGTTGATCTCGTAAAAGAGATCTCCCGTCGGCCATAACGGTGGCAGCTCGTATGGACAGGTTCCCGCCTCGGTCCAGGCGTCCACTTGCTCCTGTGTCACCTCGACCAGCGTGGTCATCGGTTCCCCTGTCTGGGGGTGCTGGTAGTCGAGTTCGACGCGTTCGCCCTCGAGGCCAATCGTGACAAACGCACACATTCGTTCCGGTTGCTCAGGGCACGGCTCACACGGACGGCCTCCCAACATCTCGATCAAGTCACAGCTGACAAAGCCGCTGGTGGCTCGTTCTTCGATGAGGTCCACATCCACCGCCATGTCCATCCACATTCCCTCGATAGAAACACCGTCTGGACTAATGGTCCCTCCACCGAAGACCGTGTCGTGGGCGAGTCCCATCCCGTCGCCATTGGTCAAACCGTAGGGCACATCCGCCGCACTGGTCTCGAATACCGGATTACTCCAAAGAGCCGCCGCCAGGTGGTCGGGAGAACCATCCCAACTCGTCGTGGGCACGCATAGATTCTGATAGCCATGACCGTTAGAAGACATAATCTCGCCGGCCAGTACCTGCACCGTACCGGCGGCACTATCCGCGGATTGCAGGCGAATTCCCGGTGGAACCACACCCAACGCGTGGGCGTAACCACGCTCGAACTCAGACCACGGCGCCGGATCGATGACACCTGAACCTTGCAGGGCAAAAACCGCTCCTTCGATGGCGTCGTCATCGAAGGGCAATCCGCACTCGCTGGTACTGAAAGACCACTCCCATTGATAGGGTTCACATCCCGCGGTCATCGTCACTTGGTACGACTCCAAAGGATCCATGGGAACATCCGGCACCAGAAACCAGTCTTCACGATCGGGATGAACATGAACCTCACCGTTCACTCGTTCGCCACCCGATGACACCACGTCGAAGACCACTTCGTGGTGCTCAAACGGTTCCGTCAAGCCGGCTTCAATGTGGGACCGATAGAAGGCGTCCGGATAGTCGGACTGGGGCATCGTATATTTGAGGTGGATATCCGCGATCAACGAGCCATCGCAGTCCTGGTCGATGTCGTCGCATGGGATCTCGTCTGCGTTCGGGTGGATGGAGGAATCCCCATCGTTACAGTCCTTCTCCTCGCCGCACGGACTGTACCCGTCCCCATCCGCGTCGTTGCATAGCCCCTCGCCCTGGCAACCCGAGCTTCCCCAGAACACGAGCACCGCCAGACCCCAACATCCCACACGCATGCGCACCTCTCCCATCCCGAGGTTTTCGCGGATCAAAGGCTGCAATGCGTATGCCAAGGGCTGGGGCAAACTGGGCTAGGACGTCGAAAGGCGGGATGGATCCTGAGGCGGGCTCAGCCTTTGTCCGGATCGGTCCCGTCGCGTACCCAGGCGATGGCCACCTTGTCCCAGTCGGCCACCGCAGAGGCATCGACGTAACGCTCCCAGTCATAGATACCGGACTCTTTGGCGAGGCGCATGAACTGGTGAGTCGTCATGGCATCCTTGAGGACGACCGCGGAACGCACCATCCCTTTCTTCTGGTACAGAGCCTGGGCACGCACCATGACCTCCTGAGCGTCCTGCGGAAGCGGCTTGAGATCGCGAAGGTCGGCGATGACGCCAAAACTACCGATCATGGTCGCAAGCGATTTGCGCGATTCCTCTTCGAATTGTCGCATCTCTTCGACCGGCATGAATCCGCTGAAGGTCAGAAGATATCCCGATGGCCGCTTGACGATTTTGTACACGTCTCACTCCCTTGCTGTGTTGCGTTTGCGATAGTACCTCTTGGGTTCAATCGACGCGTCGGCCAAGAACTTTAGGGGCTATCTGGTGATGTGTGGAGGTACCCCTCGGGGCGTCAGGCGGCTTGCGAATGGCGCTTCATACGGCGGCCCTCTTCCCGGTCCAGCAGCGGTCCGAACAGCAGGGCTGTACCGGAGAACCACAGCGGTACCTCGGGCATCTGCCTCGACAGGATGCACACGGCGGAAGCCAGCGCGCCGCCGATGACCACGTACTTCACCAGCTTGGACGTACCGCCGCCCACGCGGCCGTAGTGCAGCCACGGCACGTTCATCGCCAGGCCGAGCCCGAGCAGGGGCCAGGCGAACAGGGCCACGTTCTCGATGGGCACGATGCCGTACTGGATGGCCACGTTGACGGCGCAGGCGTAGAACCCGCCGGCCAGGGTGCTGGGCACGCCGTCGAAGCCGTCGTTGCGGTGGCCCAGCCCGAAGCGGGCCAGACGGACGGCGCAACCGATGGTGAACACCAGCACCGGCAGCAGCAGGCCCAAGCTGAACTGATCGGCCTGGGCGCACGCCCCGTAAAAGATGAACGCTGGGGCCAGGCCGAAGGAGATGAAATCGGCGAAGGAGTCCAGCTGGCCCCCCAGGGCGCTCGACGCCTTGAGCACCCGCGCCGCCGCGCCGTCCATGCGGTCCAGCAGCGTCGCGACCATCACCCACCACGTCGCCTCCAGCGGCTCGCCGCTGAGGGCGTACACGATGGAGATCACCCCGCACGCCAGCGCGGCGCAGGTGATGCCGTTGGGGACCAGGTAGCGCAGGTTGTTCATCGGGTGCATAGCCTACAGGACCACAGGCCCAACGGTGAAATCGGTAGACGATGTGCTGGCCGCGTGCGACATTAGTCAGCGCTGAATATTCATGCCTGACTATTTAAGGGATCGCCCATGAAAATCCCACTCTACCTCCTGGGATTGCTCAACCAACGCGGGCCTTTGCACGGATATCGACTGCGCCAGATCGTCGCCGACGAGGTGGCCGACTTCGCCAACATCAAGCCACCCACCATCTACTACAACCTCGAGAAGCTGGAGAAGCTGGGCTATGTGACGCGGCGCGCCGAACAGCCCGGGCGGCGGCCGGCGCGGGCGGTCTTCACCCTCACCGACGAGGGGAGCGCAGCCTACCGGGAGATGCTGGGCCAGGCCCTCAAGAGCCACACCCCGCTGGAGTTCCTCACCGACGCGGTGCTGTATTTCGGCCAGGACGCGGGCTTCGAGACGATCATCGAGGGGCTGGAACAGACCGAAGCGGAGCTGGCCGAGGCGATGGTGGAGGTGGAGGAACACCGAGACGAGGTGACCCACCACCTGCAGGGGCCGGCGGCGGTCTGCGCCGGGGCCATCTTCTCCCACCACCTGAGCCACCACCGGGCGGAGCTGACCTGGCTCCGTGAGACAATCTACACACTCCGTCGTATGCTAAAGAAATACCCGAATTCAGCCGAGTTAACATCATGAAGATACGTGATATTTTTTGGCCGGATATAGGTGTCTCACGACCTTCGAGGACGCGGCTAGCCTTGACGACCAACGCGGGTGGCGGCGGTGTGGCGGGCGTACCGCTACGTCTGGGTGCGGGGGATCCAGCAGGAGGAGGGGCCGGCTACTTGATGGGCGGTATCGGCAGGGACGCGATCCCCCGCTGATAGGTACACCCCTCCCCTTCCCCGGCCTCGACCAGGTGGCCGTCGGTGTAGGTCAGCTGCTCGGGAAGCGCCATCTTGGGGCCGGGGGCATCGGCCACGCCCTTGAACGCCAGGCTCACCACGTCCCCCTCGCGGGACCAGGTGCCCGAGGTATCGACGATGCCGGACCAGACACAATGGGCATCCGGGGGGCAGGGGCTGACCAACTCCCGGCCGACGAAGGTACCGTCCACGGCCAAGGTGATCTCCCGCACGTAGGTGCGCTCGCCGCAGCCGCTGCTGGTCCAGCTGCCGATGTGGCTCTCGGCCTTGAGATCGGGTGGGGCGTTCGGCGTGGCCGGCTCCTCACTCTCCTGCTCTTCGGCAGGGGTCTCGGCGGGGGTCGGCTCTTCCTGGATCGCCTTGGTCTTGGGGCATCCGAACAGGACGACGGCCAGGCTCAGCGAGGCCAGCGTCAACACGACAGGTACAGATTGAGATTGCGTGTGCATGGCCCCCATGGTACCGATTCCCGCTCCGCGACGGAACTGGAGGTCTGCATGCCCCGCTTGATGACCCTCGAGGGCTACACCGCCATCAACGAAGAGATCGACGATCTGTGGCACGTCCAACGCCCGGCGATGGTGCAATCCGTCGCCGACGCCGCCGCCCTGGGGGACCGCTCGGAGAACGCCGAGTACATCTACGGCAAGAAGCGGCTGCGTGAGATCGACTCCCGGATCCGCTACCTGACCCGCAAGGTGGACCAGGTCACGGTGATCAACCTGGAGCATCAGAAGCCCGTCGATCACATCCAGTTCGGCGCCGTGGTGACGGTGGAGGACGAGGACGGCGAGGAGAAGACCTGGCGCCTGGTGGACAAGGACGAGAGCGACCCCAAGCGCGGCCGCATCAGCGTCCAGTCGCCGGTGGGCCAGGCGCTGATGGGCAAGCAGGAGGGGGATGTGGTGTCGGTGAAGCTACCCCGCGGGACCGTCGAGTACGAGATCCTGGCCCTGCGGTACGGGGCGGGGGACCCCTGACCTACCGCTGGCTCGCCCGGCCCATGACCAGGTACACCTCCCCGGCGTCCGTGCCCGCGCCGTCGTGCCCCGGAGCGCCGATGGCGAAGTCCGGGATCCCGTCACCGTTGACGTCACCAGCCCCCGTCACCGAGCCGCCGGTGAGGCTCCACGGAGCGGTCCCGATGAAGCGGATCCCATCCGTCTGGGCGTACTCGTCGTCGACCGGACCGAGGAACAGGAACGCCGACCCGGCGTAGGTCCCCTCGGGATCGAAGGGATCGCCGGTGATCAGGTCCCCCATGCCGTCGGCGTTGACGTCGCCCACGAAGGCGACGGACCGGTCGTGGAAGAACTCCTCGCCCTCGGGCAACGCCACATCGCTGAAGATCTGGGCGTCCGTGTCCTCGTCCATCTCGATGTCGTCGTCCACACGGCCCAACCTCAGATAGGTCGCCCCGAACTCCCCGTCTTCCCATCCGACGAGGGCCACGTCCAGCCTGTCGTCCTCGTCCATATAACCGACGTCGATGTCGTGGCCCAGGAGGCCACCTCCGGCCCGGAGTTCGGCATACGCCCCGTAGTCCGAGACATGCGTCACGCCCATCTCGGTCCCGGGGAGCAGGAGCACCGTGCCGTCGAGGGGGGAGTTGATCGACACGAAGAACTCCGCCAGGCCATTGCCCGTCATATCGCCGAAGGCGGCCACCGTGGCCGCGAACTGCCCCCACCCCATGCCGGAGTGCAACGTGGTGTCTGCTGCCTCCGGAAGCGAGTAGTCCCCCAAAAGCGGTCCCCTCAGCAGGTACGCTTCGCCGATGCCGCATTCCATCGACTCCGGCGCGCCGACGAGCAGGTCCCCCGCGCCGTCGCCGTCCACGTCTCCGACACAGGCCACGGAGGCCCCGGTGAGGACGCTGCCCTCCGACGAACTCGCCCGCACCGTGTAGCCGTCCTCCAGGCCGATGTGCGAGCTGGTCAGAGGCCCGGCCAGGACGTATGCCGCGCCGCAGTCCGTTTCAGGACCACACCCGTACCCCGGGGCGCCCAGCACCAAATCATCGATGCCGTCACCGGTGACATCCTGACAGAGGCCCACGTCCCATCCCGCGCGATCGGCGGTAGCCTCGGCTTCGATGATCACATCGGCAGCCGATAGGTCCAGGTCGCCGGTTGCGTCGGCACCGACCACGTAGACCCGCCCCCGCTCGTCGTACCCGGGCGCGCCGATGATCAGATCCCGTTCCCCATTCCCGGTCAGGTCCGCCGCCGCGTCCACATCCCAGCCGGCCAGCGAACCCGCCGACTCGCCCAGCAGCGTCAGTTCGGCCTCGCTCAAGGGAAACTCGTCGACGAAACCGCAGTCGCCCAGGTGACCATCGCAGTCGTCATCGACGCCGTTGCCGCAGATCTCGTCGGCCCCCGGGTGCACGGCCGGATCGTCGTCGTCGCAGTCGAGGGACGGGTCGTCCGCCAGCGCGTTGCCGGGGTAGCCGTCGAGGTCGCCGTCGACGCCGTCGATGCCGTCGCAGTTCTGATCGACGCCATCCCCCCAGGGATCGTGGTTGCCCGGATGGACCAACGGCTCATCGTCGTCGCAATCCCCGTCCGCGAGGGTGTAGCCGTCCTGATCCGCGTCGCAATCCTGGCCCACGCATTCGTCCCCGGCCGCGTCGTCGTCCGGGTCGTCCTCGCCGCCCCCACAGGCCACCAGCAAGGCGCAGCCCAGCGCCAACCAGGCGATGGGCCGGGGCGGGACCGCCGCCCGCAGCTGGGAATGATCTTCAATCACCTGAGAATTCTATCCCCCGCTGGACCGGACGCCTAGAGAGCCGAACGGGGACTCTAGAGTCCCGGCACGCCCCACACCACGTACACCTCCCCCGCGTTGTCCCCCTCGCCGTCGTGCCCGGGAGCGCCGATGAGGAAGTCCCCCAGGCTGTCTCCAGTGAGGTCACCGGCGGCGGCCACCGCACCACCGGTCCGGCTCCACGGCGAGGTGCCCACGAACTTGATGCCCCCCGAGAGGCCGAGATCGCCGGCGAGGGGCCCGGTGTGCAAAAAGGCGGCGCCGGCGTACGTGCCCTCCGGGTCGTAAGGGCAGCCCACCAGCAGATCCGCCACCTCGTCGCCGTCCGTGTCGCCGAGGATGGCCACGCCGCTGTCGAGGTGGTAGTCGCTACCGCTGGGAAGCGCCTCACCGCCCGTCAGGACCGCGCCGGCGTCGTTGCCGATGTCCAAGGTCCCTTGCACCGGACCGTACTGCACGAACGTCAACGGATACCGGTCGTCGGACCAGGCGGTCGCCACCAGATCCAGCTCTCCGTCGTCGTCGAGGTGCCCCGCCGCCATGTCCAGTCCCAGCAGACTCCCGCCCAGGTCGATGCGCGCTTTGGAACTGATCGATGCGACCACCACGGTACTGTCCAGGGGCGCCCCCATCAGGTAGGCCACGCCGCTGTCGGCGGTGTTGGGCGCGCCGATGACGATGTCCTGCAGGCCGTCGCCGTCCTGGTCCCCGAATTCCAGCATCCCCCACCCCAGCCGTTGGCCGGTGTACTCGGGCTGGAAGACCACGTCGGCGTCCCAGGGCGTCTGGGCCTCGTGGGGCAGGGGCCCCAGCAGCAGATAGGCCTCGCCGTCACTCGAGTCGGCCCCGGGTGCGCCCACGACCACGTCGGCGTCGCCGTCCCCGTTCACGTCCCCGACGATGGCCGCCGCCGCCCCCAGCTCGTCGTCGTTCCCCGCCCCGATGATGCGCGCGGTGTAGTGGCTGGCCAGGGTCAGATAGGGGTCGGTCAGGGGGGTGGTGATCAGGTACACCGCGCCCTGGTACTGGTTGAGGCCGCCGCCGTAGCCCCAGGCACTCACCAGCAGGTCCGGGGCCCCGTCGCCGGTCACGTCCCCCCCGCTCCCCACGACGGCGCCGGCGTTGTCCCCCGGCCCCTCGCCATCGATCATCACGTCGGCGGCGGACAGATCGAGGATCCCGCTCACGTCCCCGGGCACGATGTAGGCGCGGCCCGCGCCGTTGCAGCCCGGCGATCCCACCAGCAGGTCGCGCACCCCGTCGCCGGTGAGGTCGCCCGAGGACTCCACGTCCCAGCCGGCCATACAATCCTGCGCCTCCCCCACCAGCGTCGCGTCCGCGTCGGCGAGGGACATCACCGGCTCGAAACCACAGCCGTTGAGCAGCCCGTCGCAGTTGTCGTCCACGCCGTTGCCGCAGGTCTCCTCGACGCCCGGGTTCACGTCGGGGTCGGAGTCGTCGCAGTCCAGCAGGCCGCTGCTCTCGTCGGCGTTGCCCGGGTACTCGTCCCCGTCCTCGTCCACGCCGTCGATGCCGTCGCAGTTGCTGTCGATGGTGTCACCATGCTCGTCCTCGGCCCCGGGGTAGATCTCTGGATCGTTGTCGTCGCAGTCCCCCTCCTCGTGGGTGAAGCTGTCGTTGTCCTGATCTTCGGGGCAGTCCAGGCCGTCGCAGTCGCTGTCGACGCCGTCATGGCACTCGTCGTGGGCGCCTGGGTAGATGGAGGAATCCTGGGGATCGCAGTCGTCCGCGTCCACCGTGCCGTCGCCGTCATAGTCGTACAGGTCCTCGCCGCCGCATGCGGGAGCCCCTAGCACGAACAGGACGAGCATCCAAAGGCCCCGGCCGGAAGCTCGCTCCATGAGCTACCTCCCCGGGACCATTGTACCCCGGACGGGGGGGACGGAGTCTCAGGGAAGGTCGGCGAACAGCTCGTCTAGATCCAGCACGTGGGGATCGGCGTCGGTGGCCGGCAAACCCGGCTCCGGCGCCACGTAGACCCAGAACTCCCGGGCCGCCGTATCGACGATGACGGTGTGGGCGGTGTACTGGTTGGCCACCTCGGCGATGAGGTCGTGGGCAGCGTTGGCGTCCAGCCCACCCTCCGGGATGGCCTGATCCATGCCGTTTTGCAGGGTCTGGATGCGGTCGTACGAGTTCCCCGAGGTGGGGGGCTCGGTGCGCTTGATGTAGTGATTGGTGCAGGCGACGCCTTCGCTGGTGTCCAGGTTCGCCGACTCGCCGAAGGACCGCACCGTGGCCTGGCCGTCCGAGTGGTCGCTGGCCCCGTCGTACTCGTAGACGACGCCGCCGTGGCCGCCACCCAGGGCCACTGGGAAGGACAGGTGCAGGTTGTTGCCCCGCCGCTGGGGGCGGGCCTCGAGGATCGCCTCGGCCGTGCCCACCGGATCGTCCGATTGCCAGGTGGCCGCCAGCGCCTCCCGGGCCGCCAGCATGCGCGGCTTCCAGCCGGTGTTCTGGGTCGCATCCAGCCCGCCGACGTTGTGCATGGTCAGGGCCACCGCCTCTTCGGTGACGCAGGAGACGCAGCCGATGAGGCCCGGCGTGGTCACGGAGGCATAGCGCGCGCCCCCCTCCTCCTCCGAGGAGTAGGCCTTGACGATGTGCTGGTCCAGGAAGGTGCCGCCGGGGTCGATGGCCCAGTCGAAGTTGCGGGCGTGGATGCTGTCCCCGCTGGCCGAAGCCTCTCCCCAGGCGGTGAACGACGAGCAGGCGTAGTCACCGAGGATGTTGGCGGCGATCAGGTCCTCGAAGACGATATCCCGGGCGCCGCCTGCGCTGTCCTCGAGGTAGTCGCTCTCCACCCACAAATCCTCGCCCTCGCAATGGTCCAGTGCCCCGTCCCACAGCCCTTCCAGCTCATCCCGGTCGCCCGGTTCCAGCTCGATGCTGTTCTCCACCAGCAGCTGGATCACCTCGTAGGGGATGTCGTAGTCCGCCACCAGGTAGTCCAGGACGTACTCCTTGAACAGTGTGGGCATCTTGTCGCAGTACAGGGCGCCCTCGGCGTAGCCCATCTCATACCGCGTCCCCCACAGCTCCAGCACCTCGATGCCATCCACGGTCTGGATGCGGCCGTGCAGGCCTTCCTCCTCCGGCTCGGGATCCGGATCCGGCAGCCCCCCCTCCGGCGAGCACCCCAGGACCAGGACAATCCACCCAACAACGAAACATAGACGCGGCATGCCGACCCCCTTTTTTTACGGCCACTCTTCCTGGCGATAGGGGGGATTCTACCGATTGGTAGTCCAGAGCGCTACAGTCCAAATGCTTTTCGCAGCGGCAGGGCCACCTCGGGCTTGCCGTCCACCACCTTGAGCTTGCCTCTCAAGAAGGCGCTCTCCACGCTGCGCTTGCCCTCGATGATGGCGGCCCAGGTGCCCGCCGGGACCTGCACGGTGAGGTCCGCATCCTCCAGCAACTCCTCGTGTAACTCCATGGCGCCGTGGTCGAAGGAGAAGGTCCATTGCCCCCCGCCCTCCCCCGTGGCGTCCAGGGCGATGGTCGCCGACCAGTCCGGCACCGCCCCGCCGTCGAAGCGCTCGGTGAGCCCCTCGGTGAGCTCGCGGCAGCGGGGGGCCAGCTTGTCGTCGCTGCCGAAGATGCGGGACCACAGGGAGTCCTTTTGCGGCTTGCGAGCGCGGATGTCGGCCTTGCGCCGCCGGGCGTAGACCGCCCCCGGCCGCGCGGCGTACATCTCCTCGACGTACACGGAGCGCTCCTGGAGATGGGACCGCTGGGCTGCCAGGTCGTAGGCCAGGATCTTCAGCCCCTCTTCCCCGCTGAGTAGCGGCGGCGCCTCCCCCGTGATGGCGTCGATGAAGTTGCGCAGGGCGCCGTTGAAGCCCTCGGCCCAGTCCGCCGGGACGTCATCCACCGGCTGCATCTGGCCATCGGTATACAGGCACAACGGCGGCAAATCGGTGCGCACCCGGGCCGTACATTGGTTGACCCACAGGATGCCCTTGCTGCCCACCACCTCGTACCACTCGTCGTTGCTGTAGTACGGCGCCGGCATGGTCAAATCCGGGGCAAGCACGAACTGCACCGAGCCCTGGGCCAGCCCGCCGGCGTAGTTCCACTGGACGGTGGCCGGGGAGTCCACCACGGCGTCGATGTGATTGATCCAGGCGTGCATCTTGTCGATCTCGCCGCCCAGGTACCAGCCGGAGGAGTACATATGGTGGCCGTGGTCGAACGTGGTAGGCCCGCCGGCCAGCTGGGCCTCCTCCAGCCGCCATTGCCAGGCCTCCGGGGCCACGTCCCAGCCCCCCGAGCCGCCCCCCACCATGCGCATGCCCACGTTGAGCACCTGGCCGATGGCCCCCTCATCGATGAGCTGGCGGGCCTTCACCAGCGGCGGATAGAAGACGTAGTTCTCGCAGATCTTGAAGGTGACGCCGGCCTGTTCGCAGGCGGAGATCATGGCCCGGGCGTCGGGGATGTTCAGCGCCATGGGCTTCTGCACGCTGGTGTGCTTGCCGGCGGCGGCGGCGTCGCGGACCATGCCCACGTGCAGCCGGGTGGGGGTCAAGATCTCCACCGCGTCCACCTGATCGTCGTCCAGCGCCTGCTGCAGATCCGTGTAGGCGCGGCGGGCACCCCACTCCTCGGCGCGGCGCTGGGCCACCGCCTCGTCGATGTCGCACACGGCGTACAGCTCGGCGCGGGGCTCGTGGGCGTACGCCCCGGCATGCAGGTCGGCGATGCGGCCCACGCCGACGAGGGCAACGCGGATCTTGGGGTTTTCGGTCACGGTTCCTCCCGCCTCTTCGTTCCGATGGACTAGACGCATGATATGGGGTGTGATGACGGATCACGAGCCTGGAGGGGAATCCATGGATCCCGAACAAATCATGCGTGGCCGCCGCGCACGCGCCATCGCCATCGCCCGGGCGGGCGGGCTGGAGGAGGCGCTGGAGCAGAGCGTCCTGCAGCCGGTCATCGACACCACCTTGGCCGAGGCCCTTGTGCTGGGGCTGCTGCGTCAGGGCGTGCACCGCTTCATCTCCGTGCTGGGCCACGGCTCCACCGAGGTGGGCGAAGTGCTGCGGCTGTACGAGGACGCGGGGGTCGTCAAGACCTACCCGGTGCGCAGCGAGGTGGAGGCGAGCCACGCAGCGGCGGCCCTGCGCTGGGTCACCGGCGGCAAGGCCGCGGTGGTGACCTCCATCGGCCCCGGCGCCCTGCAGGCGTTGTCCGCGTCGCTGGTGGCCGCCAGCGACAGCCTGGGGGTCTGGTACCTCTTCGGCGACGAGACCACCGAGGACGAGGGCCCCAACATGCAGCAGATCCCCGGCCACGGGCAGAACCGCTATCTGCGGCTGTGCGAGACCATGGGCGGCGCCTATTGCCTGCACACGCCGGCCGCCGTAGGGACCGCGCTACGCCGGGGGCTGGCCCGGGTGGACGCCCCGGCCGGCGCCGGCCCGTTCTTCCTGCTGATGCCCCTCAACACCCAGCCGGCTGCCATGCCATCGTTCCATCTGGACGAGCTACCAAGCGGCGGCATGCCACCGCTGGCACCGGCCGCCGACAAGGACGCCCTCGCCCGGGCTGCCGCCGCCCTGCGCGACGCCGGGCGGGTCGTGGTCAAGGTCGGTGGCGGGGCCACTGCCGCCGGCACGGAGATCGCCCGGCTGCTGGAACTGAGTGACGGGGTCGCCGTGCTCAGCCCCGTCTCCACCGGCACCCTGCCCCATGACCACCCGCGGAACATGCAGGTGGGCGGTTCCAAGGGCACCCTGTGCGGCAACCACGCCATGGAACGGGCCGACCTGCTGGTGGCGCTGGGCACCCGCGCCGTATGCCAGTCCGACTGCTCGCGCACCGGCTACCCGGACGTGAAGCAGGTGATCAACATCAACGCCGACCCGGCCGCTGCGGTCCACTACGCCCGCACCATCGCGCTGGTGGGGGATGTGGCCGGGACCCTGCGGCAACTCAACGAGTGGCTGGAGGCCTGCAGCCCCCCGCCCTCGGAAGGGCTCTCCTTCTGGCTGCACGAGTGCACCCAGAAACGGGACGAATGGCGGGCCTTCCAGGCCGAACGCTTCGACAACCCCACACTCCACGACCCCGTCTGGGGCGGACCGGTGCTGACCCAGCCCGCCGCCATCCGCATCGCCACCGACTGGGCCCGCTCCGTGGACGCGGTGAGCTTCTTCGACGCCGGCGACGTGCAGACCCACGGCTTCCAGGCCGTGCAGGACGACCGCCCCAACCGCACCTTCAGCGAGGCGGGAGCCAGCTACATGGGGTTCGCCACGTCGGCGCTGCTGGCCACCGGCCTGGCGGAGGAGCCGTTCTACGGGCTGGCCCTCACCGGCGACGGCTCGTTCATGATGAACCCCCAGGTCCTCCTCGACGGCGTGGAGCACGGCGCCCGTGGCTGCATCCTGTTGCTGGACAACCGGCGCATGGCGGCCATCTCGTCGCTGCAGGTGGCCCAGTACGGCGCGGATTACGCGACCCGCGACCACGTGGCGGTGGACTACGTGGCCATGGCCGGCGCCTTCGACGGCGTGCTGGCCCTGGACGGCGGCCGCACGCCCGAGGCGCTGGAGCAGGCCCTGGAGCAGGCCCACGCCCACGACGGCCTGTCGCTGGTGCACGTGCCGGTGTACTACGGCGACGACCCCCTGGGGGGGCTGGGGGCCTTCGGTCGCTGGAACGTGGGCAATTGGGTGAAGGATGTGCAGCGTCTGCGGCACGATATCGGGCTGTAATTGGCACGGGAGGACGATGGATATGGGACGGCTGACCCATTTCACGCTGATCGCTGCCCTGGCCCTGACCGGCTGTGGCGGGACCCCTACCGGGGACGACGACTCCGCCGAGCTGGCTGACAACGAGGGCATCGCCACCCGCGAGGACGGCTGGCTGCGGGGCGATTTCCACCTGCACACCGAGCACAGCGACGGCTGGGACACGGTGGCCACCACCCTCGACCTGGCCGCCTATCTGGACGACGAGACGTTCCTGGCCCACCACCCCGAGTACACCGGCAACCAGCTGGACCTCATCGCCCTCACCGACCACCGCACCGTGGACCAGAACTTCGATGCGGCGTTCGCCAGCGACGAGCTGATCCTCATCCCTGGGGAGGAGTTCGGCGGCGATGGCCACGCCGGCTGCCTGGGCATCGAGACCTTCGTGGACCACGATCCGGACAGCGACGGGACCACCACCACTGACATCCTCGCCGCCGTGGACGACGCCCACGGGCAAGGCGGCCTGTTCTCTCCCAACCACCCCATGCTGGCCGGCACCCCCTGGCGCTGGAATGCCTGGGATGTGGACGCCCTTGAGATCTGGAATGCCGGCTGGGCCCTGGCCTCCCCCGAGTCCACCGAGGAGACGCTGACCAGCTGGGAGGAGGCCCACGGCCCGGCCAGCCCCTACTTCCGGCGGGCGGCTCAGCTGGAGGGGGCGACGGCCTCGGGAGAGACGCTGCTGCTGTACGAAGCGCTGCTCTCCCGCGGCGTGCACCTGGCGGTCATCGGCGGCAGCGACCGCCACGTGGCGCTGCTGCCGGGCTTCCCCACCACCTATGTCCAGACCGACCAGGCGGATGGGGACGGGGTCCTGGACGGGATCCGCCAGCGCCACACCTTCGTGGCCCGCAACCCGGCCGCGGCCCAGGTGCTGATGGAGGTGGAGTCGGAAGGCCAGACCTACCGCATGGGGGACGAGATCCCGGTCCACCCGGCGGGCCAGCAGGTGGCGCTGAGGATCGAGGTCGCCCGGGCGGCCGGCGGGCGGCTCACGCTCATGTCCGGCGGGTACGTGGAGGACGACGACCTCCTGGAGACGGCGACCCTGGGGACAGCCCTGTTCGACGGCGTCATCGAGGGGACAAGCGACTTCGAGCTGGACCTGTTGGTCGACGTGGCCCCCGGCGACTGGATTTACCCCATCGTGCGCGAGCCGCTGCTGGCCCCGGGCCTGTCGGAGGAGGACCAGGCGATGGTGCTGCAGATGGCCGAGGGCGCTGCCGCCAGCAGCGACGACGTGGGCGAGCTGATCACCGTGCTGGCCCCCATCCTCGACATCGAGCTGTTCGACGATCCCACCGGGTGCGATCCAGACGACTGGCAGCCCAACCGCATGCAGTGCGCCCTGGCCGATCAGGTGGGCATGGGTAGCTTCTTCGTGCCGGACATGCTGGACCGTGCCATGCACGTCATCGTCGAAGACGACCAGATGACCGACTGGTGCATGGGGGCCATCGGATCGGCCATCCTGTTCACGGAATCTCAATAATTTCATATATGAGGTTGCGATGCGTTCAAGTACTACCAGAAGCTCTGGGATCCACCGCAACCTGCCCACCACCGGCGATGAGCGCTTCTCTCGATACCTGCGCCAGGCCTTCCTGGCCAGCCAGGGATACGACGGCGAGGACCTGCAGCGGCCCATCGTCGGCATCGCCGACACCTCGTCGGATTACGTCTCCTGCCACCGCCAGATGCCCCAGCTCGTCGAGGCGGTGAAGCGGGGCGTGTTGCAGGCGGGCGGGCTGCCGCTGGCCTTCCCCACCGCGTCCCTGCACGAGATCCTCATCGCGCCCACCACCATGCTGTACCGCAACCTGCTGGCCATGGAGACCGAGGAGCTGATCCGGGCCCAGCCCATGGACGCCGTGGTGCTGATGGGCGGCTGCGACAAGACCGTGCCGGCCCAGCTAATGGCCGCTGCCTCGGCGGACGTGCCGGCTATCTCGCTGGTCACCGGGCCCATGCTCACCGGCCGCTGGCGTGGGGAACGGCTGGGGGCCTGTACCGATTGCCGGCGCCTGTGGGCTGCCCACCGGGCCGGGGAACTGGACGAGGGCGAGATCCACGAGGTGGAGGGGGCCCTGTGCCCCACCGCCGGCACCTGCATGGTGATGGGCACCGCCTCGACGATGGCCTGCGTCACCGAGGCGCTGGGGCTGATGCTGCCAGGGGGCGCCACGCCGCCGTCGGTCACCGGCGACCGGCTACGGGCGGCGACGGCCACCGGACGGCGAGCGGTCGCCCTGGCCACCGACGGCCCCCGCCCCCGCCAGATTCTCACCGCCGCCGCCTTCGACAACGCCCTCACGACGCTGATGGCCGTGGGGGGCTCCACCAACCTGGCCGTGCACCTCATCGCCATCGCCCGACGCGCCGGCGTGCCGCTGGACCTGTTTCGCTTCCACCAGATCTCCGAGCGAGTGCCGTTGCTCGTGGACTGCAAGCCCTCCGGCGAGGGCTATCTGGAGGACCTGCACCACGCCGGCGGTGTACCGGCCCTGCTCAAGGAGCTGGCCCCGCTGCTGGAGCTGGACACCGTCGGGGTCACCGGACGACCGCTGGGGGAGGCGCTGGACGACGTGCCAGCGCTGGGAGACTGGCAGACCACCATCCGGCCGCTGGCCGATCCCCTGGGCCCCACGGGCGCGCTGCGGGTGTTGCGTGGCTCGCTGGCCCCCGACGGTGCCATCCTCAAGACCGCCGCCGCCTCCCCTTCCCTGCTGCAGCACTCCGGGCCCGTCGCCGTCTTCGAGGGCCCGGACGACGTCGCCCGGCGCATCGACGACCCGGCCCTGGGCTTGACCCCCGAGCACGTGCTGGTGATGCGCAACGCCGGGCCGGTGGCCGCCGGCATGCCCGAGGCGGGGGCCCTCTCCATCCCCCGCTACCTGGCCGAGGCCGGCGTGAAGGACATGGTCCGAGTCTCCGACGCTCGCATGAGCGGCACGGCCTACGGCACCATCGTTTTGCACTGTGCTCCCGAGGCCGCAGCCGGAGGGCCGCTGGCGCGGGTGCGGGACGGGGACACGGTCACTCTGGACGTGGACGGCGGACAAATCAATATTGATGTTTCAGATGATGTCTTATCATCTAGACAGCTGAAATCTATAACTCTTCCTGAACGTGGCTGGCCAAAGCTACACGCGGACCACGTGCTGCAAGCGGACCGGGGCGCCGACCTGGATTTCCTGCTCGAAGACTGAGTTCAGGGCAGCTGCTGGACCCGGCTGCCGTCCGGTGCGGGGGGTGGCGTGCGGCCGTCGAAGGTGCCCTCGATGGCCTTGCCCCGCTCCTCGATGACCCGGGTGAGCTTGTCCAGCCCCGACGGGCCGAACTCGTTGATCAACCAGCTGGGGATCTTGCCCCCCACGTCGCACAGCGACTGGTAGACGATCAGCGTGCGGTCGTCGGGTAGCTCGACGAGCAGCCAGTACCCCTCGCTGGAGACCATGTCCACCGCCTCCTCCGCCTCCTCGGCGGTGACGTGCTGGATCTGCCCGCCGTCGATGTAGCCGGCCACGTCGTCGTCGAACCCCGGCTCCATCCACCATACCGACTCCCAGATGGTCTTCCCGGACGCGGCCCATAAAGCGCCGTTGTCCCGGGCACGGGTGACGATCTGGCGGTCCTTCACCGCCGGCATCTCCAGGTACTGGTAGGCCAGCTTGCTGCCGCCGGACTGGCTGAGCACGGCGCCCTCGCGCACGTAGGGCATGAAATCCTCGTGGGTGTCGTTGTCCGACAGGGCCAGCCAGATGCGCCAGGCTTCGGTCTCGGCCACGCGGTAGACCGTGCCGCGGATCAGGTCGTTGCCCTCGTCCTTTTGCTCCTTGAGCACCGCCTTACCTGTGGCCAGCTTGGCGTAGTCGCCCTCGCTCAGCGCCGGCAGGGCCGCCCCCTTGCGGCCGTCCAGGTGGGGGGCGATGGAGTCCATGTGGGCCTGCAGGCCGGGGCCGTCCAGGGGATCGGCGGCGCGGGCAGGGCCCGGCGGCAGCATCAGCCCCAGCGCACACAGCCTCCCGATAAACCGAGTCCATCGCATGGCTTCAGACCTCCCCGTTGACGCACAGCGCCTCGATCTGGTCATCCAGCTCCAGCAGCCCGTCGAGGTACTGGTTGGGCCAGAAGTCCATGTCGCCGGAGACTCCGTCCAGGTAGCCGTAGTTCCACAGGCCGTACAGGTGCAGCACCTGATCCCCCTCCCAGGGGATGTGGGCTTCGATGTGGTAGCCCTGCTCGAAGCCGCCGGCGTTGACGCTCTCCTCCGCCGGTTCGGGCATCACGTTGCGCCCCAGGATCACCTGCTGCTCGTCCTCCCCCTCCCCCTCCCCCATGTAACGGAAGCGCCGCAGGCGGGTGACCATCGTGTAGACCATCTCGAAACCGGCCAGCTTGTCGGTGTTGAGGGAGTGGTAGTCCACCACGTCGCAGCTGCCGTCGGCGAAGCACTCGGCGTCCGTGTCGAAGGTACGCACGTAGTCCACGTAGTTGTCGGGGAACAGGGCCATCTGGTCCGGCTCCAGGTAGACGCTGACCATCTGCTCCAGCGAGCAGTCCACCGTGCGCAGCGTATAGACCCCCACGGTCAGGGAGGGATCCGGCTCCCAGGCCATGTCCTCCAGCGCGTCGAATTCGGCCTGGGTCACGGATGACACCTGGCCGCTGGCCAGGCCGTCCTCCACCGAGCTGCTGGTGGTGTAGATCTCCGCCAGATTCTCCACCCCGTCCCCCACCAGCTCGGGGTCCTCGCCGTCCACCTGCTGCAAGAAGAAATGGATCAGCTCGTCGATCTCGGTGGGGGCCTCCGGCGGTGCCGGGCGGCAGGCACCCACCCAGACCATCGTCGCCAGTGACCCTATGAGAACGACCCCTCGCATCTGCGAGCGAGCATACCACCGAGATCTGTCCCAGCGGTGGTCCGTGACGTTCCGAATGGAACGATCCGGCGCATGATCCGTCCCGGAATCGCCGTCCCATGGGAACGTTCCCCATGGCACGCCCCTTGCTGTGGAGTCCCCCCGGAGGTGACACGTGGCATGGAACCCAACTCGGATGATGGTGCTTGGAGCCCTGCTGGGGCTGCTGGCCGGCTGTGGGGCCGGCTACAAGACCTACGACAACAACGAGGCCCCGGACGACGACACGGCCGGAGACGACGACACGGGCGACGACGACACGGGCGACGACGACACCGCCGCGCCGGACGATGACGACGCCGTTGCCACCGCCGAGGCGTTCCTGGACCAGCCCCCCAGCCGTTGGAACATCCTCTACGCCGACGCCGACTGCGACTGGTGCCCCACGGGCAAACAGACTGTGGCGGACAACTTCTCGCTGGCCCAGAGCACGACGGTCACCCGCGCCGTCATCTGGATCGCCTACATCCCCGACGACATCCCCCTGGCCGACGACGACTGGACGGTGATCATCCACGAGGGCACCGCCAGCGAGCCGGGCGCCGCCGTCTACACCGCCGAGGACGTGCCGTCGAGCAAGGTCCTCACCGGCGCCGACCTGTTCGGCTACGACGAGTACGAGGTGGAGCTGGTCTTCGATCCCCCGGCCGAGCTAGCCGCCGGCACCCACTGGATCGAGATCTTCAACAACTCGGCGGGGAGCGATCAGAGCGTGGTGTGGGGCGAGGGGGACCCGGATCCGCTGGGACACGGCCTGGAGGGTACGGTGGCAGACGACCAGCACGTGCCTGGGACGGCGTGGGAGTTCTCGGATTCTGTGGATGACTTTGCGCTGACGCTTTACGGGGGCCAGTGATCGGCGCGGAGGCGCAGCTACACCTTGCCGCCGGCGCCGAATCGGATGCCCACCTGGAAATAGATCGAGAGCAGGCCATCGACGGTCGAATAGACCTTCCTTGCGTCCGGAGATCCGGCGCTGACGCCGTCGGATCCGGCGGTCCAGGTGTTCGATAGATCGCTTGGATCCGGGTAGTCGATCCAGGATCGCTGCCACTGGACGTGGATCCCCGGCTCGATGGCCGCCTTTCCCCCAGCTACTACGAAGCTGGGCCCCAGGTGCCAGCCCACGTGGGCGCCGCGTAACCCGATGACCTCCGGAACGATCTCCACCGTTGCCACGGGCTCGGCGAACGTGGCCACCGTGGTATTGGCCGGCAACGTGACTCCCGCGTTGGCACCGATACGCATGCAGGCCCCGGACCGCTCGGCGGCCGCCAGCTCGAGCCACACCCCCAGCCCCGGCAACGTCCAGCCGTACGTGCCCGCATTGAGGAAGGTCCAGGGGTCGGCAGACGAAAAGTTGCCCGCCAGCGGAGACGTCAATCCGTGGCGAACGAGCAGCCCGGGGACCATCTCGAAACGCACCCCCTTGGCCGCCGTCGAGACGGCGTTCCTCCCCCGCAACGCTGGCCCAACCAGCAGGTTCCACGTCGGGCCCATCGGAGCGTGGGTCGCCGGGATCTGGCTATTCGCCGGTACCGCCATATCGAAACGCACGCCCAGGCCCACGGAGGCCGAAGGGAAGAGCAACAGCTGTCCGTCGATGGCCGCAGGGAGGCCCAGGGCCTCCTCCATCCACCTGGGCTGCGCGCCGGTACAGCCACCGTTGAGCGCATTGTTCCCGGGATCGTCCGTACACAACTGCCGGTGCCGGCCCACCCCGCCGCGGTACGCAAAGCCCACCTCCAGCACGGGGTCCGACTGCAGATAGCGCGCCGACGGGTGGCGATCGAAGATCACGTCGGCCGAGGTGTCCTGTTGGGCCGCGACGAGTGTGGGAATCCACAGCATTGCCGCGACCACCACCACGCTTGAAAAACCGCATCGAGTCATGGGAACCCCCTTCAAAGGATGCAGATACTACGCTTGGGGATGTGCGGCGCGCTACCGAAGTTGCTGGTTTGTCTCGGGTGGGGAGCGGCGGACGGATAGGAGGGGCGGGCAGGGAAACGGCGAGCTAGACGGTGACGGTCTCGGGGCCATTACCCCGGTCGCGGGCGGCGACCCAGGCGGCGCCCAGGCCGGCGATGATGGCGACGATCTTCACGAGGAAGCCCACGAAGGGAATCATCATGAACAGGTGCAGCACCGCCAGGCCAGCAGCCATGGCCATGTAGGGGGACGGCTCCTCCTGGTGGAAGCCCCGGCGCAGCAGCAGGTCACCGAAGGCGTAGGCCGCGACGAGCATCGCCAGGTACATGCCCACCAGGTAGGCCACCAACGAGATGAAGCCCAGCTGCATGGTGATGAGGAGGCAGATGGCCAGCACGGAGGCCAGCGGGATGACGGCGAACATCACGAAGCCGATGCCCACGGAGGAGCCGGGCTGCTCGGTGAGGGCGCGGCCGATGCGGCGCACGCCCACGCCACCGAGGGCCAGCATCACGAAGCCGACGATGAGGGCGCCGAGGAAGGACCAGATGTTGCTGATCATGAACCACACGATGGAGCCGGAGTCGTCCTTGTCGCGATCGCAGTCGGTGTCGCCAGCGCACCCCTCGCCCGGCTGCTGCTTGGTGAACTCCACCTCACCGGCGATGGTTGCCCCGTCGGCGATCTC
>CAZDDH010000064.1:0-38934 GCA_964504165.1 uncultured Rickettsiales bacterium | reverse complement strand
GTCGTCCACCTCGCCGGCGCAGTCGTTGTCGGCGCCGGCGCAGGTTGCCACGGCGCCGGGGTTGAGGGCGGCGTCGCCGTCGTCGCAGTCGTCGTCGTTGGGGACGTACCCGGACGGCGCCAGGCAGTCGTTGACCGAGGCGCCGTTCGCGTCGCCGTATCCGTCGCCGTCCGCGTCCGGCCAGTAGTCCAGGTAGAGGACGTTGTCGTCCGTCGCCCCGTTGCAGTCGTTGTCGATGCCGTCGCATTGCTCGACGGCGCCTGGGTACACGCTGGCGTCGCCGTCGTCGCAATCGTCGCCGATGGATACGTACCCCTGGGGTGGGTCGCAGGCCACCGTGGCGGTGCCAGCGTCGCCGTGCCCGTCGCCGTCCGCGTCCTCGTACCAGGTGCCGGCGTCTACGGCGTCTGCCTCGTCCACGTCCCCGGCGCAGTCGTTGTCGACGCCGTCACAGTACTCGTCGGCGCCGGGGTAGGCGCCGGCGTCGCCGTCGTCGCAGTCATCGTCCGACGAGACATAGCCGGTGGGTTGGTCGCAGGCCACGGTGGACGTTCCCGCGTCGCCGTGCCCATCCCCGTCGGCGTCGGCGTACCAGGTGCCGGCGTCCAGGGCGTCTGCCTCGTCCACGCTTCCGTCGCAGTCGTTGTCGATGCCGTCGCAGGTCTCGTCGGCGTCTGGGTTGACCGCCGCATCGCCGTCGTCACAGTCCCCAGCGGTGGTGATGAATCCGGATGGCTGGTCACAGGCCACGATGGTCACGCCGTCGTCGCCATAGCCGTCCCCGTCGGCGTCCGCATACCAGGTGGTGGTGTCCACGGCATCCGCCTCGTCCACGTCGCCATCGCAGTCGTTGTCGACGTCGTCACAGGCCTCGTCGGCGCCGGGGTTGATGCTGGCATTGCCGTCGTCGCAGTCGCCGTCGGCGGGCGTGTAGCCGTCGCCGTCGGCGTCGGCCTCGGTGGTGTCGTCGTCGTCGTCGGAGCTGTCGTCGTCGTCGTCGTCATCGGCGCTGTCGTCGTCATCGTCGTCGTCGGAGTCGTCATCGTCGGGGACCGTATCGTCGTCGTCGTCGTCGCCGTCGCACAACGGAGACCCCTGGCAGCCGGGATCGTCACAGTCGAACATGCCGTCGCGATCGTTGTCCGCCCCATCCGTGCACTCGGCTGGATCGTCCCCTTCGTAGTCGTCCAGTTTTTCCTCGCAGCCGGCGGACAGCAGCAGGGCCGCCACGGGCACCAGCAAGTGAACGAGAAACCGGGAGTATCGTGGGCAGGTCATGAGTGGCCTCCAGGAGGGCATGCGACGGGGGACGAACCCAGGTTCCGATTCCCCTCGCCCGTAAAGAACCTGTAAAGAACATGGTAGGTGGTGCCTGCGAACACGGTCAACCAGAGAGGGACCCCGCCGCGGCCCCCGGCTGTGTTGACTTCCCTTGACAGACGATCCCCCCGGCGTAGGATTGAAAGCCAAAAATTGCCCGGAGATTTCAAGTAGTTCGGAACGAATAGGAGCAGGGAATCGCATGACACGGACGACGGTCGGCGTGATTGGTGGCACGGGGTTGTACGACATCGACCAGATCCAGGGCCTGGAAGAGGTGCGGGTCTCGACCCCCTTCGGTGATCCGTCGGACGCACTGCTGTGCGGCGAACTGGACGGCGTGAAGATGGTATTCCTGCCGCGTCACGGCCGGGGCCACACCCTGCTGCCCACCGAGGTCCCCTACCGGGCGAACATCTGGGCGCTCAAGAGCCTCGGCGTGGAGTGGATCATCTCCGTCTCGGCGGTGGGTTCGCTGCGCGAGGAGCTGGTCCCCGGGGACGTGGTGCTGGTGGATCAGTTCATCGATCTGACCCGTTTCCGGCCGCAGACCTTCTACGGCGAGGGCATAGTGGCCCACGTGAGCTTCGGCGATCCCATCAGCAGACCATTGGCGGACGTCCTCGAGAAGACGGCCCGCGAGGTGGGCGGCGGCGCGGTCCACCGCGGTGGGACCTATGTGTGCATGGAGGGCCCCGAGTTCTCGACACGCGCGGAGAGCCACATGTACCGCACCCTGGGCGGCTCGGTCATCGGCATGACCAACGTCCCCGAGTCCAAGCTGGCCCGGGAGGCGGAGATCGCCTACGCCACGGTCGCCCTGGTCACCGACTACGACTCGTGGCGGGCCGAGGAAGAGGCCGTGCACGGCCACGAGATCATGGAGACGCTGCGCAAGAACACCGCCAAGGCCAAGCAGATCGTCGCCATGGCGGCCCCCCGCGTGCCGCAGGAGCTAGACCCGGTCGCGGCCGACGCACTGGCCACGGCCCTGTTCACCCCCAAGGACCTCATGCCCGCGGACCGCCTGGAAGCCCTCAAGCCCATCCTCGGGAGGTATTTCCCATGAGACCTCGCTTCATCCTGTCGTGGCTGACCGTGACTGTCCTGTTTGCCTCGCTGGGCTGCATCACCCCCAAGCGGGCCGAACAGGCCCTGGGGCACCAGCAACTGGGCCAGGTCTACTTCGACGAGGGAGACATCCGTGGCGCCGTCGGCGAGGCGCAGAAGTCCATCGGTCTGGACCCCTACATCCCCGAGACCCATCACCTGCTGGCCAACTGTTACTTCGCGTTGCAGCTCTACGACCAGGCGGCGGGCTCTTACTCGACGGCCACGCGGCTCCAGAAATCCTTCCCCGACGCCTACGTCAACTGGGGCGCCATGTTGCTGTTGCAGGAGAATTGGGACGAGGCCGTGGAGAAGCTGACCCTGGCGGCGGAGGACCCCACGTACCGCGAGGCGGGGCGTGCCTACCACAACCTGGGCTGGGCCCAGTACAACCTGGGGCAGTACGAGGAAGCCCGCGAGAGCTACCAACGGGTGCTCCGCGTGACCCCCCTGTTCTGTCCCAGCGTTCACAACCTGGGCCTGGTGGCCGAGGCCGAGGGCAATCTCGAGGAGGCGGAGCGCCTCTACAAACGGGCCAGCGATTGCAATCCCAAGGATCTCAACACCCAGATGGCCCTGGGCGAGCTCAACCTGCGGCTTGACCGTGAAGAAGATGCTCGCTACTTTCTCGACTTCGTGGTGGCCCACGATGAAGAGGGGCCGCTGGGTACGAGAGCCCGGGAAATCCTGGACGGGCTGAGCAATTGACGACCGAATCGTCCGCGACGCGGGCGAGGGGAGCGAACGAGTTGGAAACAGACGGTCCGAGTACCGGCGCCCCGCAACGGGGTAGCACGAAGGTGCCAACAGGCGGCCGTATTCGGGGTGGTTCCTCCTAGGCGTGGCTTCTTGCCTGCCGGGAGGCTCAAGCCCGGCATGACGCGCGGAGGAACCGAAGATGGACATCGTCGGCCAGACTCGTCTTCTGGACACCGTGCGCCGGTTTATCCGCCGCAACGCCCACACCCACCTGGATCGCGTCATCGAGAAGACCCAGCCGGCGGATATCGCCCACCTGCTGGCGCGCCTTTCGGCCCATGATGCCAAGTTCCTGCTGAAGGTCCTCGCCCTCGACGACAGCCGCACCGCCGAGGTCGTGTCCTACATGGACCCGGACCTGGCCACGGAGATCCTCCCGCTGATGGAGGTGGACGCCCTCGTCACGGTCTTCATGAACATGCACTCGGACGACGCGGCGGACCTGCTGCACGCCCTGCCCGACGAACTCTCCAGTGTGATCCTCGACCGGATGCACGGCGAGGACGCCGCCGACGTCGAGGAGCTGATGCGTTACGGCCCGCAGACGGCCGGCGGCATCATGGGCACCGACTTCTTCAGCCTCAACCGCGACGTCAGCGCCCGTGAGGCCATCGCGGCGTTGCAGGTGGCCGAAGACGCGGAGATGGTGTTCTACCTGTATTGCGTCAACGAGCAAGGACACCTGGTGGGGGTGCTGTCCCTGCGGGATCTGTTGACCCATCCGCCGGATACCCCGCTGCGGGCCATCATGAACGCCGAGGTGATCAAGGTCTCCCCGGACCAGGACCAGGAGCACGTGGCCCGGCTTGTTGCCCGCTACGACCTGCTCGCCGTGCCGGTCACCGACGAATACAACAAGCTGTTGGGCATCGTCACGGTGGACGACATCATCGACGTGGTGAGGGACGAGGCCACCGAGGACTTCATGAAGATGGTCGGCGCCGGCGCCGAAGACATCCTGGAGGCCACCACCATCCGCTCGGTCTTCATCCGCGCTCCGTGGATGGTGCTGGCGGCCGCCGGTGGTATCGCCGGCGCGGCCCTGATCACCACGTTCCGGTCGCGCATCGAGGAGGTAGTCCTGCTGGCCGCCTTCATCCCGGTGGTCATGGGTATGGGCGGGAACGTGGGCATCCAGTCCGCCACGATCATGGTCCGCGGCCTGGCCACGGGCCGCGTGGCGTTGCGCGGCACCTGGACCATCCTGGCCCGGGAGTTACGCACCGGCCTGGTCCTGGCCGTCTTCGGATCCCTGCTGGTGGGCGCGGCGGCCTTCCTGTTGGGGCGGTTCGATATCATGCTGGCCCTGGTGGTGGGCGGCGCCATCCTGAGCAACATGGCGATGGCGGCGCTGATGGGCAGCTTGATCCCCGTGCTGTTCAAGCGTCTCAACGTGGACCCGGCGGTGGCGACGGGTCCCATCATGACCACCTTCATGGACGTGGTGGGCATCCTGGTCTACTTCCTGTTCGCCGTCGCGGTACTCTCCCTTTGACTGCTCAGACGCTGTCCGCCCTCGTCCTCGGATCGACGGATCTGGGCGAGGCCGACAAGCTGGTCCACCTGTTGACCCGCGAGCGGGGGAGGGTGAGCGCCCGGGCCCGTGGCGCGCGGCGGTCCAGGAAGCGGTATGGAGGGCGCCTGGATCGGTACGCCTTGATCCGTGCGTCCATCACGTTCCGCAAGGGCAAGGGCACGATGGGGGAGGTGGATCTGTTGCGCCCCTTCCTCGGCATCCGCGACGACCTCCTACGCACCGCCGAGGCAGACCACCTCCTGGAGCTACTCCGGCTGGTGACCCGTGAGGAGGAAGCTTGCCTGCCGTTATTCGGCCTCTCCGTGCAGGCTCTTGGCGTGCTGGACGAGGGCCCGACCCCCGCCCCCCCCTGGTTGCTGGCGCTGGTGGTCCAGGTGTTGGCCCACGCGGGGCTGGCGCCCCAGCTGCACCGGTGCGCCGCCTGTGGCACGGCGGAATTCGCGACCGGTGCCGGATTCTCCGCGCCTGAAGGAGGCATCCTGTGTGGCGAGCACGCGGCTGGGGATCCGGCGAGCCAGCCGCTGGGGCGCCGGGAGCTGGACCTGCTCCGCCGCTTGCCCGCGTTGGATCTGGCGGATCCCACGGGCGGCGGGCTGGATCCGGCCTGCGCCCTGCGTTGCCGTCACGCCATCTGGCGATTCGTCGAGTACCACCTGGAACGCGGGCTGCGTACGCGGGCCTTTCTCGATGGGTTGTTCGAGGCCGGATGACACTCCCGTCCGTAACTCGCCCCGCGAGGGCACGGCTGCTAGACTCTGGGCTAATGATCACGAGCTGCCCCATGTGTGACGGCGAACACCCCGCCGGCGAGTGCCCCTGGATCGACACCGATGCGGCCTGGGATCCGGCCGGCGAGGCGGGCGATGAGGGTGGTGAACTCCCGGTCCAGGTACTCCTGCAAACGATGGCTCCCCTGCGGGAGTTGATCCGGATCTGTGAGAAGGAGGTGCTGGTGCTGGAGACCGTGGACACGGACTCCCATCAACGTTCGCGCCTGCAACGGTCGAGGCACCTGGTCCGCGCCATCCGTCATCTCAAACGGCGGCGGTTCGACGAGGTTGAGACCGAGCTGTCCCTGGCCCGCGAGGTCCTGCCCGATGACTCACGTATCGCCCTCGGCACGGGCTACGCCAGCCTGGTCCAGGGTCAGCTGGAAGAGGCCGCCGAGGCGTTCTCTTCGGCGGCGCGTCGGGGGGAGGGGAACGAGCGTCTGGATGCCCGGCTGTTGGCCGGCCGCACGTTGCTGTGGGCGGGGCATACCGCGGACGCCAGGAAGCAGCTGGAGCTCGTCACCGAGGGTGGAGACCAGGCCCGAGGCGCGCTGGCCGGCTATGAGCTGGCGCGGTGCGCCGTCTTGGAGTCCGAATGAGCCTGCTAGCGGACGCCATCGCCACGGCCACCGAGGAGGAACCCATCCGGGGCGCTCTGACGGTGCTGCTCGACGCCGCAGCCACCGACCCGACCTTGCTGGAGCGCGCCCGGCAGGATCCGATCATGACCCCCATCCGGTCCCCGATGGAGCAGGCGCTGGAGACCCTCCAGCAGCACTCGGAACAGGACTGGGACATCGCCCGAGGGGATGCGGACGCAGCACTGGAGAGTAGCCGGGCCTGGATGCGCCTGTCCGATGCCGAAAGCAACGACCGCCAGCGGGCACTGGAAGAACTCCTCGAACGCGCCTCGCGCCTCATCAAACGGGGGGATCCGTTTGCATTCGTGGAGGCCTCGGGGCTGCTCGATACCCTGCCCAATGATGCCCGTGAATTGGCCGCCGACGCCCGCCAGCGCCTGGACCAAGACACTCGCGGGCGGGCTGCCGAACTCCATCGCCTGGTCGATGACGCCACGGTCGAGCTGAAGGCCTCTCGCGAGTGGGTGGAGGCGAGCCGTATCGCCGGTGAGTGCGACAAGCAGCTGGCCGATCTCGCGGACGCCGAAGCGCCCCGCGCCATCGAGATCATCGACTCCGTGTGCCACCTGGTGGCGGTGCACGAGGAACGCCTGGAGGTCACCGATCAGGAGATCTTCCAGCGGGACAGGCTGCTGGCCGAGGAGCGGGAAGCCAAGCACCTGGACGACCGGCGGATCCTCGAGGACGTGCGCGGCCGGATTCCGACCATCAACCTGCAGCTGCTGGGCACGCTGGTCCTGGCGGGGCTGTTGATCGGATTCTGGCGGCTCCTGCCCGTGGCGTTCATCCCCGCCGTCTTTGCGATCTTGCGGACGATGCAGGCCCGTGCCATCTTCCGGGATCGAAGGTGGTCGATTCCGATGGGTGATGTGGATACCGTCGAGAATCAGCTGAACACTCGAATGCTCATCGCCGGGCTGTTCATCTTCCTGGTGGTGATCGAGATGGTGATCTTGTGGATGTCTTCCGGACTCTAGTTGTGCTGGTGCCCGCCGTGACCGGCGTGGCCCTGTTTTCCCCGGGATGTGAAGAGGTCACCGACGAGGAGACCGTAGGTATCTACGGGTACATGGTCGTCGGTCCGGAGATCGGGGATCCGCTGCTGGCCCTCACCGGCGGGACCTTCGATGCCTATGACGACGCCGGCGCCCTGCTGTCCGAGGGACAGGAGCCCTGGCTGGAACAGAAACCCGGCTACTATCGGGTACGGGAACTGCCCCCCGATACCCACGTGCACCTGCTCTGTGCCGCCAACGGCGATCCGTTGTTCGTCCCCACCGTTCGCTCCGCATGGACCGCGGCAGCCAATGTCTACACCTACGAAGGTGAGATCTACATCCTGGAGCACGCCTGGCTCGAGGCCACCCTCACCACGTTGACGGACGGCGGGTACGGCAACACCATCGACGCCGTCATCGATCCGGTGGAGGAGAACAACGGCGGTTTCATCCTGGGTTCGATGGCGGATCCGGAGGCCTGGGAAGGCACCACCTTCGAGGTCGTCGCCGGGGACGCCGAGCTGACCACCCATTACCTGGACGAGGACGGCGTGGCACGCCCCACCCTGGCCGGCACCGGCCCGGGCGGATGGTTCGCGGTGTTCGACATTCCCGCGGGCCCCATCGAGGTCCGCGCCACCACCGCCGAGGGGGTCGAACTCGATCCCATGCCGATGCTGGTCTTCGAAGACACCTTCACGTCGCTCCTGGGGCTGGAGGTGGCGTCATGAGACGGATCGTCTGGCTCTTCGTGTTCATCGTGTGGGCCTCCCTGGGCTGCGACCCGGCCGAGACGGCCATCGACGTCACCGGCACGCTCTACGAGTGCTCCAATCCGGACGAATGCGACGAGGCCGCCGACGCACCGATGCGGGTCACCGACCTCGACGAGGTGGTGCAGGCCGAGGTGGTCACCGATTCCAGCGGGGAGTTCCTGTTCGAGCAGATCCCCGGCGAGAGCGTGATCTTCGTCACCGCCGAGAAGTGGCCGGAGTTCGTGCCCACCGTATTCCTTGGCCAGACTGGGAGCGTGGACGGCGACGTCCCGGATGGGTCGTTGTACCTCGCGACGTTGACGGAGGCGCAGGCGATCATCGATGAGTTCACGGCCGTTCATCCGGACGGCGAGACTGTCCAGACCGTGGACCCCGACAGCGACGGTGATGGTGGCATGGCCAGGGGGCAATTCGTGGTGCAGGTGGAGGGATTGGACCCGGACCAGTGGCCCGGCAAGGACTCGATCCGCTGCTACTTCGAGGACACGGACGGCGAACAGTACCCCTGTACGTACTACGATTCCAATGGCGAGCCGGACTGGTCCCTGGAGACCACCACCCTCGACGGCGGCTTCGTGGCCTTCGGCCTCCCCGTCGGCCTGCTGACGATGGTCGTCGTCGATGGCCCGGAGGACGACTGGGAATACTACACGTTGACCTACTGCTTCGTGGAGGAAGACGGGCTGTCGGTCTATGACACGTTCATCTCGCCATTCTAGTAATACGGCGGTAGTCGCGGGCCCTCCGAGTCCGGCATACTCTGGACCCAGTTCCAGGGTACGGAGGAGGGAGACCATGATGAACGACCACACAGGGCGGATGACGAGGGCAGCGGCGTGTCTGCTTCTGCCGCTGCTGCTTTGCGGCTGTACGACCCGGATGAGCTACCGTGAGGCCCTGGCGGCGGTGGCCGAGGCCGCCATCTCCACCCGGGGTGAGACCCTCACCGAGGACATCATCGAGATCTCCACCGACTTCACCATGGGCGAGGCCGTCGAGGACGCGGCCGCCGAGCTCGCGGCCTGGCTCGAGTCCCAGATCGACTGCTCCACCGTCACCCTCGACGGCCACACCATCACCGTGGATTTTGGCACGCTCGAAGACCAGTGCGTCTACAACAGCCACACCTATGCCGGGCTGTGGGCCGTCACCATCCAGACCAACCTGGTGGACGAGGTGGTCGTCGATCACGAGTGGACCGGTCTCACCGACGGGGAGGTGACCCTGGACGGCACGGCGCAGGTGACGTGGAGCTCCGCCGCTCACTCGCGCCACGTGGTCCACCAGGTGACCTGGGCCGACGAGGACGGGACCGTGGAGGCCAGCGGCGACCGATTGCAGGAACTCATCGATCCGGTGGAGGGTATCTCCGCTGGTATCGTCGTCAACGGTGATCGGGACTGGAATAGCGGTTCCGGAGAATGGTCCCTGGACATCGACAGCGTGGAGATGCGGGGCATGGACCCGGTGCCACAGGCCGGTGTCTATACCCTGACCACCCCCGCGTTGAAGGTCGCGACGCTCACGTTCACACGCCTCGATGCCGCTACCATCGAGTGCGTACTGGCGTCCGGCGCCGACTCGTGGACCTTCGAGATCTCCAGCACCGGTGCTATCGAGGAGGCCTGACGACCACGCCCCTTTCCGCCACGAGCTCCACCACCCACGCCCCCCTCGATCAGCTCGTCATGCTGCTGAGCATGACCGCTGGCGTGCCGCACCTGGCAGACCGGCTGGGCATGATCTCCTCGCTGTTCGTGGGCAGGCCCTATCTGGCCTCCCCGCTGGTGGGCGCCCCGGAAGAGCCGGAGCAGATGGTGAGCCGGCTGGACGCCTTCGATTGTGTGACCTACGTAGAGTCGGTGCTGGCCCTGGGGGGCAGCCGTCATCCCGATGACTACGAGCCGCGACTGGCCGCCTTGAGGTACCACCGGGGCCAGCTGGCCTGGCCACAGCGCAACCACTACATGACCCTGTGGTTGGAACGGAACGAGGCCGCGGGCCTGGTGCGGCCGGTGGCGAAGGGGGACTGGGTTCCGGAGGGTCGGCCCCGTTCCTTGTCGCTGTTGGCCGGATATCCAACGGTGGAGCGCACGCTGGCGTACCTACCCGTCCAGCGAGTCGGGATCCTGGATCAGGAAGCCCGTACGGGCGACGTGGTCTGTTTTGTCTCCACGAAGCCCGACCTGGACACGTTCCACGTGGGTATCGCGGTCGCGCGGCCGCAGGCCCCGCTGCAGGTTCGCCACGCCTCCCGTTCGGCCGGTAAGGTGGTCGAGCAGGAACTGCAGGAGTTCCTGGCAAACAACGAGACACCCGGGCTGCTGATCGCGCGGCCTCAGAACATCGAAGACCTGGAGGACTGAATTGAAGCCGATCACCGTGCTGTATCGGGGGGAGCCTGTGGAGCCGGTCGTACGTACTTTCGAGGGGCTAGACCGCTCGGGGCTCGTACAACGCCATATCGTGATGACACCGCCGGGCTCGACGGCCGAGCCGCCGGCGGGGGTTGAACCCACCGACCTGTGGACCACAGACAGTCCAGGCGGGGCGGATACGGCCATGCGCTTGCTGGAAGAGGTGGACACGCCGTTCTTGCTCGAGGTCGACGTGGCGGGAGGCCTGTCGGTGACGCCGCAGGCCTTGCAACGGCTTCATAGCGTCGCTTGTTCTTCCGGCGCGGTGATGACCTACGGAGATTTTCACGATCTCGCCCCGGTCGCCGGCGGCGAGACGGACGGGCCGACGACCCGCCTGGCGCCCCACCCGCTGGCCGACTACCAGGAGGGCAGCGTGGGGGATCGGTTCCAGTTCGGGCCGTTGCGGCTGTGGTCGATGGAGGTATTGGCGTTGGCCATCGGGCGCTTCGGTGCGCCGTCCTCCGAACTGCGCTGGCACGCCTGGTACGACCTACGGCTCAAGGGCTCGGTGCTGGCGCCGCCCATCCGGTTGCCCGAGCCGCTGGCGACGCTCCAACCCGCCGATCGGCGGGCCAGCGGTGCTGCGGTGTTCGACTACCTGATGACGGGGCGGGACGTCCAGCTGGAGGCTGAACGGGTGGCGACGGACCACCTGCGTCGCATCGGGGCGCTGGTGAGCGGCCCCCCCCGAGAGTACGTGTGCAGCGGCACGTTCGAGAGGCTGGCCAGCGTCGTGATCCCGGTGCGGGATCGCGTGCTGACGGTGGCCGATGCCGTGGCCAGCGCCCTGCGCCAGGAGGCCACCTTCCCGTTCAATGTCATCGTGGTGGACAACCACTCCACCGACGGCACCACCGACATCCTGGCGGACATGGCGGCCGCGGATGATCGCTTGGTCCACGTGGTCCCCGATCGTCGGGATCTGGGCATAGGCGGCTGCTGGAACACGGGGGTCTTCCACCCAGCCTGCGGCCAGTACGCGGTGCAGCTGGATTCGGACGACCTGTACAGCGGCGTGGACGTACTCCAGCGCATCATCGACTGTTTCCGCGCGGGGAACTGCGGCATGGTCATCGGCTCGTACACCACCGTGGACCTGTCCCTCTCCGAGATCCCGCCGGGGCTCATCGATCACAAGGAGTGGACCGACGGCAACGGCCCCAACAACGCCCTGCGCATCGACGGCCTGGGGGCGCCCCGGGCCTTCGCCACAGAACTGGTCCGCGAACACCCGTTCCCCAACGTCAGCTACGGCGAGGACTACGCCGTCGCCCTGCGCATCTCCCGTGAATACAAGGTCGGGCGCATCTTCGAATCCCTGTACCATTGCCGTCGCTGGGAGGACAACACGGACGCTGACCTCTCCGCGGCCGTGGTGACCCAGCACCAGATCTACAAGGACCGGGTACGCAGCGTGGAGATCGCCGCCCGCCGGCTGATGAATCGCGGGGAGGGGCGCGCGTGAGCGACCAGGCGGGGAGCTGGACTCCCCACATGGCACCGCCGGAGATCGTCGGCTCGGGGCTGGACGGCGAGGCGCTACGTCGCTTCCACGCATGGCAGGCGGCCTGTTGGCCCCGGCTGGCCGAGGCGCTGGTAGGGCTCCGGGCCATCGAAACCCGGGAGATCGAGATGGGGGACCGGCCCGTGTCCCTTCAGTGGAACCCCGGACGGGTCACCAGCACCACGGCGAACGTCGACAAACGGGCCGTGGAGGCACGCCCGTGCTTCCTTTGTCCCGGCTCCCTGCCGCCCGAAGAAAAGGGAGTGGCCTTCGGTGAGGACCTCATCTTCCTGGCCAACCCGGCGCCCATCGTGCCGCTGCATCTGGTGGTGGCTCACCGGGGCCACGTCCCCCAGCGCATCGGGCCGGCGCTCCGGCCAGTCATCGAGGCTGCCCAGGCCGCCCAGGGGGTGCTGACCGTCTTCTACAACGGGCCGCGCTGCGGGGCATCGGCGCCGGATCATCTCCACCTGCAGGCGGTGGAGACGGGCAGCTGCCCCGACGAGCGTATCGTCACCTGCCGCCTGGCCGGCTGCGGCCGGGAGCCGGTGGGGCGGGTGTTGGTGAAGCGGCCTGGCCTGCACATCTGGAGCAACCGCGGTGCGGCGCGCACGATGGTGGTCATGCGGGGCCTGGCGGATGCGGTGGAGCGGGGGCTGCGCGTGGCCATCGACGGGCTGGCGGAGCTCAACGGGGGAGGGGAGGAACCTCCGCTCAACCTGCTGGTGAGCGCCGAGGGGGTGTTGGTCACGGCCTTGCTCTATCCCCGGGGGGCTCACCGACCAGCCTGCTACTTCGCCGACGGTGCGGATCAGTGCCTGGTCAGCCCGGGCGCCCTGGACATGGCGGGATTGGTCATCACCGTCCGTCGCCAGGACTACGAACGTATCGGTCCCGAATGGATGGAACAGATCTATCGGGAGACCGCCATCGAACCGGCCCTCGCGGACCGGCTGGAGCGGCTCCTGGAGCAGAGGTTGAGCGATGAATCATGAACCGATGTTGCGGGTCGGGCTGCGGATCGGCGCGGCGGATGCCGAGGTCGAACTGGACGGCGCCTTCACGGTGGAGGTGGACGGCGAGGCCGTTGCCACCGAGGTTAACGGTGCCATCACGGTGGCGCCCGCCACCGGCGGCCTGAGGCTGCAGGGGGCGGCGGGCCTGCTGGCCGAGGGCCACGTGATCCGCCTGGCCCCGCGTGACCTCGGTGCCTGTTCGTTCCTGCTGCGGCGCATGACCGTCGGTGTCGCCTTCCACTGGCAGCACGAGGAGGACCTGCGCTTCCGGGGCAACCTGGTGGTGGAGTCCCGCGGTGAGTCCATGGACGTCATCGACGAGGTGCCGCTGGAACAGTACCTGGCGTCGGTGGTCTCCTCGGAGATGAGCGCCAGCTGCCCCGAGGCGCTGTTGCAGGCCCACGCGGTCATCTCCCGCAGCTGGCTGCTGGCCCAGCTGGAGGCCCGGGGTGGAGCGGGATCACCCTCGGATCCCCAGGTACTGGACGGGGGGGACAGGGTCCGCGACATCCGCTGGTACGATCGGGAGGATCACGCCCACTTCGACGTCTGCGCCGATGACCATTGCCAGCGGTACCAGGGCATCACCCGCACCTTCGCCGAGACGGCCGAACGGGCCGTGCGTGGGACCCGCGGGCTGGTGCTCCAGGGCGACGATGGCATCTGTGACGCTCGGTTTTCCAAGTGTTGTGGCGGCATGACCGAGCTGTTCAGCTCCTGCTGGGGGGACGAGGACCCGGCCTACCTGCAGGCGTTCCACGACGGCGATGGGGACGGGCCGGTCCCCCTCACCGACGAGCAGGCTGCCACCGACTTCATCCACGGCGCCCCGGACGTCTGGTGCAACACCGAGGACCGGGAGCTGCTGGAGCGGCTGCTCCCGGATCTGGACCATGAGACGTCCGATTTCTTCCGCTGGCAGGTGTCACTGACCAACGAACGGCTCCAGCAGCTGCTGCGGGAAAAGGGGGGCTGGGAGCTGGGGCCGATCCGCGCCATGCGGGCCCTGGAGCGGGGCCCATCGGCCCGGATCGTGGTGCTGGCCATCGAAGGTGAACGCCAGACGCTGGAAGTGGGCAAAGAGCTGGAGATACGACGGCTACTGTCCGACACACACCTGTACAGCTCCGCCTTCACCATTCACCCGCTGGGTGAGGGCGAGTTCCCGGACGGATTCGAGCTGCGGGGAGCGGGCTGGGGGCACGGCGTCGGTCTGTGCCAGATCGGGGCTGCGGTGATGGCGGACAAGGGGTACGACTACCGGGAGATCCTGGGCCATTATTACCGGGGGGCTTCGATGAACAAGATCTACGAATAGCGACCGTGGCGGCCGGACAACCCCCGAGCGCGTCAGTGCGTTTCCACCAGAACCGCGCTGGCCTCTTCCTGGCTCAGCTCCAGCTGCGTCCCGTGCAGGCTGACCCAGACCAAGCCGCTCGCCAGATCGATCCGTTCGATCTCGAAGCGCACCTGGGGCAGGATGCCCATGTCGAGTAGGCGGTGGCGTAGGCCGCCCTCGGCCCGGATCTGGGATACCCGGCCGGACTGGCCCACCGTCAGATCGACCAGGCGAACCGCCTGGCCATCCCTCGCTGGATTGCCATCCGGTTCCCACTCGCAATGGTGGGTGCACTCGGGGATATTGCTGTGGACCCGGGAACAGCCGTGGAAACGCTGCAGGAACTCGGATGCACCGTGGGGGCAGGTCCCCAGGAACTCGAAGAAACGCGTGAACCGATCCATGCCCTCGTCCGAGAGGCTGTGCTCCATGGCGCAGGCCTCGGCTTCGGCGGTCTCGTGGTCCATCTGCAGGACGTTTTCGAAGAACCGCGTCAGCAGGCGATGCCTGGCGTAGACTTTACGCGCGGCCTGCTCACCGGTGGGGGTCAGGGTGACGTACTCCCGCCGTTCGTAACGCACCAGGCCCATGTCGGAGAGGCGCTTGAGCGCGGGCGACACGCTGCCGGCCTTGACGTTGCGCTCCTTGGCGATGTCCCGGACCCGGGCAAAGGAATGCACGGCCACCAGACGGTAGATGGTCTCCAGATAATCTTCGAGCGCTCCTGTGAGCGCGGGGGGGGTACTCCGATTCATGCCATTCCAGAGTGAGTCATAGATTAGCCTACCAACGTGAGATATGCCATGCCTGTTTGGCGCTGTTCGCCGCAGGTTTAATGCCGGGTCTGAACCCAATGCTCTGTACATCCTGATCTTCCGGACTGTACCCTCACATGTTAATTATGTCTTTGTTCGTTAGGCATGTCTGAAAGGTGAGCGTGTGGCCCGTGACGACTAGCAGAGCACCGAACTCGCCTCCTGGAGCGGCGGGGACACCGACGGTTCAACGGGTGTTGTTCGTGGGCAACGTGTGCGTGGGCAAATCCAGCCTCTTCGAGACCCTGACATCCCATGGCCATCACGCCGTCCAGATCCCGGGCAGCACGCTGACCGTGGACCGGGGCGTGCTGACGGTGGGGCCCGCGGCCGCCTCCCGGGCCTTCCGTCACCGGTGCTCTCAGTGCCGCCACCGAGGCCACGGAGACACTCGCGTAGCCACGGCCGCTTGCCACGAACTCTCCGGCCATGGGGACAGCTGTCCCGCGGTCCACGGCCGGGGGCGGCGGCGGAAGGCGGCCGTCACGGATCGCGGCAGCGCAAGCCTGCGGGTGACCCACCTGTACGATACCCCCGGCGCGGCTTCGCTGACCGCCAGCGGCGAGGACGAGATGGTCACCCGGGACATGCTGCTCTCCGGGCTCGTCGACACCGTGTTGCCGGTCCTGGACGCCAAGAACCTGCGGCGTTCCCTGGCCCTGGCCCTGGAGGTCGCTGAGTTTGGCCTACCCACTGTGTTCTGCCTGAACATGATCGACGAAGCCGAGAACGCCGGTCAGGAGATCCATCGCGAGGAGCTGGCCCGGATCCTGGGTGTTCCGGTGGTCCCGACCGTGGCGGTGGTGGGCCACGGGGTGAGGAAACTCGCCGAGCGTATCGCCGATGCGGGGCCCCTCTCCGTGCGCATCCAGTTCAGCGACACCGTCGAGGCAGCCCTCACCGAGCTGGACGGAATGCTCGACGATCCCCCCGTCCGGGGACGGGCCGTGGCCATGCTGTTCCTGTGCGGGGATCGGGCGGCGGAGGCCTGGTTGCGGGAGCATCTCGACGGGGCGTCCTTCGATGCCGCGCTGGCGTTGCGCACCAGGGTCCGGGAATCCTCCACCACCCCTGTCCGTAAGATCATCACGGACGCCTACTACACCGAGGCGGGGCGTATCAAGGGGCAGGTGTTTCACCGCCGTCCAGCTCCTACCGGCTGGTTGAGCAAGTTCGGCCGAGCGGCCCAGCGGCCCTTCTGGGGCAGCCTGATCGCCCTGGTCGTCCTGGTGCTCGCGTACTACTGGGTCGGCGCCTTCGGGGCGACCTATGTGGTGGATAATCTCTCCGCCAGGCTCTTTGACGGGGTGCTGATCCCGCTGTGCAATCGCCTGCTGGAGCCGGTCCCGTCCGCCTTCGTGCGTGACGCGATCATGGATCCGGATTTTGGCCTGCTGCCCACCGGTCTGTTCCTGGCCCTCGGCATCGTCTTGCCCGTCCTGTTCTGTTTTTACCTGCTACAGGCGGTGCTGGAGGACTCGGGCTACCTGGCCCGGCTCACCGTGCTGTTCGAGAAGCTCTTGCGGGGCATCGGGCTCAACGGCCAGAACCTGATTCCCCTGGTACTGGGGTTCTCCTGCGTGGCGATGGCCGTCATCACCACCCGCATGCTTTCCACGCGCAAGGAGCGCATCATCCTGACGCTGCTCGTCTGTGGTGTGCCCTGTGCCCCGTTGCTGGCCGTGATGATCGTCATCCTGGGCGGACTGCCCTGGACGGCAGCGGCGACGGTGTTTGGCCTCATCGCCTTACGTATCGCCGTCGGAGGATACGTGGCCAGCAAGGTCCTGGGGGGGGGGCAGCCGGATCTGATCATGGAGATCCCGCCCATGCGGATCCCCCGGCCCCGGGTCGTCCTGGGCAAGACCTGGCGCCGGACCTGGGAGTTCATGCGCGAGGCGGTGCCCATCTTCCTGGCTGCTGCCTTCGCCGTTTTCGTCTTCGACCGGCTGGGCGGATTGGCCCTGGTGGAACGGGCATCGGCACCCCTCATCCAGAGCGTCCTGGGGCTCCCGGAGGAGGCGGTACGGATCTTCATCAAGACGGCGATTCGCCGGGAGGCCGGGGCGGCCGAACTGAACCTGCTGCACGGCCAGTTCAGCCACCTGCAGATCGTCGTCACCTTGGTGGTGATGACCTTCCTCATACCCTGCGTCAACACCATCATCGTCACCATCAAGGAGCGGGGGTTCAAGACCGCCGCGATCATCCTGGCCACGGTGGCGTTCACGGCGGTGCTCAGCGGCGCCGCTCTCAATTGGGTCTGTCGGGCCCTGGGGATCCAGTTTGCCTGACGACGGATTGGAGTTCCGATGAACCGGACCCACGAGGAGATACTCGAAGCCGTCTGGAAGGCGGACGAGAATGGCGACACCCGCCTGGAAGCCGTCCGTCGGCTGTGTCCCATCGAGATCCCCGAGGGAGATCTGGATGCCCTTCACAGGCGTGGCCTCATTGGCCTGGAAGGCGGCCAGGTGACCCTGAGCCCCGACGGGCGTCAGAAAGCCCGCGGCGTGCTGAGGCGTCACCGGCTCGCCGAGGCCCTGTTCACCACGGCCCTGAACCTGGACGCGGAAGCGCAAGAACGTATCGCCTGTGAGGTGGAACACACGCTCCTTCCCGAGATGGAGGAGGCGATCTGCACCATGCTGGGCCATCCGGACACCTGCCCCGATGGCAAACCGATTCCTCCGGGCCGGTGTTGCAGTTCCAGCCGTAAGATGACCTCCACGGTCATCGTCAAGCTGACCGATCTGGAGCCCGGCGAGCGGGGACGCATCTCGTACATCAAACCCAAACAACACGAGCGCCTGCACCGCCTGACCTCTTTTGGCCTGACCCCGGGGATCGTCGTGACGCTCCACCAGACCAGCCCCGCCTATTGCATCCAGTACGAGGGCACCGAACTCGCGCTGAATCACGATGTGGCGGACGACATCTACGTCGCCAAGATGGACTGAGAGGGCGTCCGTCCATCCAGATCAGCGATCGAAACCCCGGCGTTCCTGGAGCGCGGTCGCACATTCCTCGAGGATCTGGACCACCGCCGGATCCTCTTCTTCCCGAGACAGGGTCAGCCTCTCGAAGCGGGCTAGGTTCCGGCCCGCCGGATCGCTCGATAGCGTCTCGAGATGCTGGATCTGGCTCCGGGTCTCTTCGAGCTGGGTTTCCAGATAACTGGGCTGGTAGCGCACCTCCTGCTGGCGCCTTTTGTCCAGCCGCTGCTGCTGGCTCTGCAGGTTCCTGCGTTGCTTCTGTAGGTCCCGGTCCCGCTGTTCGATGACCGAAGGGCTGTAAAACCCTTCGCCGCCGGGGACGAATTCGAGGACCAGGCTCGCCAGGGTGGTGTCGCCGGTCCGCGTCCGGTGAACGATGGCAGATCCTTCGTGGCACGGCGGCTCGCCGCTCGTATGAGCGCTGGACAGCAGGTAGAAATCCACTCCCTCAACGGCCTCGAAGACCGTCTCCTCGTTCCGGTTGCGGTGGGCGCCGTACATGTCAGCGAGGCCGATGATGACGTCGACGTCTTGTTGCTCGAGCCAGGCCACCGCCGCCCTGGCTTCGTCGATGGCGTGGTTAGCCTGGTAGGTCTCCAGTTGACGGCTCGGGTGACTGATGCCGAACACGCCGATGCGTCGCGTGCCCGCCCCGAGGACGCGCGCCGCCGGGAAGACCTTGTTCCCGTCCGCGTCTCGCAGGTTGGCGCTGACATAGGGCAACTGGCGCATGGTGGCCTGCATGTCGATCCAATCCAGGCCCAAAACCAGATCACCCCGGGAGGGGCATGCCGCATCGAGACCGATGTGTTCGAACGAGTCGAGGACGGCGTTGGCCTTGAGACCCGCCGAGAATCGCTGCTCGTCCTCGATGCGGTTGCCAAGGTAGGTCAGATTGCCGGCATCCAGTACCAGGGTTGGGATCCCGGTCGCGCGCACCTCGTGGACCAGGGTCGACAGGCGGGCCAGCCCACCACCGCTCCTGTCGATGGAACCGCCACGCATCACCGAATAGAGGATCACAATCCGTTCACCGTCCCACTCCGTGGGGTCAGCGGTGAGGGACGCGACGAAGTCGGCCGTTCGCCGGTTCCGCCTGTTTCGTGAACGACGGTTGTCGGACGGCTGCCGCTGCGGTGGCGGAGTGCTCGCCCGGGTGTCGCGCTCGCGGCCGCCCCTCCTCGAGCGGTTTTCCTGGCATCCCTGCTCGACGCGGGTGGCCACCAGGCTGGGGGCCCGGTTCATGACGTGCTCGAAGCGAGCCTCCAGGGCCCGATCGCAGCCCTCGAAACGCTCCTGCTCGCGCAGGATGTCCACGTATTCGTTCCAAGCGATGTGTGCCGCCATGCCGGCTGCAGCTTCCCCGAGACCCAGCAGGGCCAGGGAACCGATTCCGGCGGTGATCGCCCAGACTCGAACATGGGAGATGGGGAGGTCAGGTGCTGGCTGGACCACGGGATATCGCTTGTGCCAACCGATGACCAGTCCGGAACCGACGACGATACCGAGCAGCCAAAATGGGATGGGCAGGAACGGCTGCAAGACCAGTGGCTCGCCGCTGGACAGCAAGCCTGAAGCCCGGTGTAGCCAGGGCAGCAGCACGATCGTGGCCGTGACGCCGGTCCCCCACCATCCCGCACGCGTCCGCGCAATAGAAACGCCGGCGACGATCGCCAGGCCCAGGGCCAGCAGGCGCGAGAGGGGTGGGGCTCCGGCCCAAGGTTCAGCCAGAGACACCCCCGATCCCGGCAGCCATCGGCCCAGAAAATCCCCACCCATGGCCATATCTGCGATGGCCGCGCAGCACAACAACGTGCCATTGCCGACAATCGACCATAGGGCGATGGCCAGCATGACACGGCCTGACATCAGAGGCACTGGTACGTTCAGAGTCGTCTTGGTCTCCGATCTTGGTACGAGCATAACGTAGGAGCCTGCATAAAAGAGTCGGATGCGCCGGTAAAGGGACTGTTAAATTTGCTCATTTTTCGCGATTTTCCTCTTGTGAGGCTGGCTGGAACCGGACATGGTGACAAACACGGGGGAGGAGGGAGACGTGGAGCCCATGAGAAACCTGCTGCTGTCGATGATCCTGGGGCTGCTGGCCCCGGTTGCCCTGTGGGGGTGCAACCCGCCCATTGGAGATGACGACGACGTCGTGGCCGATGATGATACGGCGGATGACGATGCGTCCGACGACGACGCGTCCGACGACGACGCATCCGACGACGACGCATCCGATGATGACGCCTCGGACGACGACGCCTCGGACGACGATGACGACGCTTCGGATGACGACGCGTCCGACGACGACGACGACACTCAGGGCAACGCCGATCCGGATGGAGACGGCCTGGACAACGCCGAGGAGAATCAGGCGGGGACCGATCCCAACAATCCGGACACGGACGGGGACGGGTTCAACGACGGCGACGAGGTGAACTACCCCTCCGATCCGCTCAACGAACACTCCCACGAGTTCCAGTGCGGCTATCCGCCGGGCCCCGGGCCCCAGTGGCAGGGCACCGGCTGGAACGTGAACAACATCATGAACTCGGCGAGCCTCGTCGATACCTGCGGGGAGATGATCAACCTCCACGGCTTCTCGGGCTGGGGGATCTTGTTCATCTTCGGGGCGGAGTGGTGACCGGCGTGTGGTCAGCTGGCAGCTGACCTCGACAACCTCTATGCCCAGCTCATGCCCTTGGGGATCCTCCCCATCTACGTCCAGTTCGAGGACAACGGGGGGAACAGCCCCAGCGTGCAGGATCTCGTCAGCTACGCGAACCAGTACAACATCCAGGATGCTCCGGTGATGGGGGACTCCAACTACCAGTTCTGGTCCCACTTCGAGGTGGACAACTACGTGCCGACGGTGGCGCTGGTGAAGTACGACGGGACGATCATGGTCAAGGACGATATCGACCAGGTCAACGCCCAGCTCGCCAACGCGGCGCCCCCCTATGGTGGGCCGTGAGAGCAGCGGCGCGAGGCATCCTCGGTCCCGTCGTTGCCCTGGCTCTTCTCGGAGCCGGGTGTGGGAGCACGCTCGTCGGCACCTGGTCCGACCTGGCTGAATGTGAGGGGCAGAACGGTGGCCCCGAACTGACGTTCGAGGTCGAGGAAGACGACGGCCAGAGCGCGGTGGGGTCCGGTTCGTTCCAGGGGAACGGCATCGAATACTGCGGCGAGGAGGGCTGGCTGGAGTTCGACTTCGAGTTCGACCGCGAACGGGCCACCGGCGCCCAGGACCTGACGGTCACCCCATCCAACTGTTTCATCCACAACGCCACGAAGTCCGAGGAATACGAGTGCCCCGTCCTGGCGAATGTCACCTGGGACGGCTCCGACGCCATCGACGGGGACCTCATCGATTTCCTCGGTCTGGGGTACTACGACTGCGTACTAGGGCTGGATCGGAACTAGATCACCCTCATCGATCCTTCTCGATTCCCACGGTCGCCCGATAGCCCTCACCATCCTCGACCCGCACCTGGATCGTCGTCCCAAGGCTGCCCCAGGCCACCCAGTCCACGACCGGGAGCACATCGACGGCGTAGCTGCCTGGCCGGCGGGGTAGGGTGATGGGGACCGTGACCTGCACCGTCTCCCCGGGGCCCAGGCCGAACGGCACGGCGGCCCAACCCGAATCCGGCGTGACGATCCCGCCGGCATCCCGGACGCGGGTGCCTACGTTGAGGGCGTTGAGCACACCGTGGATACGGCCCCAGAAGTGGGGCCCGCCTTCATTGGCGACCGTGACATGGAGGCGCAACACCGGCGTATCCGTCGTCGCCGGCGCCTCGACGTCCGTGACCGACAGGTGGCGGTGGACCTCTGCAGCGGTCGGGGGAGGGGTGTCGGCAGCGGGCACCGGCAGGCGGACCAGCCCGCGGGGTGGGTGGACGTAGTAGCGGCCGCTGCGTTCGGGCTGGCTGGCCCGTAGGGTCTCCCAGCGTTCCGGATCCACGTCGAAGCGGTGGGCGACCGCCCCCAAGCTGGCGTCGTCCACGAGCAACTTGGTGACCTCACCGTCTTCCCGGACGTACGGGATCGGCAGCTGGGACAGGGCCCGCTCCCCTTCACCGCCCATCGTCCGCTCGGCGAAGACCTCGTGCACCGGGTTGTAGAGCCGGGGGGCGTGGTCCAGCACCACCCGCGCCGCCGGCCGGAAGCGGTCGTTGTCCATCGTGCCGTCATGGAGCACCACCGCCAGCATCTGGGTCGCCAGGGCACCCATCACGAGCAGGGTCGTGGTACGGGTCAGGGGCAGCAGGCGGGCGACGAGCCAGGCGATGACCGGCAGGATCCACACCGCATAGCGCAGCATCCCCGCCGCGCCGCAGTTCCAGCTGGCCGTCGTGGCCGTCAACAGGACCATTCCCATCATCACCGAGGCCAGCGCGAGCTCCCGCTGCCGCTTGCGCCGGATCGCGATCCACATCGCCCAGCACAGCAGCCCCAGGGTGACCGGCGCGTAGGGCAGCACGCCTTGGTTCAGATCCAGGAAGAACGACCAGAACCGGCCCGCCGACACGAACGACAGGGAGGACATCCCCTGGGCCGCAATGAGGTTGGGGACCCCGAAGACCACCAGGGAGAACAGGAACGGCAGCAGGGACAGGCTGGCGCCCGCAGCGGTCCACGCGATCTGCTTGCGCCGACGACCGGCGACGGCCAGCCCCAGCACGAACATAGCCAGCAGGAGGATCGGCGGGTTCTGGACCGCGCCCAGGGAGGCCAGCAGAGCGGCGGGGGCCAGCTTGCCGCGCTGCGCCAAGGCCAGGCAGCCCATCACCGCCGCCCACGAGAAGACTTCGGCCGAATTCCAGCGCAGGTACCACAGCACGGGGGAGCAGGCGGCGAGGACGACGAAGATCCATCCACGGAACTGCTCCTCGACGTCGTCGTCACGGCGGGGCCAGGCGGCGACCAGCGCCAGCAGCAGTAGCAACACGTTGGTCACCTGGAAGGCGGCCAGGGCATTCCCACCCACCAGGCTGAGTAGCGCTTTGGCCGGCACGACAGCCGCCGGATAGAGCCAGAAGTGCCACGAGTAGAGGCGGTCGTTGCGGCCCTGGAAATACCCCCGGTGGGGATCCTGGACCGCAAAACCGTTCCGAGCCAGGATCGGCTCGGCAGCGGCGATATCCTCATCACGCAGGTCGGGGGAGGCGTGGTCCTGCCAGGCCTGCACCATGAACAGGTACTCGGGCCCATCCCCGGTGACGATGGGGCGCACGCTGGCGGCGGCGATCAGCATCAGCAGGCCGCAAAAAGCCGCCACAGCGATGGGCCACGGCTTCCGCCGCCCACGCCCGCTCGCCGTGGAATCCGGTGCCACGTGCTCAGTCCCGCGGGACGATGTGTCGATGGTTCTTCTTGCCCAGCCGTAATGCGACGCGCCCGTCCACCAGGTCGCCGGCGTCGATCATCTGGTCGAAGGCCGCGATACGTTCGTCGTTGAGGTAGCAGCCGCCGCCCTGGATGGTCTTGCGGGCCATGCCCCGTGATTTGGCCAGCCCCGAATCGGCGAACAGCACGAACGCCGGGATGCCTTGCTCCAGCTCGGCGCGCGGCACCTCGTGGGTCGGCACTCCCTTGGCGCTGGCCTGGGAACCGAAGGTGGCCGCCGTGGCTTGCACCGCCTCGTCCGCGGCGGCCGCGCCGTGCACGACGGAGGTGACCTCGTAGGCCAGGACCTTCTTGGCCTCACGCAGCTCGGCGCCCTTCAGCGCCCGCAGCCGGCGGACCTCGTCCATGGGGAGGAAAGTGAACAAGCCCAGGAATCGCTCCACGTCATCGTCGTGCACGCTGATCCAGTACTGGTAAAAATCGTACGGGGAGAGCAGCTCACCGCTCAGCCAGATGGCGCCCCGGGCCGTCTTGCCCATCTTCTCGCCGGACGCGTTGGCGATGAGCGGCGACGTGATGCCGAACAGGGAGGCGCCGTGCATGCGGCGGCCCAGCTCGATGCCGGCGACGATGTTGCCCCACTGGTCCGCGCCGCCCAGCTGCAAGGTGCAGCCATGCCGCTGGTTGAGCACGGCAAAATCGTAGGCCTGCAGCAGCTGGTAGTTGAACTCCAGGAACGACAGCCCCTTCTCCAGCCGGATCTGTACCGACTCGGCGGTGAGCATCCGGTTGACGCTGAAGTGGCGGCCCACCTCCCGCAGGAACTCGATGTAGTTCAGGTCCAGCAGCCAGTCGGCGTTGTCCACCATGATGGCGTCCGTCGGGCCGTCCCCGAAGGTCAGGAAGCGGGAGAGATTCTCCAGGACGCCGGCCTTGTTGGCCACGATCTGCTCGGGCGTCAGCATCTTGCGCATCTCGGTCTTGCCGGACGGATCGCCCACCCGGGTGGTGCCACCCCCCACCACCACGATGGGTTTGTGGCCCGCTCGCTGCAGGTGGGCCAGCAGCATGATCTGGACCAGCGAGCCGATGTGCAGCGAAGTGGCCGTCACGTCAAAGCCGATGTAGCCAGTGACGATGCCGTCGTCGAAGGCCTTGCGCGCCATCTCCTCGTCGGTGGTCTGGTACAGGAATCCCCGTTCCCGGTAAGTGTCGATCAAATTTGCCATGGTTGGTCTCCGGGTCCGCTCGCGGACGACCGTAGAGACTACCACGAACCGGGCAGCTGGCCCCGTTTGTGGTACCTTTTCGGCCGGAGGTCCATTGGCGGCTCTGATCGATGTCCTGGGGAAACACGCTGACTTGCAACGGTTGCGTCTGGGGCGGCTCGGCCGCCGGGCCGTGGGTCGCTACGCGCGGGGGCGGGAACGGGAGATCTGGCTGACCCTACCCGATGGATGCCGGGTCCACGCCCATCTCCACCGGCCGGCGCAGGCCGAGACCGTCGCCGCGGTGTTGTTGATCCCCGGGCTGGGAGGGGCCGGGGCGGATTTTGACGGCCTCGACTCCATCATCAGCGCGAGTGAACTCGTGGGCCTCGGGTGTGCCTGCTTGCATTTTGATCCCCCCGGACTGGGGCGGTCCTGGGGCACGTACGACTATGGCGGCCCGTCCTGCCAGGCGGCGGTGCTGGCCGCCCTCGAGTGCCTGGGACGGCACCCCGCCCTGTGCGAGGTTCCGCTGGGGGTCCTCACGGTCTCGCTGGGGATTGCCCCGGCAGCGCCGGTGCTGGCCGAGCACGGCGAACGCCTGGGGGTCTCGTGGCTGTTGGACTGGGAGGGGCCGGGGGACCGCCAGGTGATCACCTCCTTCGGCACCATCATGACGCCCGCGATGGGCTGTGGCCTGGACGATGAGGGGTACTGGCGTCCGCGGGAGGCGGTCCGCCACGTGGGGCGATTGCGCTGCCGTTACCTGCGCGAACAGGCCAGCGAAGACCACGCTCAAGGGGCCTACACGCAACACGCCGTCGAGCTCGTCAATGCCGCACTGGCCGGGGATTGCCCCCACGTGGAGCTCAACGGCTTGCGCCTGTACAAACCGCTCGGGCCCAGGACCCTGGGGCGCATCCGGTGGCGGGTTCCCGGGCGCTGCCTGGCCAACAAGGTGGTCCTCAATGCGGTCCAACGGCTGCTTGAGGATTGATGCCGCACCCGTGCAGGTGATAGATCTGCTTTTCGCGATGGTCTTGCCGGGCGGCACGCCGCTGGACGGAGCGTCGCGAAACGACTGCCGGGACCCCCAGGCTTCCCCGGCCCTGGAGTAGCGATGTCGAAACTGAAGCGAATCCTCTGCCCCACTGATCTAAGCGAGAACTCCCAGAAGGCGGTGGCGATGACCCTCAGCATGGCGCTGAAGTACGAAGCCGGGGCCTTCTTCCTGTACGTGACGGATCGGCCGGCCAGGAATACCTACGACAAGAATGTCACCGCCAACCAGGAGATGGACGCCATCGACGAAGATGAGCGGGTCATCCGCGAGGACGTGGCCCGGGCCATTCAGCTCCTCGTCAAGGACGGCGAAGAGGAGTTCCCCAGCGACCGGTTGATGTACCGCGTGGCCTCCGGCAACGTCGCCGACGCCATCATCCAGGCCTCGGAGGATGCCCAGGTCGAGATGATCGTGATGGGTAGCCACGGCCGCACCTCCATCAAGGAATTCCTGCTGGGCAGCGTCGCCGAGCGGGTGCTCAAGAAGGCCACCTGCAACGTCATGGTCGTCAAGCCCGACGGATTCCCCTACCTGCGGGACTAGCCGGCTGGCTGCCACGTGACACAAGCCATCGCCCTCGAGACCGTCGGGCTGACCAAGAGCTACGACGACAAGGAAGTGGTCAAGGACCTCTCCCTGGAGATCCGTCAGGGGGATGTCTACGGCTTCCTGGGGCCCAACGGCGCGGGTAAGACCACAACCATTCGCATGATCCTCGGCCTCATCGGGCGGGATGCCGGTGGTGTGCGCATCTTTGGGTCGGACCGTCCCCTCGAATGCCGCCGTAGCCTCAGCGGCATCGTCGAGACCCCGGCCCTCTACCCCTACCTCACCGGCCGGGACAATCTGCGGGTGCTGGGGGCCTACTCGGGCGGTGTCTCGGCCAAGGATATCGATCAGGTGCTCGAGACGGTGCGCATGACCAAGCGCGCCGACGAGCTGGTCAAGACTTACTCGTTGGGCATGAAGCAACGTCTCGGCATCGCCCAGGCGCTGGTCACCAAGCCCAAGGTGATGATCCTCGACGAACCCACCAATGGCCTCGACCCGGCGGGGATGCGCGAGGTGCGTGAGCTGATCCTGGCGCTCAACGAGGAGCACAAGCTCACCGTCTTCGTCAGCTCGCACCTGCTCTCCGAGGTCAGCCAGATGTGCAACCGGGTGGGCATCATCCAGGACGGTGTGCTGGTGGCCCAGGGCCTGGTGTCCGAGTTGCTCCAGGAGGAGGGGGCGCTGGAGGTCGAGGTCGAGGTCGACGACATGGACTCGGCGAGCTTCGTCATCGAGTCGCTCAGCTGGGCGGCCATGGTGGGTGAGCCGGGCACGAGCGAGATGACCGTGAAGCTCAACCGGGACCGCACCGCAGAGCTGAACAAGGCCCTGGTCGAGGCGGGCGTCGGCGTGCTGGCCCTGGTGCCGCGGCGCCGCTCCCTGGAGGACTTCTTCATCCAGGTCACGCGGACCAAGGGGGAGCAGATCCGGTGAACGCGCTCAAGGCCATGTTCGGCATGATCCGTGCGGAGTGGACCAAGCTCTGGCGCCGTGGCTTCGCCACCGCCGGCCTGGTCATCGCGCTGATCCACGCGTTGCTGGTGTTCATCATCCAGTTCGGCGTGCACGCGGTGCAGCGCTGGGGATCCAAAGGCGCGGAGGGGATGCCCACCGATCTCTTCGACGGCATCCAGACCGGGGAATGGTGCCTGTTCGCCCTCTACCTGCCGGTGATGGTCGTGGTGGTGATGGCGGTCGTGGGCGAGCTGTTCGCCGGCGAGTACGCCCAGCGCACCTATTCGTTGTTGCTGCTCCGCCCCGTGGCCCGCTGGCAGGTCTTCACCGCCAAGTTCCTGGCGTCCTACGGCTTTGTGCTGTTCATCCTGTTCGTCGCTATCGTGCTGTCCTCCGTGTTGGGGCTGGCGGCCTTCGGGACCTCCCGCACGCTGATGACCGCTGGCGCAGCGGGGCTACCGGCGAACGTGGGCCTCGAACAATCCTTCTGGATCAGGCTGGGGGAGATCTCCGTCGAATACCTGGCCATCATCTACAGCTGGTTGCCCATCGTGGCGGCGACCGCGTTCCTGGCGGTGGTCACCCGTTCGACGGCGCTGACGGTCACCTACACCATCATCCTGCTGGTTATCGACGGCGGGATCTGGCTCACCTTCCCGTGGGTCACCAACGCTCTGGACTACGCGATCTTCGCCGAGATCAAGCCCTACACCATGATGGCCGCCCGCATCTTCTGGTTCGACTATTTCTTCGGAAGCGGGGAGATGACGGCTGTGGAGATGGTCAAAGAGAGCTGGCGGTCGGTGGCTCTGGTGGCGGGGTACAGCGTGCTGTTCATCGCTGGAGCCATCGCCATCTTCACGTTCCAGGATGTGGAATAGGCCCCCGCCGATCAGGGCTCACACGGGGCCGCGAATCGACGGCATTCCCCCATCGCGAACTCGACGCACTCCTTGTAGACCTGATCCTCCGGATCGACGAGGCAGGGATGGTCTCCGGTCTGCGCCAGACCCCGCCGGGCCGTCAGCCCCATGTCCACGAGCAGCGCGATGGCCACCCCACCCGCCACCGCGACGATGGCGGCAAACTTGAGAACATTACGCTGGAAAAGGCGGTCCGTCGGGCGTTCGGGGGTCATTCCGCCGGCGTGCCCTCGGTGGGCGGGGCGGCTGGCGGCGCGGCGCCGGCGTTGACCTGGGCAGCTTCGACGATGCGCAGGAACCGGCGCTCGTACTGCAGGTAGTCTTCCTCCCGCCCGTTGTGGAGCTTCTTCTGTTGCTCCTTGAGCGGCTTGCCGCCCAGGACCCCGAGGACCATGGTGCTCTCCGGATCCCAGACCGTGCCTGCCTTGCGCACGGCGTCCGCGAGGATTTCACCCGCGCAGGTCCCCGTGAAGGGCCCCATGGTATCAGCGGCCAGCTGCAGCGCCTCGTTGTACTCCTCTTCCGCGGTGGCCAGATCGGCTTTAACCGCCTGGACCTTGTAGCCGCCCAGGTACACCTGCTCGAAGAGCTGGCCCGCCACCTTGGACTTCTTGATCACCTTCTCCACGGCCAGGTGGGCCCGTTCCCAGGCCCCGGCCTCCGGCTCATCGACGGTCAGGGTCTGGCCCTCCATGGAGAGCACCGAGCACCCGGCACGTGCCTGGAGCTGGGGGCCGAATCCCAACGCGAAAGCGATCACTAACAGGGTCAAGACTCTCATCTGCTTCCCTCCTGTCCGGAGCGGTTTTCCCCTACACCGCTCTAACCCTACACCAACCGGGGCGACAGCTGCGTTACGATGGCGCGATGTCGCTGGCTCCCAGGCTCCAGATGCACCCGGTGGACCTGCTGTACGGCACCGTGTTGCCCCACCTGCAGTTCTATTACGTGGCCGGGCCTCCGATCCGCCCGGACATGCCGTCGTTCCAGGCCCATGTCGAACAGCTCATCCAGGGCCGCTTCCCGCGCCTGGCGTACCGGCAGGCCAATCACCTGGTGGCCGGCCGCTCCTTGCATCTGGCCGAAGATCTGCTCGCCCCGGTGCGCCGGATGACCCTCGAGGAGTTCCTGGCAACCCCCGCCGAGCAGCTGCGGGCCGTGGGTGATCGTTTCTGGAACCTGTTCCTCATCGAGTCGGACGAGCTGACCACCCTGAGCTTCACGTTTGGGCACTGGCTGGTGCACGGCACGACGGCACGACGCTTCATGTACGAGGCGCTAGATGGGCTCTACCCCGACAAGCGGCCCGGTACCCCCCCCACCTTGTCGCCGAGCCAGTGGTCGGCGTATCGGGAATTCCAGAGGGCCATCACCGAGTCCTTCCGCGCCGAGCATGATTTTGCCGAATATCGGGCCCTGACCTTCGATCTGGCCCGGGTCAACCGGCTCCACCGCTCCATCGGCCAGTCCTTCACCGACATGATGATGATGTGGCTCTCCCGGACGGTGCTGGACGTCGCACCCCGGCAGCGGCCCCTGGAGATCGTGTCGTTCCGCATGGATCGACAGCTGGACATCCACAACCTCTTCGACCCGGCCTTCGGCAACGAGGGACTGATGGTGGAGCTGTGGAAGATGCTCCCCGACGGGTTCTACTCGTCCATCGACCCCTCCCAGGGGCTCGGCGAACAGAAGGTCAACGAGCTGGTCGAGTTCTACGGCAAGGTCCCCCTCAAGGGGGCGTTCCTGTGGTTCGTCACCTGGCAGATCCAGCGCAACCAGCTGCTCCACCAGCAGCACGACCAGGAGCGCCTGGTCATCAACAACCTGGGCCACACCGACCATCCATTTTTCCGGGGGATGTTCTTCGACCCGTTCAACGACATCGACGCGCTGGGTCTCGTCTTCGTGGACAGCGTGGACGATCAGCTCACGCTGCAGTTCGCGCCGCCCAAGAAATTCCTGGAGCGATTCAGCTGGTCGGCGTTCGAGGAGCGGCTGGCCGAGAACCTCACGGGGATGCTGGCGGACACGCGCCTGCAGACGCGGTGAACGCACCCCGGCGGGCTTGGGCCCGATCGGGTCGCTCGGTTCATTGCGGTTTGCAGGTCAGGGGGGCGGCAGCGGGTCGGAAAAACGGCTCAGGGATCCTCGCCGACACCCACCGGCCCGAGCATGGCGCCGTTGGGGATCGTCACCGTCTCGTTGCCGCCGACCCGCAGCAATTCGATGTTACTGAAGGTCACGGAGGCGTTGTAGTCGGACCCGTTGCGGGTGACGTCCAGCGTCACCGTGCCGGCCTCGACGGAGTAGTTGTCCGTCACCTCGGGGTTGCCGGGATTGGCGGTGCACGCGGTGGTGCCCAGGCCGGAGCCAGCCTTGACCGAGAGCACGCCCCCCGAACCGGGCACGGACAGGTCGTACTGGCGGTTGTAGGGGAAGCTGATCTCCCCGAAATCCAGGCTGGCCGAGAAGTTCAGTTCCACCTCGGCTGCGGCGTCCGTGCCCCATAGAACGACGCGGGAACAGCCGCCCTTGTTGCCCCAGCTGGTGAGGTTGTTCAGGGAATTCTGCACGTCCTCCGGGGTGACCCCGTCGTCCGCGTCGTCGTCGTCGGGCCCGGTGTCGTCGTCGCCGTCGATATCGTCATCGTCCAGGGGCGTGGGGACCTGGTCCCCGCAGGCGGCCATCACCCATCCCACGGCGATCATCAGCAAGAAAAGAGAGGAGGTGTGGAGGGTCTTCATCTTCCGCGCTTCCTTTCGTGAGGGATCCCATCTGTTCGCTCCCCGGGAGCCCGTCTGAACCACATCATAATCGAACATAGCCTCGACGTCGGGAGATGAGAACCTCGGGGTGCGGGAAAGGTCGAATTCTGGGGTGCAAAAAAGGACCGCACGGCCGGTTGTGACGGATCCTTGTTCGGCGTATTCTTTTCGACCTCGCTGACGGGAGTCCATTCCGGCCCTAGAGAATACGGGCCGGTCGCCGCTGGGCGTACCCCGCGCGCGAACCAGTTTAACTCGAGGAGCCCATGACCATCCGAATCACCAGAAAACCATCGAATTCCATTCTTGTGGAAAAGATCCGGGAGATCAGCGGTGAGAACCCCACGATCTGCATGCAATGCGGGACGTGCTCCGCCGTCTGCCCCACGAACGACGCCACCGGCATGACACCCAGGGTGGCCATGCAGCTGGCAATGCTAGGTCTCGAGGAGGAACTCGCCCGCAAGACCAAACCCGAAACATGTGCCGCCTGTCAGGCCTGCATGGTGCGTTGCCCGCGGGGCCTCGATGTAACCAAGGTGATGGAAGCGCTACGGCTCATCGCGCTGCGCGACAACATCAATCTGATCACCCCGGAAGACATCCCGGCCGAGGACATCCAGGAGATGCCCGCGATGGCCCTGGTCGCCGCCTTCCGGAAGCTCACCGCCTGAGGCAGAGGGAACATCGATACCATGGGAATTAGCTACTATCCCGGTTGCACTCTCAAGCTCAAGGCCAAGAATCTGGAGGACTCGGCGATGGCCGCGGCGGCCGCACTGGACGCCGAGATGCAGGAGCTCCCACGCTGGAACTGCTGCGGCGCCGTGTTCTCCCTGGCCGACGACAACCTGCTCATGCACGTCGCTCCGGTGCGGGACCTGATCCGCGTCAAGGAGCAGGGGAACGACAAGGTCGTGACCCTCTGTTCCATGTGCTACAACACGCTCGCCCGGGCCAACAACCTGGTTCGTGAGGACGAGGAAAAGCGCGACACCATCAACCGCTTCATGGACGAGGAACCCGACTACACCGGCGATGTCGAGGTGGTCCACTTCCTCACCTGGCTGCGCGACGACGTGGGCTGGGACAAGGTCAAGGCGGCCGTCAAGAAGCCCCTCGATGGGCTGAAGGTCGCGCCCTACTACGGCTGTACGCTCACCCGCCCCTACGACGTCGCCATCGACGACCAGCCCGAGAACCCCGCCATCATGCGGGAGTTCATCGAGGCGCTGGGAGCCGAGTGCGTGGAGTACACCGAGCAGCAGACCTGCTGCGGTTCGTACCAGGTGCTGGCCAGCCCCGAGACCGCACTCCACGACGCCAACAAGATCCTGGGGTCGGCCCAGGGCGCCGGCGCCGATGTTTTGGCCCTGAGCTGCCCGTGGTGGGAGTTCAACGTGGGGGCCCAGCAACGGAAACTGCAGGAGAACGATCCGGAGTCTCCCAAGGTTCCGACACTCTATTTCACGCAGTTGTTGGCCATCGCGCTTGGCCTGGACGAGGACGCGCTGAACCTGGATCTCAACCAGGACGCCGCCCGCGAACTACTCAAAAACAAGAACTACATGGCGGTGAGCCCCTGAGGGGCAGGCGCCACAGCGAATATCGGGAACAACACCCAATACTCGGAATCGAGAGGACCAGATGGCCGAGACACAGGAACAACCGAAGGTGGAAATGATCCCCATCTACATCATGGGGAAGAAGTACATCGTGCCCGAAGAGCTGACCATCATGAAGGCGATGGAGCACGTCGGGTACCAGTTCATCCGTGGATGCGGATGCCGGATGGGCGTCTGCGGCGCCTGCGGCACCGTGTTCCGCAAGCCGGGTGACTACAAGATCCAGGTGGGGCTGGCCTGCCAGACCGTCGCCGAAGCCGACATGTACCTCACGCAGCTGCCCTTCTTCCCGGCGAACCGCGCCACGTGGGAACTCGAAGAGCTGGAAGGCACCGCCGAGGAGGTCCACGCGGCCTACCCGGAGATCTTCCGCTGCGTGGGCTGCAACGCCTGCACCAAGGTCTGCCCCTCCGAGGTCCAGACCATGGACTACATCGCGCTGATCAAGCGCGGGGACATGGAGGGGGCCGCCGAGCACTCCTTCGAGTGCATCCAGTGCGGGCTGTGCACCAGCCGCTGCATGGGTGAGCTGCCCCAGTACCACATCGCCCAGATGGTGCGCCGCCTCTACGGCTCCAAGCTGGTGCCGCCGGCCAAGCACAACCAGGACCAGTGCACCTTCGTCGAGAATGGCGACTACAAGGCCATGATGGACGAGCTGGAAAACATGGATAAGGACACCTGGGTCGAGCTGTACAAGGAGCGCCAGTGGGAGCCCGGTTCCGAGGGCGAGGACTGGCGTCCGGACAGCGACAAGGGGCTCCTGGGCTACGACGGCTGAGCCGTCGCAACAACGGGCGAAAGACGAAAACCAAGATTTTCAAGGAAGGTTTTAAACCATGCCTTATCCGCAATATCTCAAGGACCTGATGAAGAAGTGTGAGGCCAACCGGCCCCGCCACGTGGAACTGAAGAAGGTCGATGACGACCTGCCCTTCCTGACGCTCGAGCAGCGCCAGGAGTACCTGGATAACTACCACCCCGATTACAAGACCGGCCCCGACATCAAGCGGCCGATCAAGATCGGTGTGTCCAAGGATTACTCCATCTCCCCAGAGATCGTGGACCTCATCGAGTGCCGCGCGCTGGTGGAGCCGGAGAAGATCGATCTGTCCGAGCCGGACTACGACGTCGACGTATTGGTCATCGGCGGTGGTGGCGCGGGCTCCAACGCCGCTATCTACGCCAAGCAGGCCGGCGCTGACGTCCTGATGGTCACCAAGCTGCGCCACGGCGACGCCAACACGATGATGGCCGAGGGTGGCATCCAGGCGTGTGACAAGCCCGAGAAGGACTCGCCCTTCTATCACTTCCTCGACGTGATGGGCGGCGGCCACTTCGTCAACAAGCCCTCGCTGGTCCGCCGGCTCGTGGAAGACGGCCCGGACGCCATCCGGTACCTCAACCATCTGGGCTGCATGTTCGACAAGTTCGAGGACGGCCGGATGAAGTCCGTGCACGGCGGCGGCACCAGCCGCAAGCGCATGCACTCCGCCTCCGACATGTCCGGCGCCGAGATCATGCGCGTGCTGCGTGACGAGGTCCGCAACCAGGGTATCCCCGTCGTCGAGTTCACCTCGGCGGTGGAGTTGATCAAGAACGCCGACGGCCAGTGCGCCGGCGCCGTGTTGTTCAACATGGAGACCGAGGAGTTCCTGATCTGCAAGGCCAAGGCCGTCGTGATGGCCACCGGTGGTTCCGGCCGCCTGCACATGCAGAACTTCATGACCACCAACCACTACGGCGCCACGGGCGACGGGCTCATCATGAGCTACCGCGCCGGCGTGCCGCTGACCTTCCTGCACACCATCCAGTACCATCCCACCGGCGTCGCTTATCCCGAGCAGGCCGAGGGCATCCTGGTCACCGAGAAGTTCCGCGGCGCCGGCGCCAACGTGCTCAACGTGGACGGTGAGCGGTTCGTCAACGAGCGGGAGCCCCGGGACATCGAGTCCTCTTCCTTCATCCGTGAGGCCACGGAAGTGGGCAAGGGCGTCCCGACCCCCAAGGGCACCTGGGGCATCTGGCTCGATTCGCCGATGCTCGAGATGCTGCACGGCGAGGGGTACGTCGAGAAGAACTTCTGCGGCGCCTTCATGCTGCTCAAGCGCTTCGGCATCGACATCTCCAAGGAACCGATGCTGGTCTACCCGACGCTGCATTACCAAAACGGCGGCGTGGACTTCGAGGCGGACGCCTCCACCTGCCTGCCCGGTCTCTACATGGCGGGAGAGGTCGCCGGTGGCATCCACGGCGAGAATCGCCTGATGGGCAACTCGCTGCTGGACATCAACGTGTTCGGCCGCGTGGCCGGCACCACCTCGGCGGCATTCGCCAAGGATACGGCCACCGACGCGCCGTTGAATCTGGACCACGTGGCGGCACACCACAAGGAGCTGGAAGAGGCGGGCATCGAGAATGACCGCACCTCCCCGTGCCTGCTGCCGGACTACACCCCCGGCGCGGTCAAGGCCAAGCAGCTGGCGACCAAGTACATGGGGAACTATCGCTAGGCCCCAGGCCGCTAAGGCCACGGTATCCGGGGGGAATTTCCCCCGGAACCCCATCCTCCCTGCATGTTTTTACTTTTTCCCGTAAATTCCAAAAATCTCCCATAAAAACGGCTAGATAGCCCGAACTGATTGCCATTCAGTGGCGATGTGCGCCAACTTGGCGCGCTGCACACGCAATGCTGGGGTTCCCGCGCGGGGCGCGAGCGGACTAAGATGGGCCACCATCAGAGCATTTCGGGGCAAGGAGGCTCGCACATGAACAGGATTCGTCAGATCGGAGGCACGGCGTTGCTGCTCGCGGCATTGACGTTGGCCTTCCTGAATTCACCGGGTACGGCGTCTGCACAGCAGGTAGTCGTCAATATGATGCCCCCTACGGGGATCGTCGCTGACGGGACGCCGAGGGGACTGAACTTCGTCGTCACCTACGATACGGGCATGCTGGCAGCGGACGCTTCGGTGTCTTTCAGCTCCGTGGACAAGGGTTCTCTGGGGCAGTGTGTCGCTGCCGGCGGCGGGATGATCTCCTGCAGCTGGACACCCCCTGCGGGTGGCGAAGCCGGGCAGGCCAACCTGTTCCTGGATATCGCTGCCGGCGGGCAGACGGTGACCAAGCGCTTCGCGATTCCGTACGGCGCGGGGTCTGCTGCGGCACCGCCCGCGGCCACTACGTCTGCCGGCACGGCCGCCGCCACGGTGGTCGCGCCTCCGCCACCGCCACCGCCACCGCCACCGCCACCACCACCAGCCCCCCGGCTGACCGTGGACACGACCCCGTGGTCGAACGTCTACCTGGATGGCCAGTTGCTGGGACGGACGCCCATCGACCAGGACATCGTGGCGGGCGTACACAACCTGTTGTTGTTCTGCGGTGAGTGCAAGACGCTGTCGCAGAAGAACCTGGAATTCACCATCGCCGATGGTGAGGTCTATGCGCAGAACATCGCGATGGAAGGCGGCGGCGCTGCTGCCGTGGCCGTCGCGCCGGTGACCACCGCGCCGGTGGCGACCACGCCGACGACCACCACCACGACGACGCAGCCTGCGACGACGACCCCCACCTGGGGTGGCGCCACCACGCAGCCGACGACCACGCAGCCGACTGCGGCCACACCGCCGCCAGCGACGACGACGCCTGTGGCGCCGCCGCCCACGACGACGACACCTGCCTTGGCTGCTACGACCACGCCCACGGCGACGGCGACCATGCCGGTGGCCGGCCAGGCTCAGTTCCCGTTCACCAACCAGAAGCACCGCATGGGCAAGATCAAGGTCAAGTACCCGCTGATGGGGTACCAGTACTCCCAGGTCCCCGGTGACTGCGGTGTGGACGGCACGTGCGCCCACTTCGTGGACGTGCAGGTGACCGGGCCCGGCGGGAACGGGCTGGTGATGGCTGCCGAGTCCATCGCGTTCGAGGGGGAGTTCTTCCCCATCGAGTTCGCGGGGATCACGGCGGGCTACAGCCGGGTTGGGTACAAGACCAGCCACCAGGTGCAGCGCGCCGATGGCTCGACGGCCAACTTCGGTGACGGCATCAACCAGGTCAAGGTGGGCGGCCGCTTCCGGTTGCCGATGCTCAACAATCGTGCGGCGGGCCCGTTGGACCTGCTGTTCGACATCGGCTACCAGGGCGAGGACTTCATCTACTTCGAGGCCACCGCGGCCGATAACGCCTGGACCTACGACAACTTCTGGGCCCATGGCCTGTGGTTCGGACTGGGAGCTCGCTTCCAGGCTGCGCAGCAGGTGGTGATTCATGCGGACTGGCACGGCAAGGCTGTGGGCAGCGGCATGATCTCCAACGAGATCGAGGCCGGCGTCGAGATCCGGCCCTACAAGATCGTCATCGTGGACATCTCCTGGCTGCTCAACAGCCGCAATGTCACCGTCCAGCACTCCGCTTCCAGCACAGAGACAGCTGGAATTAACGATCTGTACACTGGTGTTGGCATCTCCGGCGGCATCATCTTCTAGACTTCCCGGTATCCCCCACCAACGTCTGCCCACAACAGGGGCACACCTACCCTTGCCCTTGCCCTTTCGCCAAGCCGATAGACGTGCGGGAACTGGGATCTACCCACAATCCTGGTGTATCCCACCGCCTCCAGCCTGAGCTACGTGGCGTCGGGCCCCGGGGCCGGTCGTACGGTGGTCCGGCATACCGGCGCGTCCGGCGAGTGTCGCCCAGCGCCCTCCCTCCCTAATCTCCAGCTCTCCTCCTGTCCTCCGGTGTGCCGGCCCAGCCAGGACCCGGAGAGCCGGAGGTTGCCGGTATGCCGGACCACCCAGGGCCCGCCTCCACTCCGCTAGCTCGGCTGGAAGGCTACGGCGTGGTGTTCATGCGATGCCTCCCGCTCCACTCCTCGGCGTCTCTCCCGCGGTGTGCCTCGCAAGGGGGCGGCCTTCCGCCTCGGCCCAATGGTCCCGCGGGAGAAACGCTTCGTCGCTGCGCCTCCGGCAAGAAAGGCTGGGTGGGTATTCATAAGAAGGAATTCATGAACGGGGGGGTGGTGGGCCCGCCCACCCACCCCCGCCACCGGTGTGCCGGCCCAGCACGGGGTCTACGGCCCGCGGGGATGCTCGCATCGTTTCACTCGCTGCGCTTGGAGGGGGGATGAATCCCCCTTGCCCCCCTTTGTCCTCGTCCCGCTGCTCCAGCCTCGGGACGTTCCCCTGCACGCTCCCGCGTGCTCCCTCCGGGATGCTCGCATCGCTCCGCTCGCTGCGCTGGCAAACTCATCGCACCGAAGCCCCCCACAAATCCACCAGAATCCAAGACCGCCCGCGATCATGGCATCGTTCTCGCAAGACTCCACGGCGTTGGGCACTGGAGGTGCGACGATGTCCTGGCGATCCACATTTGCCCTGTTGGCCACGTTTGGTTTATTGCCCGGTTGTTTCACGGAGCCTCCCGAACAGGAATCGCCACAACCCATCGTTGAATATGCTCAGTTGAAATCAACAGAACCCCAGCACAACGCCTCGAATTTCTACTATCGCAACAACATCATCATCGGATTCACCGAATCGGCGCCATCTGCCACCCTCTCCCTGTTGGATGAACATGGAGACGAGGTCGATGGACAGGTCCTTTTCGTCCCAAACCAGACCCGGATGACCTTCGACCCTCACGGCAACGACACCTATCTGCACTTGCTGCCCAACACCACTTACACCGCACTCATCAACTGGGAACGTCCGGAGACGGACGAGCCCGTCGAATTGGTGTTCACGACGAGTGCAGTTGGGACGAATATCGAGGATCCGGTGGATACGGTAGTAGGCAATCATTACTTCGTGAATGTCGGCATGGGCAAGTTCCACGAACCGCCCGGCGTCGGGGGCCTGTTGGCCCAGTACGCAGAGGACATGTCCTTGTTGTTCAAGGTCAGGGACGTGCACGAGGACAGTGGCGGAATCGAAATCCTGGGCGCGACGACAGTTATCGACGGGGAAGAAATCTCTCAGGATCTCTGTGAACCGACCATGAACCTCACCGAACCGGGAACCGGTCATTGGGATAACCCATACCTCGAGACGGTACCCAGGCTGTTGCAGACCAAGGTGGAGGGCAAGCTGGTTACGATTCACGATTTTAAGTACGGGGCAAGCATCACCGAAGACGGCGAAATGGCGGTCGGGGGCATGTTCGACGGCGTCATGGATATTCGCGTCTTCGACACGTTAATCGATCCACACGCCCAAGAGGGGGCCGCCTGTGAATTGCTGGCCAGCCTGGGGCTACTCTGTGGGGACTGTCCTGACGACACGGGTAGGTTCTGCATGTACGTCGCCGCATACGACATCCCCGGCACGAGGGTCGACGTGTACAGCATGAACCCCGAGACCGGCGAGGAGTACGACACCATCATCGAGATCAGCCAGGAGATGGTCGACCACTGGATCGAATTGGACTAAGGGGGGTAGACGGTTAGCGCCTCCTGCCACAAGATGTAGGGGTGAGCCATC
>CAZDDH010000063.1:31066-39456 GCA_964504165.1 uncultured Rickettsiales bacterium | reverse complement strand
CGAATCCGAGGCCTCGGTCTAGTCTGATATCGCCCCCACCTACCCACATCAATCCAGACGAATTCGACGATTCCCGGCAGATACAAACCAAGAATCATGGCACGACGCCTGAGCCTCGGGACGAAGACGAAGAGCAGAGTTTCTTATGTTCTGATGAGCGTCCCTTTTTTGGGACGTCTTCGTGAGCGTCGGATCCATGGGACGAAGGAGTAGGTCTCCCCCCCTACTTCGTTGTATAAATCGAATGGGCAACAGGGGAAGCTATGGAAAGACGCGAGTTCATCATTCGTTCCGCATCCGCCGTAGGTGGCGCCCTCGGACTTGGGCTGCTCGACGGCTGCGCGACCGCGGGCGGGATACGGTTTGACGAAGCGGGCCCGGACATCGATGGCTACCTGTCTGGCCTGGACAGACAGGTGTCACAAATCCAGGATTCCAAGGTCGATGCACACCTAATAAAACATCTTAAAAAACGTGGACTTCCAGAGTCATACTTCCAGGACAACTTGTCCTCTTTGTTGGTGGTTGGAGCGTTCCGCGATCTGCCCCCTTCCCTGCAGGCCGAACCCAGGATGCAGGAGCGGATCCAGCAGGAGACCCCGAAGATCGGCCGCCAGGTGCTGCAGATGGCCAGCTACCTCGACGAGCTCTCCGCGGAGGAGCGCGCCTCGATCCAGGAATTCGTCGACTCGGATCCAGAGATCATGGATTTGATGCACCAGGGCATGGTCGGCAACGCGGCGAGCAACGGCCTGGAATCCCAGCGTGTCAAACAGTTCTCCCGCATGCTCACCGACGTGCACTGGCGTCTGAGCCACCAGGACCCCTCGTTGATCATCGACGAAACCGTCGACCGCACGGACCGCCTGTGCTGCGGAGTGGGCGTACAAAAGGACGACTGGCGCACGCTGCTGCAGGACGCCCGCGACGACCTGCCGCCGGACGCCGCCTCCAGCCAGCTCGAGGCTGCTCCCACGGTGGCCCTGATCGGCGGCATGGTGATGGGCATCGGCGTAGGCATGGCGGCGGTCGCCTATGGGGCGGCCTATTCCCCCGATACGGCATTCTTCACCGTGGGCGGCATCCTCGCCATGGTCGGACTCTCGCTGCTGATCATCGCCGCCGCCCTGGACTACGTGAAGAAGAAGCGGGACCGCTGCAACCGTCAAAGCAAAAAATGAGCTCCGTCGCCATCGTCGGCGTGGGGGCGTGGTGCGCCCTCGGCCGCGGCCACCAGCGCCTGTGGGAAGGGATCGTGTCCGGACAAGACGGGCACGGCCCAACGGCCCACTGGTGGGATGGCATGCCCGAAGGGCAACTAGCGGCCACGCTGTCCGCCGACCGGCGCCGCGAACTGCTCGGCGCTCACCCCGAGGTCAACGCCGGGCTCACCATCGCCCTGGCGGCGGCCCGGGAAGCCCTCGACGACGCCGGGATCCGGCCGCAGGAACAACCGGGCCGCTGGGCGTTGCTGCTGGGCAACGGCAACGGCACCCTGATCAAACCCCGCAGGTACCTCGACGAGCCCGCTGACGATGTGGAGGCCCGGCTACGCTGGGTGCGCCAGGTGAGCATCGCCGAGTTCACCGCCCAGCTGGCCGCCGGGCTGGGCATCGCCGGCCCCCGCCTGACCGTGTCCACCGCCTGCGCGTCCAGCACCCACGCCATCGGCCTGGGACGGGAGTTGCTGCTGGCCGGCCAGGTGGATGGCGTCCTGGCCGGGGGTGTCGATATCCTGTACCGCAACGTCGTCGAGGGGTTCCGTAACGTGGGCGCCATGGGCGATCGCCGCTGCTCTCCCTTTGCCGATCCGCCGGGCATGTCCCTGGGTGAAGGGGCCGGCTTCGTCGTACTCAGCCGGGCCCCCTACCCCTCCCCTCCCCTCGCCTACCTGCGCGGCCAGGGAATGGCCTGCGACGCCTTCCACGCGACCGCCTCCGATCCGTCGGGGGACGGCATGGTGCGGTCCATCAACGCAGCCTTGCTGGATGCGGGGGCCACCACCGAGGAGGTCGGCCACTACAACGCTCACGGCACCGGTACGCTCTCCAACGACACAGCGGAGACGATGGCCCTGGGCGCGGTGTTCCCGCCGGACCTCCCGGTGACCGCCAACAAGGCCCAGCTGGGCCACGCCCAGGGCGCGGCCGGCGTGCTGGAGACCATCGTCGCCGTCCAGGGCCTGCAGCATCAGATAGCCCCCGCGGTGCCGGCCCCCGGTACCCCGCGCAAGCTCGCCCCCGCTGGTTTGGTCAGCGGCCGCTCCCGCCCGCTCTCCCACGGGCTGGCGGTCAAGCAAGGCGCGGCCTTCGGCGGTGCCAACGTATCGCTGGTGCTGGGGCTGGAGCCCGGGGCCGAGCAACCGACGCGACGCGACGTCTTCGTGACCAGCTTTGGTGCCACAGGCCCCTTCGAGGCTCCGGACGACGAGCTGCCCCCCATGCGCCCCAGGGGTCGCTGCCGCACCCTGGATACGGCGTCCCAGCTGCTGGCCACCGCGGTCCAGCATGCGCTGGACGGATCGAGATGGAAGCCCCGGCGAGATGAGGTGGGCCTGTTCGTGGGTGTCTCCGGGTATCCAAACCGCGACGAGGAGGGCTACCGCCGAGACCGGGAACCGGGTGAATCAGCCCGTCGCACCGCCAGCGATTTTACCCGCAGCGTGCGCAACGCCCCCGCCGGTGCGGTGGCCCGGCAGTTTGAGCTGCGCGGCCCGGACTGCACGCTGGCCGGAGGCCCCGGATCGGATCTGCTCGGTGTGATGCTGGCGACGATGATGATGGCCCGGCGGGGAGACGTGAACCGCATGCTCATCGGTGGGCTGGACCTGCCCGGAGAGCTCAGCGCGGTCAACCACGGCCTCACCGCCCCAGGCAGCCCTCCACCGCGGGCAGGCGCCGCCTGCCTGGCGCTGGAGGCCGGCATCACAGCCGGCTCCCAGCGGCCCCCTCTGGCCCGCGTCGCCGGGATTGGCATCGCCGGGCCCGATGACTTGGCATCGGCCATCGAACGGGCCCTGGGGGGCGTCCGCCCCGGGGCGGTCTTCAGCGGCTCGACACCGACCCCCTTCCACCTGGACACGGAGGCGCAGGGGCTACGAGCCGTCCTCGGCGAAGATGCCCCTGCGCCGCAGCCGATCCACGAACAGCCAGCCGTGGGATACTGCGAAGCGAGCCACGCGATCCGGGCCATCGCCGCCGCCGCCGGATCGTTGCGGCGTGACCCGCAGCCGGCGCTGGTGCTGGCCGCATCCCGGACCGGCGCGTCCCTGGCGATGAGGCTGTCCGCAACCTAGGCATGATCTGGAGACCCGCTGATGGACCAGGCACTCGAACCCTATCTGCACAGGCGTGAGGAGATCCTCTCCCGGCTCCGGACGATCCTCGTCGAAGGCCTGCACCTGGATCGTACGGTCGATGAGCTGGACCCGGACGCATCCCTGTTCGGCACGGGCCTGGCGCTGGATTCCATCGACGCCGTCGAGCTGCTAGTGGCGGTGGAAGAGGAGTTCGGCATCGACCTGGCCGAGCATCAGCAGGAGTCGCCGCAGATGGCGATGCGAACCCTCAACACGATGGCCGATCTGCTGCAGCAAGAGCGGCTGGAGGGGTCCCCATGACGGATCTGGCTGTCGAGGTCGGGGCCATCCGCCGGTCGGTGGCCGTCTCGGACATCTCCCACCTGGCGCGGCTGCGCGTTGACGGCCAGCATGCCTTCGAGCTGCTGGATCGGCGCCTCCCCTGCGACCTCTACCTGCGCAACGGCGAGATCCGCCACACCGTGCTGCTGAAGCAGGACGGCACCGTCTGCGCCGATCTGTACCTGGGGCGCGACGGAGAGGGGTACTTCTTGCTGGCGGACGGGATCAACGCCCCAGATCTGGAGGGCGCGCTCCGCGAGGGCATGGAGCCCGGCGAGGAGGTCCAGCTCGAGGATCTGGGCGATAAGACCCGCGTGCTGAGCCTCAACGGCCCCTTTGCATGGGAGCTGATGAGCGCCTACGACAGCCCCGGGGTCATCGGCCTGCCCTACCGTACGTTCTACCGGCCCGAAGAGGGCGTGCTGTGCCTGCGGGCCGGCAAGACCGGTGAGTTCGGCTACGACCTGCTGGTGGCACGGGAACGCGCCGACGGCCTGTGGCAACAGCTGGTCGAGCTGGCCGCAAAGTTCGAGGGGCGGCCGGCGAGCCTGGAAGCCCTGGATTTCTGTGGGCTGGAGAACTGGTTCTTCAACGCCCGGCACGAAGGCCGGCGAGGGCTGGATCCGGTGGAACTCCAGCTCCAATGGCGGCTCGCTTCGGGCAAGGTTTTCTGGGGCCACGAGGCGTTGGCCGAGCGCCGCGCCCGTCCGGATCGCCGCCGGCTGACCGCCTTTCGGTCCGAGGCCTGCCTTCACGACAGAGCTGCCGTGACCGCGGGCGATGAGACGGTGGGCGAGATCGTGCGCGCCTGCCCCACGCTGGCCGGCGAGGGCAGCTTCGGGCTGGCGTTGATCGATGTGGCGATGGCTCACAGCGGCGTGGAGCACTTCCGGGCGACGCACGGCGAGGGCTCCGCGGCCATGCGCACCCTGTCGCCGCCGTTTGTCGTCAACCACAGCTTGTTCGTCAAGCCAATGGAGCACTCCTGGGAGGCCCGGGACGAGATCCCATTCCCCCCGGTGTGCCAGCCACCAGAGTGCCAGCCTCCTGGACTCGACGATGGATGAGCGCTGCGACGTCGCCGTCGTGGGGGCCGGGCTGGGCGGGCTGGCGTGCGCCGTCACGCTGGCCCGGGCTGGGCTAGACGTCCGGATCTTCGAGCGGCAGCCGGAGCCAGGGGGGCTGGCCGCCGCGTTTGTTCGGGGGGATTACCGCTTTGACGCCAGCCTGCACCTGCTGGACGCCGTCGGCCCGGGCCAGCCCAACCGCCCGCTGCTGGACGAGCTGGGAGTCACGGGGGACGTGCAGCTGGTCCAGGACCGCTGGTCCCACCGCGAGCGATGGCCCGGCCTGGACCTGTGGATACCGCAGCAGGCGGACGGCTGGCTGGAGACGCTCCGCGGGGCCTTCCCCGCCGAGGGCAGCGGGCTGCTGGGCCTGATGACCCTTGCACTGGACACCCAGCGGGCGTTGTACGACCTCCTCACCAGCTGGTGGGCGGGCGGGCCGCTGGGCAACCTGCCCGTCCACATGCACGCGCTGTTGCGCCGCACCGCCGACGAACTCATCGGCGAATACGTCACCGATCCGCGGGCCCGCGAGGTGGTGGGCAACACGGCCTCCTACCTGGGCCTGCCCGCCCGGCGGATGGCCGCGTTCACCTGGCTGCTACTGACGGCCGGGTACCACGGCTGTGGCAGCTGGTATCTCGAGGGGGGTGGCGCGGCGCTGGTGACGGCCCTCGCCGGTTCCCTGGAACGGCACGGTGGCCGGCTGGAGACTGGCACGGCGGTGAGCAGGCTGCTGCTGGAGCGGGGGCAGATCGTCGGCGTGGAGCTCGGGGACGGCCGGCGAACGGCAGCGCCGGTGGTGGTCTGCAACGCCGCTCCGGCCCTGCTGGCCAGCAGCCTGATCGAGCCGGAGTGGATCCCCCGCCGCTGGGGAAAGCGGCTGCAATCCATGGAGCTGTCCGTATCCGCGGTCAAGCTGTGGTTCGGCCTGGGCCGGGATCCGAGCGACGGTGAGCCACAGGCCTACGAAACCCTGTACCGGGATCCGGGCCTCCCCGCCTGGGCTCGGGATGGGATCAACGTGGCGCTACCCAGCCTGCTGGACCCGGGCTGCTGCCCCCCCGGCCACGGCGTGGTCACCGTCACCGCCGCCGTGCCCGCCATGGGCGAATCGGGCCAGGCCAGCGTGTATGACGACGCCGGCGAGCAGCTGATGGCGGTGCTGGATGATCGGCTCTTCGAGGGCTTCTCCGGGAACGTTCAGGTGATGGAACGGGCCACGCCCCAGACCTTCCACCGGGCCACCGGGGCTCCCGGCGGCGCCATCTTCGGATACGCCCACACACCGGCCCAGGTCGGGCCACGCCGGCCCGAAGCACACACGCCGCTGGAAGGGCTCTACCTGGCCAGCGGCTGGGCCAACCCGGGCGCCGGCTACACATCGTCGCTCATAGCGGGTCGCAACGCGGCCCGCCAGATCCTGGAGAGAACGCCATGACCGATCGTCTGCTGGACAGGGATGCGCTGGTGACCGGAGGCTCACGGGGAATCGGCCGGGCCATCTGCCAGGCGCTGGCTGCCGAGGGTGCCTTCGTGTGGGTCCACTACCGCCGACAGCGGGAGCAGGCGTTCAAGACGGCTCAGCTGCTCCAGGACGCCGGTGCCGACTGCGCGATCACACAATTCGACGTGCGCGACGACCAGGAGATCCGCGCGGCGCTGGATCGGATCCGGGACCAGCGCGGACCGCTGGACATCCTGGTCAACAACGCCGCCATTACCTCGGACGGCCCCTTCGCGATGATGCCGTCGGACCGCTGGCGGGACGTACTAGACGTGAACCTGGACGGCACGGTGCGCTGCTGCCAGGCGGTGTTCCGCAAGATGATGTCCAGGCGGCGGGGGGCCATCGTCAACGTGGCCTCCATCGCCGGCCTGCGCGGCAGCCCGGGGCAAACCAACTACGCCGCGTCCAAGGGCGGCGTGCTGGCGTTCACCCGCTCCCTGGCCGCCGAAGCCGCTCCACGCGGAGTCCGCGTCAACGCCGTCGTACCGGGCATCATCGACGCGGGCATGGCCCAGCGCCTGGACCACCGCACCCTGGAGAAGGCCATCGAACGTATCCCCGCCGGCCGCCCCGGACGGGCCGAGGAGGTGGCCAACGCGGTGGCCTTCCTGGCCTCCGACGAGGCCAGCTACATCGTCGGCCAGGCGCTGGTGGTGGATGGGGGGTTGGCGGGATAAGAGGAAGAGGGGGCCGTCCGTCCGGGACGGCTAGAGGCCACAGAGCCGCGCGTCCAGCGCGCGCAGAGGCCACAGAGTAGAAGATCTTTGGTGGGGCGGGGCGAGAGTGATCCTTCTCGGGGCCAATCCTTTTTTAGGTGCGTAGGCAACTCCGGACGGACGGCCCCTACTTCCCCGCCCGCGCCGCCCCCACCGCGATGAAGACGATGCCCGCCACGAAGACGATGGCGCCCAGGGTGATGCCGAAGGCGAGGGGCCAGGCTCCCCCGGTGGCCAGGGCGATGGAGAAGGAGGCCAGCACGATGCCGCCGGCGCCCATCATCACCAGCCCGGCATCGATCTCCGGGATACGGTGGCAGTTCTCGTCCTCGTACTGGGATTCCCGCTCGTACGCCAGCAGCCCCGCCGTGTTGGCCCGCTCGACGGCCGGGTCGAGGACCAGGGCATGGCGGTCGGCGCCATGGGCCACTGCCAGCCGATCCACCCGGTCCACCAGCCCGTCCACCAGCAGTGACGCCGGCTGTTTGGTGATGCGCCACAAGACATGATCGAAGAGCTCGGAGAACTTCTGGAGGGCCCGCGTGTTCACCTTCTTGTCCAGCCCTTGTTCGACGATCTCGTCGTGAGACCGGCGGATCACCTCCGGCCTCTCCCTGAGCATCTCACTGGCCAGCTTCAGGTCTTCCTCGGAGAGGCCGGCCAGGTAATTGGTCGTGGTGAACAACGAGCGGGAGATGCCGGCTGCGCGAGCCTGCAGCGGCGCCACCAGCTGTTCCCTCCGTAGGTCCCCCTCGTGGAGCTGGCTGGCCGCGTGCGTCCAAAGCATGCCCGCCACCCCGTTCTTGACCACCCGGACCGCGGGGATGTCCTGCACCATGTAGGACCCGATGGAGGGCATGGCTGCCGCCTCGAGCAACCCCTCCTGGGCGCACAGCAGGGCCGCGGGACTGTTCGAACCGGTCGTCGCGGTGCCCGGGCCAGCCAGACCCGCAGCGCATCCGGAAAGGGAGGTGATCCCCGCCGACCCGACCAGAGCGGCCGAACCCGCCATGAAGCTGCGTCGATTCAACGATGATGTCATGGCCTTCTCCGTGCCAGCAGCAACCCTGCCAGTGCCAGCAAGCTCCAAGGAAGAACCCGGCTGCCGCCCGCCACGCTGCACATGGACGACGGCCCATCCTCGGTCATCTCGAACTCATAAGGTGACGCCCCACATCCGCCTGTGGGCGGTTCGGCCGAGTCGTCGTCATCCCCGTCGTCGTCATCGTCCCCCTGTTCCTCGGTCTGCTCGCGCATCTCCACGGACCAGGAGTACGGGGGGCTGCCGCCGTTGCCGGTGTAGCTGATGGCCACCACGAACTCGGAGTACAGCGTGCCCACATCGATGATGTCGAACTCTGCGTGGCCATCGCCGTCCACCTCCACCTCGCCGCGGTATTTTTCGCCGCCCCCCGGGGCGGGGATGTTGACACCCACCCCCCCCCCTGCATACCCCC
>CAZDDH010000063.1:0-31056 GCA_964504165.1 uncultured Rickettsiales bacterium | reverse complement strand
CGATCCAGGTCGCCCGGCAGGCCAATCATGGGCACGTCCACCTCGACGGTATTGTTCACGCGGTCCTCGGTGCGGTGCTTGATCACCCCCAGGACCCACTTGGAATCCCCTCCCCCGTCGAACTCGAAGTGCATCTTGGTGTCCGGCGGATCCGTGTCCGGCTCGTGCAGCGTGATGTAATTGGTGCCGTAGGTCTCCGGCGGCGCATCGGCGAAGTCCTCGACGCTGTCGGGGTAGCTATCCACCGTGTAGACCCGCTGCGCGTCCCCGAACAGTGCACCGTCCTCGAAATCATCCATCATGCCCACCCGGGCGGTGAACTCGGCAAAGGCCTTGTCGAAGGTGGTGCCGTGATCGGCCTCCAGGATCGTCCCCATGGCCGAGGGGACATCGCCGTTGGATTGCTCCCACATCTTGCGCATCACGTGGATGCCGTCCGTGACGAACTCCTCGATGGCCATGGGGAAGATGAACATGGCGTAGGGGTGGCTCTGATTCGATTCGTCGGCCAGGGCCACCTCCGGTGCCGAGGTGTAGGTCTCCAGGAACCACACATACCCGTTGAGGTCCGGGTAGGGCATATCCTCGGACCAGGTGGCCGAGGCCTCCCAGTACCAGTTCGCCATACCCCAGTTGTTGTAGCCCATCTGGATGGCGTGGTAGAGCTCGTGCGGCCCCACGTCCGCCGTGAACTCCCAGCCCCAGGTGCCCACCTCCTGGCTCATGACGATGAACGAGCCGGAGTGATCGTCACAGACCGTCGTGTAGCCTCCGCTCCAGCCGATGGTGGGCATGCCGTTGCCGCTGTTGCCGATGAAGACGGGCAGCTTCCAGCCGCCGACCCCCACGCCGTAGGGTTCCTGATACCCCAGGTCGAGCCAGGTCTGCCGTGCGTGTTCCAGCGCCTCGAGTAGATCGTCCACTCCGTCGCCGTTGTAGCTGGAGCCCCACAGGACCCGGAAATGGTCGCTCTCCTGCTCGTTGGGGGCCGTGATGTTGCAGGCTTCGGCCGTCTCCCTCGACGACTCGCTGTCCCCCGGATCCATGGGGGCGAAACCGGAAACCGTATCCACCAGCTGCTGGGCTTCCGGCGTCATGTAGCTATATTCCCGCATGGCGGCCAGCACCATCGGTGTGCCGCAGCGCCAGAGGCCGGCTTCCCGGGCTCGAGCCGCCTCTGCGGTGGCCAGGGACTGGAGCGGTTCGGGGAGCTGGTCCGGCTGGATGAACGCCGCCAACCGGTAGGCGGCGGCCTGCGGCTCGTCATAGCCCGCCGCTTCCAGGGCCGCCTCGAAGGCAGAATGGCCCTGTGGTGCAGCCATCGCAGGCCCGTGGGCCAGCACGAGCCAGGCCAGCAGGGGGAGCAACCTCGTTTTTCGAGACAACATGGGCACGACCTCTCCCGAAGACCAGCGTCCCTCAATCCCTGATTTTCCCCGCGCGTGAGGGTATTTTACGTACCGCTCCGGGGCCGTGCACGATCATCGTTGTCAAATCGTGCTCGGGGCTTGCGTCCCGTCCCGTGACGGACGGATCATGAAATCGATGACCGACGACCCAAAGGACCGCAAGGCACGCGACATCCCCACCGGGCGCGTCTCCCGGTTCTTCCGCATGGGACGGCTCAGCAGCACCGTCTCCTCCAGTTATCTGGGACAGAAGATCAAGGGTGCCTTCCAGGACGAGGAAACCCGTCGCCGCGACCTGCTCAAGACCCATCTGCGCAACGCAGCGCGCATGGCCGAGACGATGGGCAACATGAAGGGTGCGGTGATGAAGGTGGGGCAGATGATGTCGCTGGGGGACGACGAGCTGCTGCCCCCGGAGGCCACGGAGATCCTCAAGGTTCTTCAGTCCAGCGCCCCCTATCTACCCTTCCCCCGAATCCGCAAGCGGGTCGAGGAGGAGCTCGAGGGCACGCTGGAGGAGCTGTTCGCCGAGTTCGACGAGGAGCCGATGGCCGCCGCTTCCCTGGGCCAGGTGCACCGGGCCCAGCTGAAAGACGGCACGGCGGTGGCGGTCAAGGTCCAGTACCCGGATATCGACAAGACCATCCACTCGGACCTGGCCAATGTGCAGACGATGCTCACCGCGTCGGGGGTACTGGGTAAGGCCTACGATCTGGACCCCTACTTCAGGGAACTGGAGGAGATGCTCGTCGATGAGTTGGACTACGTCCAGGAGGCGGTGAACCTGGTCCGCATGCAGGAGCTCTTCGGCGACGAGCCCAATCTCACCATTCCCCGCTACTATCCCGAGCGCTCCACCGAACGGGTGCTGACCATGGAGCTGGCCAAGGGCATGACCCTGGACGAGTTCCTGGACGGCGATCCACCGCAGGAGGCCCGCAATCGGGCCGGCTGGGTGATCGTCGAGCTGATCCTCAAGGGGTTCTTGCTGTACCAGACGATGCACGCCGACCCCCAGGCCGGCAATTATCTGTTCCACGCCGATGGCAGCATGGTCCTGCTGGACTACGGCTGCATCAAACGTTTCGACCGCACCTTCGCCGTCGACTTCGCCCGGGCCCTGCGCGCCCAGCTCGCCCACGACCGGGAGGCGGTCATCGACGCGTACATCCAGCTGGGCTACATCAAGCCCAACTGCGGCCCACGCACCCGCACCGCGTTCTGGGAGATCTCCGAGATCTACGCCCGCCCCATCACCCGGGACCGGCTGTACACCTATGGCTCCGAGCCCCTGGCCGAGATCGGCAAGAACCTGGTGATCAAGCACCCGGCCTGCCTGAATTTCCACCCCCCGGGCTTCGTGGTCTACCTGCACCGCACCCTCATCGGCGGCTACTTCGTCGCCTCCCGCCTACGCGCCACGGGCAACTACCACCAGCGGGTCAAGGAGATCGTGGCGCAGGTGCTGGAAGAAGAAGACTAAGAAAAAATCGCGGAGGACGCTGAGGGGACGAAGACGCGGAGGGCGCGGAGGGCGCGGAGGGCGCGGAGGGCGCGGAGGAGGAGATTAATTTGGGGGGATGGGAAGACAATCTATACATCTGAGGTCGCTTTGCGCTTCTCGGCGTCCTACTCCGCGTCCTCTGCGCCCTACTCCGCGTCCTCTGCGTTTTTTCTATCCTAATCCACGCGGCGGTAGACGCCGACGACGGCTCCGAGGATATCGACCTCGCGGAACTCGGAGGCCTCGACATAGATGGGCTGCATGGTGTCGTTGGCGGGCTGGAGGCGGATGCGTTCGGGCTCGCGGTAGAGGCGCTTGACGGTGGCGTCGCCGTCCACCATGGCCACCACGATGTCTCCGTCGTTCACCTCGAGTTGCTTGCGCACGAAGATGTAGTCCCCGTGCATGATGCCATCGTCGATCATCGATTCACCGAAGACCCGAAGGGCGAACACCTTGCCCGAGCCGGGCAGCAGGAAGCTGTCGACCCGCAGCGTGCCCTCGAGGTTCTCCTCGGCGAGGAGCGGCTGCCCCGCGGCGACCTGACCGTAGATGGGGATCTCCACCATGTCGTCCGCTGCGCCCTGGGGCCCGAAGCCGATACCGATGGCCTTCTCGGTGAGAACCAGCGAGCGGGCCAGCCCCCGCGTCCCGTGCCCCACGCGCATGAGGTATTCCTTGCGTAACAGCGCCTTGACGTGGTCACTGACCCCGTTGGTGGACCGGATCCCCATCGCCTGGCCGATCTCGCGATAGGTGGGTGGCACGCCGTTGTCGTCGATCCACTGGCGAATCATCTCCAGGATCGCCCGCTGCCGCGCCGAAAGATCATCCCCTGCCTTGCCGCCCTGGTGCACCGTCAACTTGGTCATCGCAACCTCCACAGATGTTCAGTGTACTGAACGGGTGTTCTAGTTGCAAGATGCCAGGAACTTACGGACGACGACGATGGCCAGGGGCGGTAGCGGAATGAGCAGGATCCACCACGGGAAGCTGGAGTCCCGGGCTTCATCTTGTGCCGCAGGAGTGTCCGCCGCGTTGGCGGCCACTACCGTGGGCTTGGCCGCGATGACGGCCTCCAGGTCCCGGTAGATCGGGTCCAGAGACCAGGCCTTGGCCACGTTGGAGACGTCGCTGCCAGCGGCTTCGGCGCCCATGTTCTCGGCCGTCGTGGACACCACCTGGACCCCATTGCCCGGGAATACCCAGCACGAGAAATAGGCGGGGTTTTCCCGGTAGTTGTCGTTGATCAACAGCAGGGTCGTGGGCTCGGCGGCCCATTGCCGGGGGATTTCGGCGCGCAGGTGGTACACGAAGAAGCGTTCGGACGCCACGCCGTTGGGGACATCCGGGATCGGCACCCACGAGGCATCGACCATCTCTCCGTCGATGAGCAGGGTGAGGTTCTGGCTGAGTTCGGCGAAGATCGTCGCGGCGAACTCCCGGTCCTCCTTCTCACCGACCTCTTCCAGCCCGCCGTACAGAGTGGCGAAGCGCCGCATGACCACGCCGATGGGGATCTCGGCCGAGTAGTCCACCACCAGCTGCCCCTCCCAGGCCCGCATCACCGCTCGATGAGAATAGAAACTCTCACCGAACGGGTGCGCGGCGGTGCGTTGGGGTAGACACACGCTGGAGAATAGGACCACCGCCACAACACCGGTTGCGGCGCGGGTCCCGAATCGCCATAGTGGACACGCTCCGATGACGTGATTAACTTCGGAATGACTCAATGGTTTACCCCGGCCAGAGCCCCCTGGGCGCCAGCTCCGGATTCGGTTCCCGCCTGACGCGGACCGGCTGGATTCTCGTCACGATCTACTTCGTAGTCTACGCCGTGAGCCTGTTCCTGGAGAACTGGTTCGGGTTCTCTGTCTGGGGGGCGCTTTCCCTCAAGGCGTTGGGCGACCCGGCCCACAACATCCTGCACCAGCCGTGGCGCCTGCTGACGCATCACTTCCTCCACCCCCAGGTGGCCATCACGGACACGGTGGTGGGCCTGATCGTGGTGCTCCTCATCGCGGCCCTCGTGGATGCCATGGGCAGCCGGATGGGTGGGCGCAAGCGGGGGCTGTTCTTCACGCTGGCGATGCTGGGCATCCTGTTCCTGCTGTTCTTCACCCGGCGCTTCTCCCAGGCGCTGGTAGGGTTCCCCACCACGCTGCTGATGCTCTACTTCTTCTCGGCCCCGGTCGAGCGCTACATGGGCACCCGGCGTTTTGTGGTGATGTGGGTCCTGACCAGCCTGGGTGCCGCCCTGGTCGGGCAGCCGTTCTCGCTGGTCTATGGCCTCGACGAACCCTTCGTCGGCCCGATGCCGTCCCTGATGGCGCTCATCGTATTATTCGGCCTGGTCAACCGCAACGCACAGATCCTGATGATGCTCGTGCTGCCCGTCCGTGCGGTGTGGGTCTCCATCATCACCGCGGTGATGGCCGTGCTGGCCCTGCTGGCCAAGTGGAACCCCGGGGCGGCCTTCTGGTGCGGTGGCATCGCGGTGGGCTTCCTGTTCTACAAGGGCTGGCTGGACGTCTTTGATTTCAAGCTGCTTTTGCTCCGCTACAAGCAATACCAGCTCAAGCGCAAGATGAGCCGCTTCAAGGTCATCGATGGCGGTCAGGGACGTGATGACGACGGCCCCGTCTACCACTGACCGCACCCTCGCAGACGGTTTCCCCAGCTGGCACCCCCTGTCGGACCACCGCCGCGTCCCCAAGATCGCGGCGGCGGCGCTGGTGCTGCTGGCGGGGATGGCCTGCTTCGTGGGCATCGCCGATCTGAATTCATCCGACATCACGGAGATGCAGGCCGCGCCCGAACAGCACGACGGGATGGCCGTCCAGTTGGGGAACTTCAGAGTCCGGGAGATCTCCGGCGACCGGGCCTTTTTGTGGTCGCCGTGGACCACGGTGTGGGTCACCGGCATCCCCCCCGACTTCGCCCTGGGCGACATGGTCTCCCTCAAGGGGATCTTCCACCGGGACGGCACCGTGCAGATCACGAAGTGGCACATCTACCGGCGCCACCTCATCAAGAAGGGGATCGGCATCGGTTGCCTGGTTCTGGTGGCCTCGCTGGTCGGCTGGGAGCTGATCGGTGCGCGGAGGCGGCGTGCCTGATCTGATCACCCACGCCGGGGTGGGCCTGCTGCTGCGGCTCCCGGCTCGCCGCAGCCCGCTGGTGTGGTTCATCGTCGGCTCTTGCATGCCCGACATCGCCGCCCGGCTGCCGGCCCTCTCGCTGGCGCTGGCCAGCGCCGTGTTCGGGTTCGAGATCTCGGAGGTCTGGCTGGACGCCACGGCCATGCTCCACCTTCCCCTCCCCTTCCTGTTGCTATGCCTGCTGGTGGCGCTGCTGCTGCCGATCAGCATCCGCCGGGTGGCGTTCCGGAACATGGCGCTGGGCGGCCTCGTGCACCTTGCGATAGACCTGACGCAGTACCACATCAACGGCGGCTACCGCGTCTTCTACCCATTCAGCATGGAGATGTTCGAGCTGGGCTGGATCAGCAACGAGGCGAGCCTGGACTGGTTGCCCTATTCGGCGCCGCTATTTGCCTTGGCGTTGCTGGTGAAGATCGGGTGGGAAAAGAGGCAGTCAGTGGATCAGTAGCGAGCCTTCCTCGACCTGGGTCCACTTGAGGTACCAGGACAGATTCTGGCCGGCCTTGAGCCGCATCTCCTTGCTGAACTTGACCTCGCCGCTCGGGGTGGTCGCGGTGAAGGTATGCAGCCCCGGGCTGATCCCCTTGACGGACTGCTTGCCGTCCGGCTTCAGGGTGAACTTCTTCGTGCCATCCATCTTGATATCGAGGGTGAACTCGGTGTCGTTGATCACTTTGACCGTGCCGCTATCGCTGTCGCCGGCCAGGGCCGGGAGCGCGAGCGCCAGGGTGAGCAGGGCAGCCAGGAACAGTTGGGTCAGGCCATGGGTCATGTTGTGTCTCCTCCGCCGACACCGCTATTGACGTGCCGCGGCGGGGTTTATTCGATGGGCCAGCTGGGCCAGCTGCCCACCAGGACCTCATCGTTCCAATCCCTCCCCTGCTGCACGGAGAGGGCCATCTCTGCGGCCTGCTGGACCATCGAGTCCAACGGCACGCGCCGGAAGCACCGGGGCTCCCGTTCACATCTGCGCTGCCAGCACGGTCGGCAGGCCACGTCGGCCAGCACCCAAGAACCCCTACCGTACAGGCCGATCTCCTGGTGGCAGCTGAGCCCGAACCAGGCGATCACGAGCTTGCCGAGGCCGATGGCCATGTGCATGCCCAGCGAATCACCGGAGAGCACTACATCGCATGCGGCGACCATCTGCAAGCCCCGCCGCAGTCCTTCGTCCGTGGGGCTGAGCACTGGGCGGGCCTTCGTTGCCGCGGCGATACGCCGATTGCGCTCGCCATCCTCCGGGCCCCCGAGCAGGACCAGTGTGGCATCCGGGCACCGGGCGGCCAGCCGATCCAGCAGCTCGGCCTGGGCCCCGACCTCGAGGCGCTTGTTTGGGTAGGCCGCCGAGCAGCCGGTGTTGAGCCCGATGGCCACATCCCCGTCGCCCATGCCCTGTTCCCGCCGCCAGGCCTGGACGCCCTGCTGCTCCTCTTCGGACAGGGTGACCCGGTACGGATCCTGCTGGTAGGGCCAGCCCATCGCCTCGCACAGCAGCTGGTTCTCGGTCTTGCGGTTGTCCACGAACTTGCGCCGGTTATCCAGGCCCAGCTCGTAGAGCTCGACCGCCTCGGGGTTCAAGGGGACGATGGCGCCGCCGGAATCCAGACCGAAGCCGCGGCGATGAACGGCCCGCGCGGCCATCGTGAGGCTGCCACCGGCCAGGGATTTGTCCACGCCCAGCACGTAGTCGAACTGCAGGGTCTGGAGGAAGGAGGCGGTCCAGGGGCTCAGGGCGATGGCCCGATCGATGCCGGGCACGTGGTCCAGCAGCGGCAGGGCCCGGTGCGATGTGAGCCAGGTCACGTGCGCCCCGGGGAGCGCCCGGTGCAGGGGCGCCAGCAACGCCGTCGTCCGTAGCACATCTCCCAGGGCATCCAGGTTGACCAGCAATACGCGGTGCTCGGGAACGTCCAGGTGCGGGCAGCCCTCGCAAGGCCGCTGGAACCGGCACGGCCGGTAGCCGTCGAAAAAGCGGCACTCGGTGTGCGCCGTCGCCGGGGCTTGGGGCGTCAAGGGTTCAGCACCTGTTCGTAGACCTCCAGGGTCTGGCGGACCAACCGTTCCACCGAAAACACCTCGTGTACGCGGGCCGCACCCGCTTCGCCCAGCTGTTCCCGTCGCCGGGGGTCGGACGCCAGCTCGTCGATGGCTGCTGCCAGCGCCTGGGGCTCGCGCGGTGGGACCAGGATACCCGTCTGGCCGTGGATCACCACCTCCGGAATCCCCCCCGCTGCCGTTCCGGCCACAGCCAGCCCGGCCAGGCCGGCGTCCATCAGCGACGTGTTCAACCCCTCCAGGTGGGATGAAACCACGAAGAAATCCGCGGCCGCCAGCAGATCCGGCACGTCATCCCGCTGCCCCAACAGCCGGACGACCGACCCCACCCGCTCCTGTTCGATGACCCGCTCGATGGCCCCGCGCAGCGGCCCCTCACCCGCGATGAACAGGTGGACCGGCTGCCGCACACGGGCCATGGCCCGTACCGCGGTCTCGTGATCCTTGTGATCCACCAGGGCGGCGGTGTTGATCGCCATCAGCTGGCCCGGCCCCAACCCCAGGGCCCGGCGGACCTGGGCCCGGCTCCGCACGGGAGGCCGGGGAGGTTCCACCGCGCTGTGCACCACCCGGATGCGCGACCGCTCCACGCCCCCCTCCCCCAGGACCTCGGCCACCGCCTCGCTGATGGCCACGAAGCACGCCACCCGGCCGTATTTGAAGCGATTCCAGGGCGGCCGTCCCACGGAAAAATCCACCCGGCGGGAGACGATGAGCGGGGGGGGGGCCCCCGGACGGAGGGCGCCGAGGATCGCGGCGGTATGGGAGTGGGACGAGTGGGCGTGCAGCAGGTCGAACGGCTGCTCCCGCAGGGCCCGCATCAGGGCCAGCGGCGCCCGGGGATCCAGGGGCCCCTCCTGTTGCAGGGGGATCGTGGGCAGACCCCGTTCGGCGCAGGCTCGCTCCATCGCCTCCCCGGCGCGGACGGCCACACACACACCCACGCCCTGGCGGGCCTGACCTTCGCACAGCAACAGCACCTGGCGCTGACCGCCGCGGAATCCGCTCTCCAGGTCGACGTGCAGCACCCTCATGGTGGGCTGGGCTCCGGCTGACCGACCGGCGCTCGCCAGCGACGGTGGTGCCACAGCCACTGATCCGGATGCTGGACGATCTCCCGCTCGATGCAACGGTGATAGGAGGCGGCCAGGTCAGCCGTCTGCTGCCCCAGCGGGCGACCGTCCCGGCAGGGATCGAGGGGACGGCCGATGCGCACACAATGCCGGCCGCTGGCCTCCCGGTGGATCACGACCGGAACGATGGGAGCCCCCGTGCGCAGGGCCAGTGTGGCCACGGCCGTGGTGACCCTCGTCGGCCGACCGAGGAACCGGATGGGTACGGATCGCCGGGCGCCCCTGGGCCGCTGATCGACGGTGAATCCCAGCACCTTGCCCTCCCGCAGGGTCCGGCACATCTGTTTGAGCTCCCCGGGGCCCTCTTCCACCAGGCTCACCCCGCTGCGTTTCCGCAGGTCCTCGATCCAGCGGTTGGACACCACGCCAGCCAGGCGACGGATCACCATCGCCGAGGGATAACCCAGGTGGCTGGCCACGGCTCCCAGCAACTCCCAGTTGCCCAGGTGGGCGGTGACCACCAGCACACCGCGCCCGGATTCGAACGCGTCGCGCAGGTGCCCCTCCCCTTCGACCCTCACGTCCTCGAAGAAGCGCTCGTCTCGCGCTCCCACCAGCCTCGGCAGTTCCAGGACGTTCCGCACCAGGTGACGGCAGCTGCGCCGCACCAGGCGATGCCTCGCCCCCGTGCCCGGGTCCACGCTGCTGTGGCTCAGGTTGGACAGCGCCACCTCACGACGAATCCGGATCAGATAAAACCAGGCGTCCCCGAGCACAGCCGCGAGTGCGGCCTGTAGCTGAGCGGGCAGGCGGGTCAGCAGCTCCAGCAGCAGGCCCCTCATCGGATTCCTCCGGGCTGGCACAAAGCGTCCAGGTCCCCATCCCAGGCCAGCGTCTCGACCACGACACGCCATTCGGCGGCTGGCCGCCACCCCACGGGCATTCTCATCGCATCCTTCAACGAGGTCAGCACGACCTCCGCCCCCGCCTCGGCGGCCCTCCGTTCACATCGCTCCAGCTCGGATGCGCGGAATCGGTGGTGGTCCGGGAAGTGCTCGTGGGCGACCACGCGGGCTCCCAATCCCCGTATTGTGCGATGGAGGGAGCGCGGCCGGCCGAGGGCGCAAACCGTCGCGGCGCGCACACCCCGCAGCTCCCCGCCATCGAGGGGGCCGCCATGGGGAAAGCGCAACGTCTGCCGGGCCGCCCGGCGGGCGACGAGATGGGCTCCTGTATACCTAATATTCAACGTCCACTTCCGCAGCTTATCCTCTTGTATTTTCGAGCCTTCTTCCATCATCAGCACGACGAGAGAGGCCCGCTTCAGCGCACCCATTCCCTCCCGCAACAGGCCCCCGGCCAGGGCGGTTTGGCCACCCCGCTCCGACAGGGGTAGGCACACCAGATCCAGGTCCCGTCGCACCCGGTGATGGGAGAAGCCATCGTCCAGGACCAGGCGCTGTACGTCAAAGCGCGCCGTCACCGCAGACGCTGCGGCCCGCCGGTCCGGGCAGACGCCCACCGGAATTCCCGGCCGGCACGCGGCGATCATCGCCGGTTCGTCCCCCAGCACCTCGCTCCATTCGGCTGCGGGCCGCTGCTCACCGTCCACGTCGATCATCGTGTTCCACGGCGCCGCCTCCTCCCGCTGCCCGACCGCGACCCTCGGCTCGGGCTCCGGGCGGCTCCCGTACCCCCGGGTGAGCACCGCACTCCCCGGGCAGGCGAGCTCCATGGCCACCGGCGTCTTGCCCGCCCCACCGAAGTGCAGAGCCCCCACCGCCACGGTGAAGCACCCCAGCCCGGTCCTCCGTAGCAGCCCGCGGCGGTACAGCCCGCCATGCAGGGAAGCGCCCGCCCGGTAAGGGAAATCCACCCAGGCCATCGGCCCACGCCCCGTCACGCCAGCCCCCGTTCCCGCAGGAAAGCCAGGGTGGCCGGTCGGCCATCGAGCTGCTCTAGCAGAGCTGCGGCGTCCACATCCACGGAATCGGCGGGCGGCAGGGAACCGTCGAAGGGGGTCAGCGCTCCCGCCCGGCGTAGCATCCGGGCCTCCTCCGCCTGCAGGCCCCATCGCGGCCCGCTGATAAGGTGGCTGCCGCCGGCCAGTGGCTCCAGCAGATCGTGGGCCTGGGCGCCGGTGAGGCTTCCGCCGACGAAGCTGTACCGTGCGGCGGAATACGCATGGGCCAGTTCGCCCAGGGTGTCGAGGACGAGCACCTGTCCCGGGCCCAGGGATCCGGGCTCCTCAGAGCGACGGACCGGCTCCAGCCCCCGCCGCCGCACCAGCGCCTCCACCTCGGGCAGCCGCTCCAGGTGGCGGGGGGCGAGCAGTAACGGCGCCCCTCCCATCTCCAGCAACGCTTCCTCCTCGCCGTCATGGGTGCACCCGCCGACGAGCCAGGAGCGCCCCGGGGAGAGCGCCTCCATCAGCCTGGGCAAGGGAGCCCCGGCGTCGGGGAGGGGTGGCACCTTGATCCGGCCGCAAACCCGGATACGCTCCTCCGGCACGCCCAACTCCGTGAGCCGAAGGGCGGTGGAGGCGTCGGCCGCCGCAAACAGGGACACGGGCTCGGTCATCTTCTGGAAGCGGCCCTTGATGACCGGCCTGAGGTAGCGCCGGAACGACCGCTCGGAGAGCCGAGCTCCCACCACGGCCACCGGGACATCTTCCCGCCGGGCCGCGGCCAGCACCCCCGGCCACAGCTCGGATTCCACCAACCACAAAGCCCGCGGCCGGACGCTACGCAGCAGGCGCCGGGTCCCATGGCGTTCCAGCGGGCCCGCACCGCATCGCCCGCGGTAGCCGCTGGCCTCGGCCCGCGACAGCCCCTCCGGCGTGCCCGAGGTGAGGTAGACCCCGTCCGTCCCGGACACGGACAGCAGGCTGATGGCCGCCGCGACCTCCCCCAAAGAGGCGCCGTGCACCCACAGGGGTGACCTCCCGAGGGGCACGGTGGGCACCTGGGCGCCCAGGCGGAAGGCCAGCACCTTCAGCGGCCGGGAGAGAGAACTCATCGGACCACCCGCTCGTCGGCCCGACGCGTGGCCTCGTCGATCCGTTGTTGCAAGGTCTCCAGCGCCTCTTGGCGGCCTCCCGCCACCGACGGCACCTGTAGCGGTTCGCCGTACACGATCCACCCGGTGGTGAATGGCAGGGGGATCTCCATGCGATCCCAGCTGCTCAGCCGCCAGCAATGGCGCAGCGCGGCGCTGGTGGGGACCAGATAGGCGCCGGTGGAGGAGGCCAGCAAGGTCGCGCCTGGCTTGACCACCCCCCGAGGACCGGAGGGGCCGTCGACGGCGATGACGCTGTCGTAGCCCTCCTCCTTCATCAGCCGGATCATCTCCCTCAGCGCCGTGCGCCCACGCCGGGTGACACTGCCCCGGATGATATGGAACCCGTACCGCTCGAGCACCGCCTTTTGCAGTGTGCCGTCGTGGCTCAGGCTGACCATGACGACGGCCTTGGTCCCCCGCCGATCCCCCAGCAACATGAACTGCCGGCCGTGCCAGAAGGAGAAGACCACCTGGTGGCCCGCCTCCCGCAGCGCCAGGAACTGCCCCTCACCCTCGACCCGCTTGCGCACGGTGAGTGCCAGCAGCCGGATGAACCAGCCGAGCAGCCAGCCGAGCAGCCGCCGGTGCCAGGGGTCCACGGTCATCGGGTGCCGGTCCCCACCTGTCCGGCCAGTAGCCGGGAATACTCGCCGTCCAGCATCAGCAGCTCGTCGTGCGTGCCCTGCTCGACGATGCGGCCTTCGTGCATGACCACGATCCGGTCGGCGTTGCGGACCGTGGAGAGTCGGTGGGCCACCACCAAGGTCGTGCGCTTCTGCATCAACAGCTCGAGTGCTTGCTGAACCTTGGCTTCCGAGGCGGCGTCCAGATTGCTGGTGGCCTCGTCGAGCACCAGGATCGGCGTATCGCGGAGGATCGCGCGGGCGATGGCCAGCCGCTGCTGCTGCCCGCCGGAGAGGCGGGTGCCTCGCTCGCCCACGAGGGTGTCGTACCCGTCGGGGAGGTCCTCGATGAATTCGGCGGCATTGGCCATGGCGGCCGCCCGGGCGATGTCCTCCGCCGATCGGCCTTCTTCTGCGTAACGGATGTTGTCCGCCACCGTGTCATCGAAGAGGAACGTCTCCTGGGTCACCACGGAGATGCGGCGACGTAGGGAGGCCAGCGTCAGCGTGCGAACATCGTGCCCGGCGATGCGCACCACGCCGCTGACGGGGTCGAAGAATCTCAGCAGCAGGTTGGCCAGCGTGGTCTTGCCCGCGCCGCTGGCCCCCACCACCGCGACCACCTCGCCCTCGCCGATGTCCAGGTTGATGCGATGCAACACCTCCCGCACACCGTCGTACGTGAAGCAGACGTCCTCGAAAGCCACCGGGCAACGGCCCGCAGGGAGCTCCGTTGCGCCCTCCGAATCCCGGATCGTGGGTGGTTCGTCCAGCACACCGAACACGCGCTCGCACGCCCCCATCGCCTGCTGGTAGAGCGAGTTGAGCTGGGACAACCCCTTGAGGGGTTCGTTCATCAGCGTCAGCGATATGAGGAAGGCCACCAGCGACCCCGGACTGGAGTGCCCGTCCAGGACCTGGAGCCCGCCGAGGTACAACACCACCGCGATGGACCCGGCGGCCACCAGCTCCACCACCGGACCACCGCCGATCTCGAACAGGACCTTGTGCAGCTGCATGCGGATCTGGTGGCCGTCCAGCCGCTCGAAGCGTTCACGCTCCCGCCCCTCACCGCCGTAGGCCTGCACGATACGCATCCCCGAGAGGTTCTCCTGGACCGCGCCGGACAGCGCCCCGAGCCCTTCCAGGTATGCGCGGGTGTAGTGCCGGACCCCCTTGCCGAACAGGTGGATCGGGACGTACACCAGCGGGAGCAGCACCAGGGCCACCAGGGTCAGCTTCCATTCCTGGTAGAACGCGGCGGTGAGCAGTGCGGCCAGCGTGAGTGGCCGCTGGACGGCGGTCACGGCCGCGGCTACCGCCCAGTGTGCGCCGGCGGTGTCGTTCGTCACGCGCACCATCAGCTCGCCCACCTTGTGGTCCTGGAAGTACCCCAGCGGGAGCCGTTGGAAATGGGAGAAAAGGTCCCGGCGCATGCGGCTCATCAAGGTCAGGCCGACCCGTTTGGTGATGGCCCCGCGCAGGAAATTGCAGCCTCCGTGGAGGGCGAAGACGGCCACCAGCGCAAACGGCAACAGGGCCAGGGCGTCCGCGTCCCGCTCCAGCAGCACGTCGTCCAGCACGAACTTGACGAGGAACACGCTGGCCCCCCGCGCCGCAGCAACTCCCAGCATCAGAACCAGTGCGACCCCCAGCCATGGCAGGTGGGGACGGAGGTAGGCCTGCAAACGGCGATGGATCTGCGCGTTGGTCGGCTTGGTCACGGCCTCAAGATACCCGAAGTCGGCCAGATACGAAGCTTGACGGTACCAATTAGCGCTGCTAGAGCGTTGCCCGAATGCTCCACTGAACTATAATTCAGGGTGTTTGGCTTTGAGTAGGTGTGGGGCTGCGCTTTGGAGGCAATGTTGATGTTGAACCATCAGTACAAGTGGATGCTGGCTATTCTGATTGTGTGCACGTTCGGCACCGCGCTCGTCATCGCGAGTTGCAACAACGAGCCCTGTGTTTGTGACGACGACAGCTCGGCCGACGACGACGACGCCACCGACGACGACGACGACACGGGCGACGACGACAGCGCCGGTGACGACGACGACTCCGTCCCCTGCGGCCCGCCGGATCTGTGCGAACGCGCGGTCACGGTCTGCGGCGAAGGAGACATGGCCACGTGCATGGCCTGGTATCAGGAGCCCACCAACTGCGCGGGTATGCAGCAGTACATCCTGTGCGGCTGCGAGTGTGATGCCCAGCACGCCAACTGCCAGGCCTTCCTGGACTGCCAGACCGACTGTTACAACACCTTCTGCGGCGGCGGCTGATCCCTCACTCACCTTCCCGCTAGAAGATCCTCCCCGGCCTCTTCCAGGCGTGCTCCTGTTTGTCCGGCGCACACGGATAGAACACGTAGGTGCGTACCACCTCACCGCGGTACTCCACGCCCACGGTCCGGGTCGGTGCGCAATCCATGTCCGGCGCGGCATTCAACGAGATGAACAGCGCCTCGTCGCCGGCTGGCTCCGTCCATAGATCCCACTGGTTGGGCCGGCCTCGCCCGGCCCGGTCGAACACCGGGGCGTCCTTGCCCGCGGCAAAGGACAGGGCGGCCGCGTCCTGGTAGCGGCTGCAGTACACCACCGTGCCGGGATCCATCCCGTCGAGTTCCTCGGCCATGGCGATGGCCAGGCTGTCGTAGCCGGCCATGTCAGCCAGCGGATCCGCGGCCGGGGGGACGACCGGCAGCGGCACGATGAGGTGGACCAAGCCCACGGCGGCCAGCGCTGCCGAGCTGAGCCCTGCCGCCCACAGCAGCCTGGTCGAGGACACCACGACCAGGCCACAGACCGCGGCCGGATAGGCCATCGCCGGCCAGTTGGCGTTGCTGGGGGCCGCCAGGCTGGCCAACCCGAAGCCCACCAGCACCGGCAGGGAGAGGGCTGTCCACAACCGCTCGTGGGGTTCGCCCCTCCAGCCCCACACCCAGAACCAGGCCATGGCCCCCAGCAGCAGCGGCCCGGCCATGCCGGCCTGGGCGGCCAGGAACTCCGCCAACCTCAGCCCGGCGTTGCCGGACTGGGGATGCAGTCCGTGGGACATCTCCCAGGTGAACGGGGTGAATCCGATCTGGGCGTTCCAGGCGAGCCAGGGCGTCATCAATCCCAGGGCCAGGCCCGCGGCCAGCAACGGCCCCGCCACCGGACGGGGTTTGCGCAGCAGCCACCACAGAGCCAGCCCGGCGGGGGCCAACACCATCGTCAGCTTGCTGAGCATGCCCAGGCCGGCCACCAGTCCCAGCAGGCACCAGGGAGCAAGCCAACGGTCGCCGGGCGGCGCCCGCCGCCACCGGGGCGCTGCCGCCCGTGTGGCCAGGTACAAGAACGCTGCCCAGGCCAGCATCAACGGCGCGTCCGGAGTGGTCACCAGGCCGCCGACGGCCACCAACGGCATGGCCAGCAGGAGCGCCGGCGCCGCCCAGGCCCGCCGTGGCCCGGCATGCTCCCGTACGGTCAGGTAGACGAGCACCGCGGCGGCGGCGGTACACAGGGCGGCCACGCCACGCACCGCCATCACCGTGTCCCCGGCCAGGGCCCGCGCGGCGCCGATGAGCCAGGCGACGGCGGGCGGCTGATCGAAGTAGCCCCAGGCGGGAGCGAGGGACCAGCGCCAGAAGTAGGCCTCGTCCGGATGGATCGGCTGGGTCATCGCCAGCACCAGCCGGATGACGAACAGAGCGGCCGCGGCGGCCAGCACGATCCCCAGCTCCCGGGCCCCCACGGCCGGGACCTTCACCGGGGGCTCGTCCAGCAGCCGTCGCACCGCGGCGGCCGCCCGCGCCGGAGCCCCCCGTTCACCGGCCAGCCCGCGCACGCGATCCAGGCCCCGACGGGTCTCGTTCCAGACCCGCGGCTGATTCATCCAGCCCACGATGGGTGCGGCCATCTCCTGCGGATCCAGCTGCTGCAGGTGCTCCGGGGCCACCGGTTCCCCGCCGGGCTCTCCGGTGGCGATGAGGTTGGAGAGGCCGATGTGCTCGACGCCGCGGACCAGCAACCGGCCCAGCCCCCAGGTGAGCGGGTGAACGCGGTAGGCCACCACGTGGGGCGTGCCGCACAGCGCGCACTCCAAAGTGGCGCTGCCGGAGGCGACCAGCGCGCAGCGGGCGCGGATGATGACCCGGGCTGCGGGCTCCTCGCTCACCTCCACCGAGAGGTCATCCGGCAACGGCAGGGAATCGGCGGGCAACGTGGGAGCGCGCACCACGATCAGGCGCGTCCCCGGCGCCTCCCGTTGCACCCGTCGTGCCGTCTCCAGGAACGGCTGCCACAGCGCCTGCACCTCGCTGGCCCGGCTCCCCGGGAGCAGGACGAGGGAGGCCTCACGGTCCTCCAGAGGCGGGGGTTCGCCGCCAGCCAGTTCCCCGGCCACGCGCTCCACCAGCGGGTGGCCGACGTGGGCCACGGCCACCCCCTCCCGCCGGTAGAGCTCCGGCTCGAAGGGCAGCAGCGTCAGCACCTGGTCCACCCGCCGGGCCATGGTCCGCAGCCGTCCCCGGCGCCAGGCCCAGACCTGGGGCGAGACGTAGTAGGTCACCGGAATGCCCCGGGCCGCCGCCATCCGCGCCACGGGCAGGTTGACGTCGGGCAGATCCACCAGCACCGCCTGGTCGATGGTCCCCGAGTCCAGGAGTTTCCCGATGCGCTTCAACGCCCGCAAGACCACCGGGACCTTGCTCAACGCCTCGTGCAGGCCGACGACCGCCAGCTCCTCGGCGGGCACTTCGATACTCATCCCCGCCGCTCTCAGAGCCGGCCCACCGGCACCGACGGCGGTGGTCGTTCCGTCCTGGCCCTGGAGCTCGCGCAGGAGTTCGGCGGCCAGCAGATCCCCGCTCGCCTCCCCGGCGACGATCAGGAGGTGAGCCACCGGTCCAGGCCCCGGGATATCTCCTGTGAGAGGTCGAACACGAGCCGGAGACTGGCGGCGGCGCGTTCCAGGCCGCCGTCCCCGTCGTGGAGCCCGCGAACGCGATCGAAGAAATCCCCCTGCAGATGGGCCAGCGCATCCCCCTCGGGCACCTCGATACCCTCCGCCTCGATACGCGGTTCCTCCCCGGCCACGCGACGGCAGCCATGGGCCTCGCGTGTGTTCAGATCGATGGAGTGGTAGCTCTCGGGGCCGAATACTCGGAAGGTCCGCACCGGCGACGGTGAGACCCGGCTGCTGACCAGCACCGCCACACCGCCGCCCTCGAACTCCAGGCGTACGTGGGCCATGTCGGCCTGGTTGGAGAGCACCGGTGCCCCCACCGCTCGTAGCTCGGTCACCGGCCCGTCCATGATGCCCAGCACCAGGTCCAGATCGTGGATCATCAGATCCAGCAAGACGTCGGTCTCCAGGCTCCGGGCGGTGAACGGCGCCAGCCGCTCGGTCTGGACGAACAACGATCGGCCCATGGTCGCCGAGGCGGCCACGAAGGCCGGGTTGTAGCGTTCGATGAGTGCGGGCCACACCACGGAGGGCCCTGCGGCGAGCTCCAGCAGCTGATCCAGCTCTTCGTGGCTGGTGACCAGCGGCTTCTCCAGCAATACGGGGATGCCCCGTCCCAGCAGCTGCCGGGTGACGGGCAGATGTTCGTCCGAAGAGACCGTGACGACGGCGGCGTCCACGGGGCCGCTCACGTCCTCCAGGCGGGTCCGCGCCTCGCAATCCAGAGCACCCCCGACCTGGGCTGCCCGCCCCCCGTCACGATCCACGACAGCAGCGAGGGAGACCCCGGGGGTCCGGTGAACACAACGGGCATGCACCTCCCCCCAACGGCCCACGCCCACGACGAGTATCCGCATCGGAGAGGAGCTGGTCAGGTACAGACCCCCCGGCTACACCGCCCCACAAAATCCAGTAGCTCGAGGATATGAGGATCCTCGGCCCCCTCGCGCATGGCTTCGACCCGCTCCGCCAGTACGCCGCCGGGATGGAACAGTTCCTTGAACGCCGCCTTGATGGCCGTCCGCGATGTGGCTGGAATCCCCGCTCGGCGGAGGCCGATTGCGTTGAGCCCACGGAGCCGTGCCCGGTCCCCCTGGACCAGCGCGAAGGGCGGCACGTCCTTGGTGACCATCGCTCCCGCCGCGAGCATCGCCAGCCGGCCCACGCGGACGAACTGGTGGATCCCCACGTGGGCGCCCACGATGACCTCGCTCTCCAGGTTGATGTGGCCACCGAGCTGGGCCACGTTGGCCATCACGACCCGGCTACCGAGGATGCAGTCGTGGGCCACGTGGGTGTAGTGCATCAGCAGGCAATTGTCCCCGATGACCGTGACCCCACCGCCATGTTCGGTGCCTCGGCTGACGGTGCAGTAGGCCCGGAAATCGTTGCCCTCCCCCACCTCCAGCCGGGTCGGCCCGCCCTTGTACTTGAGGTCCTGAGGATCACCGCCCAGGTGGGCCATGGGTCCGATACGGTTCCCCGGCCCGAATACGGACGGCCCCTCTACTACGGCATTGGGCCCCACCACACATCCGTCTCCGAGAGCCACATCCGGGCCGATGAAAGCCCCGGGGGCGATCTCCACGTCCCGGCCGATCTCGGCCGAGGGGTCCACGGATGCGTTGTTGTGGATCTTCGACATGGGTGACCGTATCCCTACACGCCCTTGGTGAAGGTGGCGAGGATCTCGGCCTCCGCCGCCCGTTCGCCATCCACCGTGGCCTGGCCCTTGACCCGCCAGATGTTCCGCCGCGCCTTGATCACCTCGACTTCCAGGCGCAACACGTCACCGGGAACGACCGGCCGGCGGAACCGGACCTTGTCCAGCCCCATCAGCAGGACGCCGCCGTCCTCCTGGAACTCGGGGTTGGTCTCGTAGCCGAGCACGGCGGCGGCCTGGGCCAGCGCCTCCACCTGAAGCACGCCGGGCATCACCGGATACCCCGGGAAGTGCCCGGCAAAAAAGGGCTCGTTGATCGACACGTTCTTGAGGCACACGGCCCGTTCGCCGACCACGATCTCCTCGACCCGATCGACCATCAGGAACGGGTAACGATGGGGCAGCATCTCCATGATCTTCTGGATGTCGAACATCTGCATCACTCCTAGTCGCGCTGTTTCTTCTTCAACTCCGCGATCTCGGCTTCCAGCTGCCGCACCCGCTTGAGCAGGTCGGGCAACTGGGGTAGCGCCTTTACCGATCGGCGCCAGCGCGCGTGCTCGAAAGCGGGCGCCCCGGACCAGGTCTCCCCGGCGGGAACCCGGCGCTGTACTGCAGCGCGAGCTCCGATGCGGGCCCCGTCCCCGATCTCCAGATGACCCATCAGACCGGCCTGCCCGCCAATCTGCACTTGCTTGCCGATCCGGGTCGATCCGGCCACACCCACCTGAGCCACGATCACGGTCCCACGCCCCACCTTCACGTTGTGCCCGATCTGGACGAGGTTGTCGAACTTGCATCCCGATTCGATGCGAGTTTCCCCGAGCGTGGCCCGATCGACGGCCGTGTTGGCGCCCACCTCCACCTCGTCCTCGAACACGACCCGCCCCACCTGGGGGATGGCCAGCCAACCGTCGGGCGTGGGCTCATAGCCAAATCCTGCGCCGCCGATGACCGCCCCCGGGCCGATGCGGCAGCGGGCTCCCAGTTCCGTACCTTCGATGACCACAGCCCCCGCTGCGATGCGGGTTCCCTCCCCTACCCTCACCCCTTCGCCGACCACCGCTGCCGGGCCGACCTCGGCGCCGGCGTCCACGCGGGCTCCGACCAGCACCGCCGCGCCGGGGCCCACGCTGGCGGTCTCGTGGATCCGCGCCCCAGGGTCCACCCACGCCGACGGGTGAACGCCTGGTTTCACCGCCGGCTCCTCGTAGAAGAGCCTCATCAACGTCGCGTGAGCCGCAAAGGGATCCTCGACGGCCACAAGGGCACAGCTGGCGGGAACGGGCGTCCCGGGGGCCGCCAGCACGGCGCCGGCACGGGTATCGGTGAGTTGATGCTTGTGGCGCGGGTGGGTCAGGAACGAGAGGTCTTCGCCGGCGGCCGTATCCAGGGGCGCCATCCCGCGGATGGGTAGTGACCGGTCCCCCTCGACCGCGCCGCCGACCAGGTCCGCCAGGTTTCCCAGGGTGTGCACTACTTGGTTGCGTCGTACCGCGCGACGACCTTGCTGGTGATATCCATCTCGGGCTTGTAGGAGTAGACCACCGCAGCGTCGACGACCATGTCATAGCCCTCTTCCTGGGCCAGGGCTTTGCAGACCCGCTCCATCTTCTCGAGGATGTCGCCGAACAGCTGGGTGTTGAGCGCCATGATCTCCTGCTCGGTCTCGTAGACGTACATCTGGCCGTCCATGACCTCCTTGTAGAGATCCTCCTCGGCCTGGGCCAGCGCCTCCGGGGTCATCATCACCGCCTGTGCGTCCAGCTGCTCCTGCTTCTGGTTGAGCTCCCGCTGGCGCCGCTCCCGCTCGGACAGATAACCGTCCCGCTTGGCCTCGAGCGTCGTGCGGGCCCGGCGGCCCTCCTCGACCTCGTACATCGCCGCCTCCATGTCGACGACGGCGACCTTCAGCTGGGCCTGCGCCGTGGCAGGCAACGCCTGGATCAGGACGATGGCGATGGCGAACAGTGCAATTCGAATTTTCATGTCAGATTCTCCGCTTCGGTACGTGTCTGACGGCCCATGGCCGCGGCAGCGTTGGCTGCACTTATCCCACACTGACGGTTGATATCAACGTTTGATTCCCTCGGATCGACTCACTTTGCCTTGCGGATGACCTTTTTGAGCTCCTGCAAGCCACCCACCGTCGCGCGGAAGTAGGCCTTGGAGCGGGCCGTCTGGGCCTGAATCTCGGGGACCTCCACCTCTCGCTGCGCGTCGAATACGTCCACCACCGCTCCCGTGGAGCCGTCGTAGAGCACGAGCTGGAGATCGATGGTCAGGAACACCAGGTGTTCGATGACCACCTTGTCGTCCCTGGTGAAGTGAGGACGGGAGGTCACGCCGTAGGCGAACTCGGCGTAGCGCACGACGGCCAGGTACTCGTGCCCGGCCAGGGATTCGGGGATCTCGGAGATCGTCTCGGCCGGGACGCCGTCCGGATCGTTGGTTTCCACCTCGAAGTAGAAGGCCTCCTCCGGGATGACGTAGGACACCTCCCAGCGGGTGGGTCCCTTGCTGAAGCTCCTTACCGCGAGCTCACCGAACAGCTCGGGGTAGGCGTTGTTGTCGTACCCCTGGAGGGGGTGGTGCCGGACCGTGGCCTTGCCCTGGCCATCGATGTGGATCGAACGCGGCGGGACCAGCACCACGTCCGCCCCCTTCATCTCCTTGAACAGCTTGACCGGTTTCGGCCCCGCGGTGGCGGTCGCCGCCCATCCCATGACCAGGGCCATCACGATCATCAAAGCCGGGGTGACGGCTCCGGTTTTCATCAGAAGAACGACCCCACGGTGAACTCGAAGACCTGGTTGCGCTCGTGGGGCCGGCGGTTGATGGGGAAGCCCCACTCGAAGCGCAGCGGCCCCATCGGCGAGTGCCAGCGTACCCCGAAGCCAGCGGAGAGGCGGATGTTCTCGGCGATCAGCGGCTCGGAGCCGTAGAGGCCGCCGAAGGCGTCGCCCGCATCGAAGAAGACCACGCCCTTGACCCCGGCCGGCGGCACGATGGGGAACTCGATCTCCAGGTTGTTGATCAGGGAGATGTTGCCGCCCAGCACGATACCGTCGGCGGCGTGCACCGGATCGTCGTTCGCCATCCAGCGGAAGTACGGGCCCACCGAGTACGGCATGTACCCGCGCAGGGAGTTGATGCCGCCGGCGCGGTAGCGGATGGTGTAGGGCACCACCGAACCGTCGAGGGATTTGACGTAGCCCATCGACAGGTTCCAGCGGAACACCACCAGCGGCGTGCCCAGCGGGATGTAGGAGCGGAAGTTGCCCTGCAACCGGATGAAGCGGAAATCGCCGCCCAGGATGTTGAGTACCTTCTCCGGTTCGACCCGGAACCCGCCGGCGAACTCGACGGCGGCGTTGGCGAAGATGCCCTTGGTGGGCGTGATGCGGTTGTTGCGCTTGTCGACGCTGATGCTGGCCTGCAGGGAGCTGGTGCGCCCGCTGCGGTAGAACTGCCCGCCCAGGAAGTTCTGGTGGTACTCGCGCAGCGACGTCAGCCCCAGATCCTCGAAGGTGTAGTCCAGGGTGGCACGGGTGTCGTCGTCGCGGCCGATGTAGTGGCCCAGGGCGATGGTGAAGCCCCGGTTGTACTCCCGCAGCCCAAAATCGATGATGCGGTTGAACGCGGCGAAGCGGAAGTTGAAGCGGGTGTCCAGGAAGTAGGGGTCGTAGAAGTCCAGCTGCAGGATCTGGCGGGAGTTCTTGCCCTGGAAGAAGCCGCGGTCCGCCAGCTCGCTACCCAAGCTGATGTTGGCGTTGACGCTGATGTAGTAGCCCAGCCCCAGGAAGTTGGCCCGGCTGACGTTGGCGGTGAACACGAAGCGCTCGATGGAGCTGATGCCGGCACCGATCTGGAAGGTACCGGTGGGCTGCTCGGTGACGTCCACCACCATGTCCAGGGTGTCGTCTTCCTTGCCCCGCGGTGTGGTGATCTTGACCTCTTCGAAGTACCCCAGCCGCTCGATGCGGTAGCGGGCCCGTTTGAGCTCGCTGCCCCGCCACAGGTCCCCCTCGTCGATGCCGATCTCCCGGCGGATCACCTTGTCCCAGGTGGTGTCGTTGCCGGTGATCTTGATGCGGTCGAGGCTGATCAGGTTGCCCTTTTGGATCATGTAGCGGATGTCCGCCACCTTGCGGGTCGGGTCGGTGGTGGGCAGCGGCACCACGTTGACGAAGGCGTACCCCTCATCGGCATAGCGATCGGTGATCGCCTGCTGGTCCTCCATGATGCGGCTGCGCCGCCAGGGTTCCCCGCGCTTGATCTTGATGAGGGCGTAGAGCTCCTCTTCGGGGAAGATGACGTCGCCTTGGATGCTCACGTCACCGATGCTGAACTGGTCCCCTTCCTCGACGGGGATGGTGATGAAGACCCAGCGCTTGTTGGGGCTGAGCGTCACCTCGGGTACTCCGACCCTCACATTGAGGTAGCCGAACTCCACGTAGAACGCCGTCAGCTGCTCCAGGTCGTCGTCGAGGACGTCTTCCTTGTATGTGCCCTGCTTGCCGGCACCGGGGAAGATGCCCGCCTCCTTGGTCTGCAGGAACATCTTCAACCGCGAGTCCGGGAACGCGGCGTTGCCGACGATCTCGATCTGCTTGATGAGGACCTTGCGGTTCTCCTTGATGTTGAAGATGACGTTGACCTCGTTGCCGTCGAGCTGCTGCAGCTCGTGGGTCACCTCGGCCAGATAGAACCCCTTGTCCAGGTAGACCCCGGCGATACGGTAGGCGTTCGCCACCACCTTGGATTCGTCCAGGATCGTGAACGGCTGGATGGTGACGACCTCGGTGATGTCGTCGATCTGGACCTTCTCGTTGCCCTGGAAGATGACCTCGCGGATGGAGGGCTTCTCCACCACATGGAAGGTCACCACGACGCCGCCGGCCTCCTGGCTACCCTCGACGCGGATGTTGTCGAAATGGCCCAGACGGTAGATATCGCGGATCGCCTGCTGGATGGCCTCAGGGCGGAAGATATCGCCGGGATCGATGTCCACCAGTTCGCGGATGGCGATCTCTTCGACTTTGATGTTTCCCTCGACGCGGATCTCGGCGATGACGCCGGACAGCTCCGCGCGGGCGGGAGAGATGATGCCGAGGACCAGCAGGAAGGCAACGGCTGTGGCAGCTAAGTAGCGAATCATAGTCAAGATCCGGCGCAGTATCGTGCCCACCACCGACGGTGTCAATGCGCAACACGTACCTGGATCAACTCGTCCGTTCCTTGAGAGTTCCATCCTCCAGGAGAAGTCGCGTGGGGTGTTGGTCGGCGAGTTCCTTGTCGTGGGTCACCAGCACGAGGATCGCCCCCTGCTGACGAACGGCGTTCAGTAGCAGATCATGTACGGCCAGGCCGTTGACCCGATCCAGGTTCCCCGTGGGTTCGTCGGCCAGTACCAGGCCCGGCTGGCGCACCAGCGCCCGAGCGATGGCGACCCGCTGCTGTTCCCCGCCCGACAGCTCTCCGGGGCGGTGATCGAGCCGGTCCGCCAGCCCCACCTCCCGGAGGATCTCTTCCGCCCGCGATCGGGCAGATTCCGAGTGTTCTCCGGCGATGATCGCCGGCATGGTGCAGTTTTCGAGGGCCGTGAACTCCGGCAGCAGGTGGTGGAACTGGAAGACGAACCCCACATTCAGGTTGCGGAAGGCAGACAGGTCCCGGTCATCCATCTTGGCCAGGTCCTGTTCGTCCACCAGCAGCTCACCGGACGTGGGACGTTCCAGCGCCCCCAGCAGGTGGAGCAAGGTGCTCTTGCCGGTCCCCGAGGGCCCCATCACCGACGCCATCTCCCCCGGCTGCAGGCTCAGCTCCAGGTCCCGGAGCACCTCGATGCGCCGCCCACCCTTGACGAAGGTCTTGCACAGAGAGCGGACCTGCAGAACAAAGCGGGAGCCCATGGCCAGGGCGTCACTCATAGCGCAGCCCCTCCACCGGATCGAGCTGGGCCGCGTTCCAGGCCGGGTACAGGGTGGCCAGGAAGCTGACGACGATGGCGAACAGCGCCACCCCGACGAACGTCCATGGGTCCATGTCCACCGGTAACGTGTCCAGGTAGTACACGTCCGTGTTCAGCGGGACCAGGCGGTAGCGGGCAAGGGCAAGGCAGGTGGCGTACCCCAGCACCGTGCCCACGGTCGTGCCCACGAAGCCGATGATCAGGCCCTCGATCATGAAGGCCTTCATTATTTGATCTTTTGCTGCACCCATGGCCCGTAAGATCGCGATTTCTTTTTGCTTTTCCATCACGACCATGATCAGCACGACGATGATGTTCAGCGCCGCCCCCACGTAGATGAACGACAGGATGACCGCCATCACCCGCTTCTCGAGCTTGAGGGCCTCGAAGAGGTTCTTGTTCATCTTCATCCAGTCCCGGGTCCAGAACGGATACGCCAGCGCCTCTTCCATGTCGCGGGCGATGCGGTCCGCGCCGTAGAGATCGTCCACCACCACCTCGATGCCGGTCACCTCGTCGTCGAACTTGAGGAACTCCTGGGCCGACGGGATGCTCACGTAGACGAACTTGGCGTCGTACTCGTACATCCCCGAATAGAAGATCGCCTTGACGCGGAACTTCCGCACCGTCGTGACCAACGCCCCGAAGGGCCCGGGCTCGCCGAAGGGGGACGTCACCAGCAGCACGTCCCCGGGGACCACCCGCAGCGCCGTGGCCATCTCCTCGCCGATGAGCGCGCCGGGCAGTTCCTGGTCCGGGTCCGGGATGATCAGGTGGTCGGGCATCACGATGGGGTCGTCGAGGCCGTCGAGGATCGCCTGCTTCTCCTCCTCGGAGGCCATCAGTCCCTCGGGCCCCTTCTTGATGGAGGTCACCACCGCCGTCACGTCGCCCACCGTCTGCTGGTCGATGCCCTTGAAGATGGCGCCGGTGACCTGGTCGTTGTGCTTGACCATCAGCTCCGTGTAGATGAACGGCGTGCTGGCCACCACCCCGTCCACCGTCTCGATGGTCTCCATCTTCTCGCGGTAATCGGGGAAGGTGCCCACGTAGTTGAGGGCCACCACGTGGCTGTTGGTGCCCAGGATCTTGTCCCGCAGATCCACCTCGAAGCCGCTCATCACGCTCAGCACCACCGTCAGGGTCCACACCCCCATCATCACCGCGACGATGGACAGCACCGTGATCACCGAGACGAACCGCTGATCCCGCTTACCCTTCATGTAGCGCAGGCCGATGTAGCTGGAGAACCGGCTGGTGCGGGCCACCTCGGTCACGCCGCCGTGATCCAGCCGGTGGTTGATGTCGGGCAGGATCAGGTCTCCGAAGATGCGGTTGACCAGCCAGGTGCCGGCCAGGACCGGGAACCACGCGGGCATCAGCAGCACCGTGAGGGCCCCGCGCAGGAGCGCCAGGGCGTTGCCCAACAGGCCCGTGGGCTCGGAGCCGACGAAGAAGTACTCCCGCGACTGCTTGCGCACCAGGACCCAGCGCACGGTGAGGGCCAACGCCGCCAACAGCGCCACCGCGGGCCCCACCGGGAGCAGGGCCAGCGTGACGTTCTCCACCTCCGAGACCGCCCACAGCAGGCTGGCGACACCTGCTGTCACCGCCACGGCGAGGGCCGTCAGCCCCTTGCTCAGCCAGGCCAGCGACGGCAGGGTGTTGCCGGCCACCAGCCACAGGGCCATCAGCAGCCCCGCGGCGAGGCCAATCCAGGTGCCGTAGCCGGTCCAGGCCAGGGCCATCCCGACCGAGACGCCGAACACAGCCGTCAGCAGGCCATCGATGAGCAGGTGACGGGGCCAGCGCCCGGCGGAGAGCAGGAACTGGCCGGACACCTCCACGGTGGACAGGGCCGGGAACAGCAGCAGCGAAGGCAGGGCCAGGGCGATGCGGCCAAGCAATCCCAGGTTCACGTTGCGCCCCAGCCGCTCCTCGATGACGTACACCAGCCCGTCGGTGCATAGTCCACACAGCCCGGCCACCAGGTACACGGGTACCCACAGGGGTGAGGTGGCGATCAGCGCGATGGTACGCAACAGGGTGATCAGTCCAGTTCCTCGTCTTCAGCCACCTCGGCCTCGCCGGCCAGCACGGCCAGGTACGCCTCGATGAACTCGGTGATTTCGCCGTCCAGCACCTTGTCCACGTTCCCCTGCCCCAGGCCGGTCCGGTGATCCTTGGCCAGGCGATACGGCTGCAACACGTAACTGCGGATCTGTGATCCCCATTCCACGCTCTTTTTCTTGGCCTGGTTGGCGGCGAACTTCTCCTCGCGCTCCTGGAGCTCCTTCTCGTAGAGCCGGGCCCGCAGCACCTTCATCGCCTGGGACTTGTTCTTGTGCTGGCTGCGCTCGTTCTGGCACTGGACCACGATCCCGGTGGGCTCGTGGGTGATGCGCACGGCCGAATCGGTCACGTTGACGTGCTGCCCGCCCGCCCCGGACGCCCGGTAGGTGTCGATACGCAGATCGCTCTCGTTGATGTCGATCTGGATGTCGTCCTGGATGTCCGGGTAGACATCCACGGCTGCGAAGCTGGTGTGGCGGCGGGCGGAGGCGTCGTAGGGCGAGATGCGTACCAGCCGGTGCACACCGGCCTCGCACTTGAGCTGGCCGTACGCGTACTGGCCATTCACGCCCAGGGTGCAGCTCTTGATGCCCGCCTCGTCACCGGGCTGCATGTCCATGGTCTGGACCTTGTACCCCTGGCGTTCGGCCCACATGGTGATCATGCGCATCAGCATCGATCCCCAGTCCTGGGCGTCCAGGCCACCGGCCCCCGGATGGATCTCGACGATGGCCGAGGCGTCGTCCCCTTCGCGCCCCAGCAGCCGCTGCACGTCCATGTCGCGGATCTCGTCCCGGAGCGCGACCAGCTGCTTGGCCACCTCCGCTGCGGTGGCCTCATCCTCTTCCTCGAGGGCCATCTCCAGCATCAGCGACGCCTCTTCGACGTCCGTGCTGAGGCGCGCCCAGCCGTCCAGCTGGCGTTCCAGATCGGTGCGTTCCTTGAAGATCTTCTGGGCGCGGGCCTGGTCGTTCCAGATCTCCGGGTCTTCGGTCAGCTTGGCCAGCTCTTCCAGGCGGGCCTGCTTGGTAGGCCGGTCAAAGATGCCTCCCGAGGCGGGACACGTGTTCGGCCAACCGGGCGATCTCTTCCTTGGTCTCCTCGAACATTCCGTCCTCCAAGATCGCCCTAGGATAGGGATCAACGGGATGGAAAAAAAGGGGGTACGTCCCGCGCGTCCACGCGCGTGCCTTTTTTCCGATCGCCTCCAGGATTGACTACAATGGATTGTGGGTGGTTTTCCGCCTTCAATATTCGGCCGGAACAATTCACGAGGATTCGCCCATGTTTTTGCGATATCGCCGCTGGCCACTCTTGTCGCTTTCGATCCTTTTGTTTTGCTGCGCTCCCGGAAACGGACAGGCGCAGGAGGACGTCGCCCTGCGGGTCCAGCAGTTCGAGCCCAGCGGGGATGGACTGGGCTTCTTCACCGTGGAGTCGGCGCGAACTACCCGCCTGGGGCGTCCCATCTTCAACTTCCACCTCAACTACTCCTCCGGCGTCCTCGGCACCTGGAACGGCGACGAGCTGGTCTCCTGGGCGGTCCGGCGGCAGCTCGGCGTCGATCTCCAGGTGGGCATGGGCTTCAACGTCGTCGATGTGGTGTTGCTCGTTCCCTTCGCGCCGTACCAGGACGGCTCCGGCATGAGCGGCGAGTCCATGGGCATCTACCACCCCTTCGGGGACATCACCATCAAGCCCAAGGTGCGCATCCTCGATCCGGACACCCGCAAGATCGGCGTGGCGGTTGCCCTCCCCATCTCCCTGCCCACGGGTACGGAAGAGAACCTCTACGGGGAGAGTTCGGTGACGGTCAGCCCGACTGCCATCGCTCAGGTGCACGTCGGCATCGCCGATTTCGGAGTCAACCTCGGATTCCGCGCCCGCCAGAAGACCGAGGTCGCCGGGCTCGTCGTCGGCACCCAGTTCCTGTACCGGTTCGCGGCCCGGCTATGGTTTGCACGGCCGCTGTCGGTCCAGGCCGAGCTGTGGGGGTACGCCGGGGGCAACAGCGTCGCCTCCAGCCCGGCCAACTGGCTGGTGGGGACCCATGTCGCCAACAAGAAGGGCTTCATGATCCACGCCGGCATCGGCACGGGCATCGGCGCGGGCTACGGCGCCCCCAAGTTCCGCTTCGTGTTTGGCTTTGGAGTGGGCATCCCCGCCCTCGGGGACCGGGATCACGACAAGATCGGCGACCAGGTGGACGCCTGCCCCGACGACCCGAAGGACGTGGACGGCTTCGAGGACGAGGACGGCTGCCCGGACCCGGACAACGACGGCGACGGCATCCTCGACGTGGACGACCAGTGCCCGCTGGCGGCCGAGGTGATCGACGGGATCGACGACGAGGACGGCTGCCCCGAGGAGGTGACGGACACCGACGGGGACGGGGTGCTGGACGCCGTGGACCGGTGTCCGTGGGTGCGGGAGGACCTGGACGGGGACGAGGACGCCGACGGCTGCCCGGACCCGGACAACGACGGCGACACGATCCCGGACAAGGAGGACCGGTGTCCGAACGAGCCCGAGGTCATCAACGGAGTCCTGGACGACGACGGCTGCCCGGACGAGGGCGCGGTGCGCGTCACCCGGAACAAGATCGAGATCCTCGAGAAGGTCCACTTCGAGCACGACCGGGACGTGCTGCACTCCAAGTCCTACCAGATCCTCGACCAGGTGGCGGCGGCGCTGAAGCGCCAGCCGGACATCCTGGAGGTCCAGGTGGAGGGCCACACGGACAGCCGGGGAGCGGCGGCCTACAACCTGCGTCTGTCGGACCGGAGGGCGCGGGCCGTCGTCCGGTACCTCATCGACGAGTGCGGCCTGGCGAGCCGGCGGCTACGGCCCCGGGGCTTCGGCAAGGAGCTGCCCATCGCCAGCAACTCGACGGCGGAGGGCCGGGACCTCAACCGGCGGGTGGAGTTCCGGATCATCAAGTGGGCGCCGCCGGAGAAGGAGCCGGGAGCTACTCCGTGAGGCCGTACAGGGGCCGGAAGCGGGCCCGCACGTAGTCCATGAACGGCTTCACCGACAGCGACTGCCCGGTCACCCGCTCGCACAGGTGGGCCGCCCGGTAGCGCATGCCGTGGCGGTGGACGTTGTCCCGCAGCCACTCCCGCAGCGGGGCCAGGTCGCCGGCCGCGATCCGGTCGTCCAGATCGGGCAGCGCCTCCCGGGCCGTGGCGTGCAACTGGGCCGCGTACAGGTTGCCAAGCGCGTAGGTGGGGAAGTAGCCGAACGCCCCCACCGCCCAGTGGATGTCCTGGAGGCAGCCCTGGGCGTCCCTCACCGGCCGCACGCCCACGAGCCGCTCCATGCCGTCGTTCCAGGCCTCCGGCAGGTCCCCGACGCTCAGCGTCTTGTCCAGCAGCGCCTGCTCCAGCTCGAAGCGCAGCAGGATGTGCAGGTTGTAGGTGACCTCGTCCGCCTCCACGCGGATGGGGGACGGCGCCACGGCGTTGACGGCCGCGTGGAAGGTGTCCAGGTCCACGTCCGACAGCGCCTCCGG
>CAZDDH010000062.1:299-39614 GCA_964504165.1 uncultured Rickettsiales bacterium | reverse complement strand
TTACGTCAAACCTGACGCGGCTTTACCAGCGCCCCCTTTCCGCCGATGCGCCCGCGGCATGGTCCTTACTACCAGTGGACGTCCAAGCCGGGCGGCAAGACGCGCACCATCCGACTCAAACGAGACGAAGTCGACACGTTTGAACGCGCTATTGCGAACTCTCATCAGTTAGATGAGCTCATCGCAGAGTGGATATCTGCCTCGATTGAAGCCGCTCAGGAAATTCGCGAGATATCCCGCCGCTGAAGTGCGGAAAGTAGGTCAAGGGTGTCGTCAGACGACATTTCCGTTAAAACCTTGACATTGAGATCGCGCCTTCGTTACCTTCACACTGAAGCGTTATTCGATTGAGCTTGCCGTGGTGGCAAGTTCATTTCGCCAAACAAGTCCGAGGCAGGACTGTCTGAAAAGGAGTACGCAGATGAAACGTAATATTCTAACGACACTTATTACTGTATTCGCGCTGATGATCTGGGACCACGCTTGGGCATGGGACGAACCTACGGATTGTACAGACCACTACAACCACAGCTGTGGTGGCGTTTGCGTGCAGGCCTATTCGGGTGCTGACATCTTCTGTGAGCCAGACAACGCTGACTCTACGGATAACAATGTGTACGCCATTTCTGGAACGTCGGGGAATTCTGTAATATGGGGAAACAATGGCACCTCACAGACCGATAAATGGTGCTGCGACTTTGAAGAACTTGAACAACTCCACATCGATACTGGCGACGGCCAGGACTTTATACAGATGTATTATGGCAACGACTATATGTGGCAATACCTCGCCGACATAACCATGGGCGATAACTTCAATAACTCTGGTGGGGAAATCAAGGGAAGTGACTATGTACAAGGTGGCTGCACAGGCTACGTCTGGGCGGACGATATCACTGTGGGTCATGGGCAGCATAAAATCTGGGCCGGACTCGGCAGAGACCTTATTAGTTTTGAAGATGGTGATACGTCATCAGGCTATACCCGCCTAGGAAGAGGGGAAGGCGGATGTGATTGGATTTTCGGAGGAGATCTAGATGATGAACTTCACGGTGGCACCGGCCCAGACAGAATTGTCGGTGGCAAAGGTGACGACGAAATATATGGTGATGGTGGCGACGATGAAATATTCGGGGGAATGGGTGACGACTACATCGAAGCAGCTGACAACGACGTCGTAGAGGCTGGCAACGGCGAAGATATTGTAATTGGCTCAGATTATGCAGAGATATACGGCGAAACGCACAGTGACATCCTGTGTGCTGAAGACAGCGGCGTGACACTTTATGGCGGTCTAATGAGAGGCACTGACGTTTGCTATGGTTGTTCTTCTGCAACTTGCAACGGTTGTGAAAGCGAGCCTACAGGCGCCTGCCCTTATTAGCCTGCGCTCCATGAAGTAGAACTCGTTCAAACCGCCTTTAGTTTAGTCTCACCGCAAAAAGTACAACCCAACGCAATTACAGCCAAACACCTATATGGGGATCGACAAAGGCCACGGCTCCCGAGAAGATGGGGTTGCTACACCCAACCACCCACCGAGTGAGACCGTGGCCAGCACCGATCCTACTTCGCCCGAAGCCTTCCTGCATCAACTCGTTCCCTCCTCGACAATTCAGCAAGCCGCCGTTCGCTTTGGATTCATCCGCCGACGCCGCAAGATCGACCCCGTCGGCTTCGTTGTCGCGACCGTGTTGTCGGTGGGCCGCCGAGATGGCCACAGCATCAATGGCATGCGGCAGGCCATGGCCCTGCACGAGGGCACAAACGTGGTGCGGTCGTCCTTCTGGGACCGCTGGACCGAGTCATTCGAGCGTCTGGTGGAGTGGCTCCTCGGACGCCTTGAGAGCGCGGCGCGCGAGCAGCCCCCTCAGCCCGCTGGCTTGCTCTCGATGTTCAGCGATGTGGTGGCCACAGATGCCACGGTCGTGACCCTTCGCAATCAGCTTTCGACCCTCTGGCCAGGTACTCGCAGCCAGGCCCCCGCGGCGATCAAGGTCCACACCCAGGTCCGTGCCCTCACCGGCGAGATCCTGCGGCACCGCATCACCGGGGAACGGACCTACGAAAACCAGGCCTTTCGCCCCGGTCACTGGCGCGAGCGGTCCCTGTACCTGCTCGACCGCGGCTACACCGATGTCTCCATGTGGCACACCATCGAGCAAGCCGGTGCTTTCTTTCTCATCCCCCTTCACGGCCGCCTCAAGCCCACCATCGCGGCCACCAACCGCAAGCACCGCGCAGGCCGCTTGAACGAACGTCCCCTGCGTGAAGCCCTGCCCGCCATGCCTCGCAAGACGGTCGACGTAAGCTGTCGTTTCATGGTCCGAAGGGCACCTCACGGAAATCCACTCTTCCGCATCCACTTCCGAACCGTCGCCGTCTGGAACCCGCAGAAACGTCGCCACAACGTGTACGTGACCAACGTGCCCGAAGAGTGGCTATCCCCGGACGAACTAGCGCTAGCCTATCGCTTGAGGTGGGAGGTCGAGACCTTCTACAAGACTGCCAAGAGCGGACTTGGCCTGAACCAGATCACATCAACCAAGCCCCATATCGTACGGACGATGGTCGCCGCCGCATTGGTGAGGGCGTCGATCACCATGCAGGCCAAGCTACAGGCCGAACGTCACCTACCGAAAGACCGCTGGATCAACCCGGGAGCGTGGGTCCGCCTGTGGCGTGAAACGCTTGTCGACCTGGCCCATGACCGCCTGACAGGTGGCGCAAAACGCAGACCGTCCTGGCAACAGCTGGCAAGGCTGACCGAGGACCCCAACCGCGCCCGAATGCCCACACGACAACGAGTCCACATCACCGTGCCTGAAACCTTCCTACTGGACGTCAGACGCTGGCAATCTCGCATGGCGGAGGCTGGATAGATGGCCTCTTCTGTGAACCACTTGGGCCTAACCGATCACGGATTCGAGAGACGCAGGACGTTTCTCGACGGACGTCGGACGAAGGACGCTTCTCCACGGACGACGGACGATCTCCACTACAGATCGTTGATGATCTCCTGGTTCAACCCACCCGGATAACAGTAACTGTCATAGCTGTCATACCCCACCACCATCACGCCGAAGGGTAGATCGCCTTCCAGCACGTGCGTGCCGTCGTCCACCGAGAAGCGCACCACCTCGTACAGCCCCAGGACATTGGTCGTGGTGGCGGAGGGCATGGCCTCGATGGCCGTGCCGTCGATGGTCACGGCGCTACCGATATCCCGGGTGATGGCCATCATGTCCAGGGTCCAGGTGGTGGGCACCAGCACGACGTAGTTGTCCAGGAACTGCTCCACCGGCACGGACTGGACCATGCACGGGTCCCCCTGGCCGCCGGCGCAGGTGGCGCCGATCATGTACTGGTTGACCAGGAACGCCTCGTCGCCGGAGACGTAGAAATCACCCGGGTTCGTCGAGCTGCCGGTGACGCTCAGTTCGACGCTCTCGCCCGCCAGCAGGGTCAGCGTGTTGCCCGGCGGCAGCCCGGTCACCGAGGCGTCGGCCTGGAAGGTCAACGAGGTGGGGGCGTCGCCCGCGAGGATGTGCCAGATCGCCTCCTCGGGGGAGCCGGCCACGCGGGGCGGCAGGCGCATCGCCAGGTACTCGGTGCCCCAGGTCTGGATGCCGAAGATCTGTTCCTCGACATGATCGCAGGCGGTGCAGTTGGTGGGGATGTTGGCGCACTGGTTCCCCGCGAAGACCCCCACCCGCTCGCTGGCCTCCACCCAGGTGCCCTCCAGCGTGACGTTGGTGTCCGACGAGATCTGCAGCACGTCCCCCTCGTCCAGGGTGACCGCGGCCATCTGTACGCCGGCTGTGCCGGCGGGTATCGCGCCGCCGGAGAGGGTGGCCGACGACGGGGTGACCCACACCTGCGTGCCGTCCACCTCGGCCACCACGTTCACCGAGCCGTGGCCATACTGGCTACCCCAGCCCGGCACCACATAGAGCGTGTCGTAAGCAGACGCCGGCAGCATCAGCGATGCGTCGCTCGTGTAGGAACTGGCGCCGTTGAGCGGGTTGAACTGATAGGCGATGACGGGGATCGTCGACGTGACCTTGTAGGCGTACCCCGTCCCCAGGCCGGTGCCGGGAATCTCGGCGTTGGGGAAGGAAAACGTCCCCAGGTCCCGGGGCAGCACGTCCGCCTGGTCGGTGACGGTCCAGATCCCGCCGGATTTGGTCTCGACGGTCACGTGGGCAGTCACCGTCTCGTGCACGTTGCTCACCGAGACGGCGTACGGCTCGGTGGGGGCATCGTGGTTTTGCTCCATGTCCACGCCGTAGAACAGGCAGCCGATGCTGCTGCGCTGCTGCTCCGCCAGGTCACACAGCGCCACGCAGGCGCCCCCCTCGCAGACCATGCCGGCCGCCTCGTCGCAGGTCTCCAGGATCCCGGCCTGCTGCCCGTTGGGAGCGCACTCCATGACGTCGTTGCCGTCGCACCAGCGCTCCCCTGGGTAGCACATCACGCAGCCCAGGCCGAACCAGCAAAAATAATCGTTGGCGGTATCACAATCTTCCGTGCCGGAGACATCCCCGTATTCGTCGCAGAAGACCGCTGTATCGCCGTCGCAGATGGTCTCATTCTGGACCCCATCGCAGATGTCGGTGGCGTCAGCGGCGCGGGGGGCGTCGTCAGGGGTGGCGTCGACCCCGGCGGAGGTAGCGGCGTCCGACGGATCGGGAACATTGCACCCGTAAAAAACGAAAAAACACGCCCACAGGACCAACACCGGCATAACGATCGATTTCATGGGGATCCCTCTCGATGACAAAATCTTAACATTCTTACGCGATGATGCGACCCCGGCGTTGCTCACGCTATGGCCACGATATCAGTACACTGGCGGCCGCATGAGGGACGGACGAAGGTGCCGTCGTCTTGGAGGAAAGATGCTCGACCCACGTGGAAGTGCCCGTATCGCCGTCCTGCTGACCGCCTGGCTCGTCGGCGGCATGACCTTGCCGGCCGCCGCCGGCCCGGTCCATCCCGACCGCCCCCACCGCTGGGGCGACACCTTTGCCACGCCGGGCCGCTGCATCACCGGCGCAGCCGCTGGCGACGGGCTGCTCTATCTGGCGGATCGAGAGGCCGACGTCATCTACGCCGTCGACCCGGCCAGCGGAGAGGTCCGGCGGGAGCTGCCCACCCCCGGCCCCCTACCCCGGGGGCTGGCCCACGACGGGACACACCTGTGGGTCGCCGACGGCAAGGAGGCGCTGATCTACCGGCTGGATCCCACCGACGGCACGTCCACCCTGCGCTTCGAGGCGCCGTCGTCCAACGTCGCCGGCCTGGCGCACGATGGGATGGATCTATGGGTCGCGGACAGCAAGGCCAACCAGATCCACCAGCTCAGCGCCCTCGACGGCACGGCCATCACCACCATCCCGGCGCCGGCCACGCGGGTGACCGGGCTGGCCTGGGATGGGCTGTACCTGTGGGCCGCCGACCGCATCGCCGACGAGATCTACCGCGTGGACGGGGCCAACGGCGACGTGGTGCTCACCCTCCAGGCCGGGGGGGAACACAGCTGGGGGCTGGCCTGGCACGGCGGGCAGCTCTACAACGCCGACTACCAGTCCGATCGGGTCTTCAGCCTGGCCCCCGCCGACCTCCCCACCTACGCCCTGCTCGAGGACCGCAGCGAACGGATCTTCTTCCACCACGAGATCCGCAACTACGGCCCCGAGCCGTTGAAGCAAGCCACCATCGCCATCGCCATCCCGCGCAACCGGCCGGGACTGGAGTTGCTGCAGCCCGCTGCCTTCGAGCCGGCGCCCACCGAGACCGGCAAGGATTCATGGGGCCAGGAGATCGCCCGCTTCCAGTTCGACGACGTCTCCGCCCCGGACAAGGTCGGTGCGGTGATGACCCTCGAGGCCCGCACCTGGACCGTGCGGTACTATCTGATGCCCGAAAAGATCGGGACCCTCGACGACATCCCCAAGAAGATCCGCAACCAGTACCTGGTGGACGGCGACAAGTACCGTATCGACGATCCCATCATCCAGAAGACGGTCCAGCAGGTCGTGGGGGACGAGACGAACGCCTACAAGGTGATGCGGGCCCTCTACGACCACCTGCTGGAGAAGATGCACTACGAGCTGTCCGGCGGGTGGAACGTGGCGCCAGCCGTCCTCGAGCGCGGCAACGGGTCCTGCTCCGAGTACACCTTCGTCTTCATCGCCCTGTGCCGGGCCGCCGGCCTGCCGGCCCGCTACGTCGGCAGCGTCGTCCGGCGCTACGACGACGCCGCCGTGGACGAGATCTTCCACCGCTGGGCGGAGATCTACCTGCCGTCCTACGGATGGGTCCCCGTGGACCCCAGCCGGGGGGACAAGGCGACCCCCGCCCTGCAAGCCGTGGCCATCGGTCAGCTGGACAACGGGCTGGTGGTCACCACGGAATCCGGTGGCAACTCCGAGGACCTGGGCTGGACCTACAATTCGGCCAGCGCACTGACGGTACGGGGCGCGGCCAAGATCGACGAAGAGGTCTACGCCGAGTGGGAGCTGCTCGCTCCAGCAGAGGACCCTTGACCGGCCAACGGGTGCCAATTCCCCGTCCCCCCTTCATTCCTTCGCTTGTGTGCATATAATCGTCCGTGGTGTCGTTGGGGGTGGAAGATCGGCAGATAGCGCACGATGAGCAACCACAGCATGCCCATGTCCATACGCAGCGCCTTCGGAATCATGCTTGTGCTGTGGTGCGCGTGGCCGCTGGCCGCGACGGCGTTGGACCCCAACAAGGTGCTCACGCAGTACGTCCACGACGCCTGGGACACGGCCGACGGGCTCCCGCAGGCATCGGTCCAGGACATCATCCAGTCCCGGGACGGCTACATCTGGTTCGGCACCCAAGAGGGGTTGGTCCGCTTCGATGGCGTGCGGTTCGATGTCTACAACCGCCGCAACACCCCGGTCTTCACCACCGGCAACATCTCCACCATCATCGAAGATGCGGATGGTGTGCTGTGGATCGGCACCACGGGCGGGGGCCTGCTCCGATCCGAGGAAGGCGAGTTCCAGGTCTTCACGACCGAGCAGGGCCTCTCCTCCAACGTCGTACTCTCCCTGCTGGAGACCGCCAGTGGCGATATCTGGATCGGCACGGACGCGGGCCTCAACCTGTTCCGCGACGGTAAATTCAAGATCTACGGCCTGGCCGACGGCCTGCCCCACGAGACGATCCCGGCCCTGGCTCAGGATGTGCACGGCCGCGTCTGGGCCGGCACCCAGGGGGGCGGTATCGGCCTGGTGGACAAGGAGCAGATCCTGGTCCTCGATGAGAGCTGGGGGTTGAGCAGCAACTCCGTGCGGGCTCTGCTGTCCGCTAGTGACGGCTCCGTGTGGATCGGCACGGACAACGGCGGCCTGTCGCGCTACAAGGACGGCACGTTCGTGGATACGCCGAAGGTGGAGGAGCTGGGGGCCGACTCCGTCTTCTCGCTGGAAGAGGACGGGGACGGCAACCTGTGGGTCGGCACGGCCAACAACGGCCTCATCCGCTGCCGCCAGGGCTTGATGAGCGTCTATTCGAGCACCGAGGGGCTGACCCACGACCGCGTCTCCTCACTGATGATGGACCGGGAAGGCAGCCTCTGGATCGGCACCTTCGGCGGCGGCCTCAACCGCCTGCGTGACACGCCCTTCACCACCTACGGCGCCAAGGAGGGCCTGTCGTCCGACCACGTCTGGTCCGTGTTCGAGGATCGGGAGGACTGCCTGTGGGTCGGGACCCAGGTGGGGCTGGACATGATGGTCGATGGCAAACCCTCCCCCTACGCCGGACGTGCCGAGATGGTGGGCAAGCCGGTGATGTCCTTGTTCCAGGACGGGGAAGGCCGGCTGTGGGTGGGTACCCACGGGTACGGCTTGTGGCGGCTGGAAGAAGGCACCTGGACCGCCTGGCTGGAGGAAGACGGCCTGGCCGACAACATCGTCTTCACCGTCAATCAGGACGCCAACGGCTCGGTGTGGGCCGGCACACAGGCCGGGTTGACCCGCATCATCGACGAGGAGCTGACCACCTTCACCACCGCCGATGGCCTCCCCCACGACAACATCCGCGGCCTCCAGATCGACGGGGACAACACCCTGTGGATCGGGACCCGCGGCGGCGGGCTGGCCCAATACAAGGATGGGGCCTTCAAGGGCATCGACCTGGGGGAGAACCTCACCCCGAACCAGCGCCTGATCATGGACCTCTATCTGGACGGCCGGGGCGGTCTGTGGCTCGGAACGCCGGAGGGGCTGCTGTACTACCGGGACGGCAAGACCCGCCAGCTGACCACCCAAAACGGCCTCTATGACGACACGGTCCACCGCATCCTCGAAGACGACGCGGGCAACCTGTGGGTCAGCTGCAACCACGGCATCTACCGGATCCCCAGGCTGGATCTGGAGCGCTACGCCGCGGGGACCGCCGACCGGATCACGTACGAGTCCTATGGCCGCGCGGACGGCATGCGCAACGAGGAGTGCAACGGCGGCTACCAGCCGGCGGGCTGGCGTACGATGGACGGACGGTTGTGGTTCCCCACCATCGACGGCCTGGTCTCCCTCGACCCCAGCGACATCCGCTCCAGCGAGGTACCGCCACCGGTGCTCATCGAACGCATCCAGGTGGACAACGAGAACATCGAGGCCGACGAGGTCGCGGTCCTTCCCGCGGGCAGCTCGCGGTTCGAGTTCCACTACAACGCCCCCACCTTCCTGGACCCGGACAAGGTGCAGTTCCGCATCCGGCTCGATGGCCTGGACGACGACTGGGTGGAAGCCGGCACGCGCCGCATCGCCTACTTCACCCAGCTCAATCCCGGCGAATACACGTTCAACGTCACCGCCTGCAATTCGGACGGGGTGTGGAACGAGAACGGCGCCAACTTCTCCTTCGTCCTCGAGCCGCGCTTCTATCAGCGTTCGCTCTTCTATGTGTTCTGTGTCCTGCTGGTGTTGTCCACGGCCCTGGGCATGCACGGGATGCGCGTGCGCCAGCTGCGGGTGCGGGAGAAGGAGCTGCTGTCCGCCGTGCACGAGCGGACGGTCGAGCTACGGCAGATGGCCCGCGAGCTCAAGGAGTTGGCCCTGCGGGATCCCCTCACGGGGCTGCGCAACCGGCGCTACCTGTTCGAGACCATCACACCGCAGCTGGACTCGCTGAGGCAACGCCACCTGCGTGAGGTCGGGGGAAGCAGCGACCGGCGGCCCTCCAGCGAGGGCGAGGTGATGGGGTTGTTCATGGTCGATATCGACCATTTCAAGAAGGTCAACGATGAGCTGGGGCACGACGCCGGCGACGTGGTGCTGCAGCAGTTCGCCCAGGTCATCTCCGCCTGCGCCCGGACGAACGACGTGGTGGTGCGCTGGGGCGGCGAAGAGTTCCTGCTGGTCCTCCCGCGCACCGGTTATGCCCACCTCACCACCTTCGCCGAGCGGGTACGCAGCACCGTGGAAAAGAAGACCTTCAAGCTGCGCAACGGCCACACCCTCAACCTGACCTGCTCCGTCGGGTATACCTCGTTCCCCGTCTTCTCCGACCCCAACTACGACCTGAACCTGGACCACGTCATCAGCGTCGCCGACCTGGGCCTGATGGCCGCCAAGCAGGAGGGGCGTAACCGGATCATCCACGTATTCGCGGGGGAGCGGATGCCCCTCAACGAGGACGAGGCCAACCGGATGCTGGATGCCCTGGACTGGGCGGAGGAGCACGGATACCTGAGGACCGAGCGTTCTATCCCCACCTGAGCTGGACGCCGAACGTACCGTCCGGGAATCGCCAGGCCACCGCGTCCTGCGGGCAGACCAACAAGCAGGTGCCACACTCCAGGCAGCCCGCATGTTCGATGGTCATTTCGCCGGTCTCGTCGTTGAGCGCCCATAGTTCGGCGGGGCAGGCGACGATACAGGGCCGGCTATCGCAGCGACTACACAGCTGCTGATCGGGGACGATGTGGCTCTCGGCCTGGGGCTTGATGGCCAGGACGGCGAGCTTCTTGTCGACCGTGCTCATATCCTCCGGGCCTCCCAGGCGTCCGACAGTGTCTTGAAGTTCATGAATTCCTTGTTGAAGTGGTCCCACGCCGTGGAGAACAGCTTGTTCTTGGCCCCGTCACCAAACCAGAACAGCTCCCCCAGCATGGCGTTCACCGCCCCAGGGTAGAACTGGTACCAGCGCTCCCGGCCCAGGACCTGCAGTGCGGCCCGGAAGGTCTCCATATCCTGCATCACGAAGCTCTCGCCGAGGAGCCGGTCGTAGGCGGACAGCCCGGCGGCCGAGAAATCCCCCTGCTTCCGCGCCTCGAGGATGGCCCGGGCGCCCAGCACCCCCGACGCCAGGGCCAGGTCCATGCCGCGCACCGTCAAGCCGTGGTTCAGGGACAGCCCGGCCGTGTCGCCCAGGGCCAGCACGCCGTCGCCGATGCGCTGGTGGGCGGCGTCCAGCCCCCCCTCGGGGATGATGTGGGCGCTGTACTCCTCGAGCTTGGCGTCCCGGAGCAGAGGCCGCAGCTCCGGCCGGTCCTTGAAGGCGTCCAGCAGGGCCGAGGTCTTGTCCGTGGAGGTGGCCTGCCGGTACGGCTCCAGGCCCACCACGATGCCCAGGGAGATGGTCTCCTTGTTCGTGTACAGGAAGCCGCCACCCATCTGCCCGCGGGAGACCGACCCCATGAACAGCCGGGCCTCCCCCTCGTCCGCCTCCAGGCAAAACCGGTCTTCGAGCCTGGAGCGGTCCAGCGAGAGCACCTCCTTGACGCCCACGGCGTGGTGCTCGGCGGTCAGGTTGGTGGACAGCCCCGCCTGCTTGGACAGTAGCGGCAGGGCACCACCGGCCAGCACGACCACGTCCGCCGTGAAGGTCTCCTCACCGGCCACCACACCGGTGACGCGACCCTCCTCGACGACCAGCTCGTGCACCGTCGTGGAGGGGATGACGAACCCGCCCCGCTCGCCGACCTTCTCCGCCAGGTGGCCATCGAGCTTGCCGCGCAACACGGTGGCCGAGTGGGGAGGATCCTCCGCCAGCCGGTCGCCCCGATAGCTCACCGTCGTCGAGGCATCGTCGGTCATCATGCAGATGGATTCGCGCGTGACCGTCCGCTCCAACGGCAGCCCGGCCACCAACTCGGGTTCCAGGGCTCGCACGGCGTTGAGATAGAGGCGGCCACCGGTGACATTCTTGGTGCCCGGGGCATCTCCCCGCTCCAGTACCAGGATCTGGAGACCCTCGCCGGCCAGCACCCAGGCGCAGGCCAGCCCCGCCAGCCCGGCCCCGACGATGATCACATCGACCTTGTTTTCGTCCGTCATGGTAGCTCGCTTCGTTCCAGGGCCCGGGCCTTGCCGGCACGTGGCCGACTCAACCCTTGAGGCGCTCGACCCACACCGGCAACACCTGGCTCGCATCCGCGACGATCCCGTAGTCGGCGTACTGGAAGATCAGCGCCTCGGGATCGCTGTTGACGGCCACGACGGTGCCGGAGGTATCCATCCCCATGGTGTGGTGGATGGCGCCGGAGATACCCAACGCGAAGTACAACTTGGGCGAGATGGTCTTGCCGCTCTTGCCCACCTGCTCATCCACCGGCCGGATGTTGGAGTCTACGACCGCTCGCGAGGCGCCGACGGCGCCACCTAGGGTGTCCGCAAGCTGCTCGATCAACCCGAAATGGTCTGCGGCGCCACGGCCACCGGCCACCACCGTAGCGGCTTCTTCCACGGCGACACGGCCGCTGGCTGCCCGCTCCACGCCTTCGCGGACCGTGCGGGACGGCTGCCCCGGATCCACGGCCTGCATCTGGGGTGCCACCTGCCCATCGGCGGGCTGCGCCGAATAGGTGTTGGGACGCACGGTGGCCAGCACGGTCTCGTCCGCAGCGGTCAGCTCGGCGTAGGCCTTGCCACCCTGGACGGGCCGGCGCACGCACCAGCCCCCTTCGCCGTGGTCCAATGCCGTACAGCCCGGCGCCAGGCCCTTGCCCAGCCGGGCCGCGAGCCGCGGCATGAAATCGCGGCCCGTGGAGGTGGCACCGGCCACCACCAGCGAGGGGTCCGCAGCCCCGATGAGCTGCTCCAGAGCCCCCACCGTGTCCTCCGCCGAATAGCTGGCAAAACGCCCGTCGTTCACCGCCAGCACCTCGTCGGCCGCGCCGCCCAGGCTCTGCGCCACGGGCCCGGCGTCCGCCGCCAGCACGACGGCGACCGTGGGAACACCCAGCTGCCGGCCCCGGGCCAGCAACTCCAGCGAGATGCCCCGCGCCGCGGCGCCATCATGCTCGACAATCACCCACATCGCGTTGCTCATCACAGCACCCCCTTACCCTGCAGGGCATCCAGCAGCGCGTTCGCGGCGTCGGCGGCCTCCCCGGCGATCATCTGCACCGGTTCCCGCCGGGGTGGAGGCGCATGGCCCGCCACACTCCAGCCCGTGTTCAGCTGGTCCGCCGTCAGGCCCAGGTCGGCGAGGGAGCGGCGATCGATGGGGGCGCGCATGGCCTTCATCACGCCGGTCACCGGGGGCACCCGCGGCTCGGCCAGCCCCTTGCCCACGGTCAGCACGGCGGGCAGGCTGCACCGTTCACGCGCGCGACCACCTTCGACCTCGCGCACGGCCGTCGCCCCCTCCGCGTCCACCTGCAGCTCCACCACCTCGGCCAGGTGGGGAAGCCCCAGCAGCTCCGCCAGCGCTGGGCCGACCACGCCGGCCTCTTGGTCCAGCGACGCCTTGCCGCACAGCACCAGATCCACGGTATTCCCGCCGATGCCCCCCTCCATGGCCCGGGCCACGCCGAGCCCGTCGGCACCGGCCAGGGCCGCGTCGTCGATCATGACCGCCCGGTCGGCGCCCATGGCGATGGCCCGCCGCAGGGCGTCCACGGCCTTGCCCGTACCCGCCGTGATGGCCGTCACCGTCCCGCCCAGCTGCTGCTTGAGCTGCAGCGCCTGCTCGACGGCTACCTCATCAAAAAAACTGGTAGCCCAGCGTTCTTCGACGGACAGGGAGCCATCGGCCCCCACCTCGACGATGGCCTCGGCATCGGCCACCTGCTTCACACAGACAAATATCTCCATCGTCAACCTCTCAGATACTGCTTACCGAGGTAGCTGAGCAAAACCTCGTGGGTCCCACCCCCATATAGCAAAAAGCGCGCGTCGCGGAAGTACCGCTGCGCGGGATATTCGCGGGCAAAGGCGCCGCCGCCGAAGATGCGGGTCACCTCGTCCACCGCCTCGAGGCACATCTCGGTGGCGAAGTACTTGGCCGCCATCGCCTCCTTCTGGCAGGTCTGCCCTTCCTGGAGCATCCAGGCCACCCGATACAACATCGTGCGGGCCACCTCGTACTGGGCGTAGAACTTGCCGAACTTGGCGGCGATGAGCTGGAACTTGGAGATGGGGCGCCCGAAGGCGATGCGCTTCTGGGCGTACTCCTTGGCGTCGTCCATCGCTTGCTTGGCGATGGCGCAAGCGTTGAGCCCGGTCATCACCCGCACCTCGTTGAGGATATCGGTGGTGTGCATCATGCCCCGGCCCACCTCGTCGCCCAGGAAACAGTCGCCGGGGATGCGTACGTGGTCGAAGATCAGCTCCGACGTGGCGGACCCCCGCGACCCCAGCTTGGTCATCTCCTTGCCCTTGGAGGCCCCCTCGCGGTCCATCTCCACCAAGAAGAAATCCAGCCCCTTCATGCCCTTTTCTGCGTCGGTGGTGGCCAGCACGGTGGCGAAGTCACAGACCGGGCCGTTGGTCACCCATTGCTTGACCCCGTTGATGATCCAGTCATCCCCATCCCGGCTGGCCGTGGTGCGGGTCCCCCCCAGGTCTGATCCCGACTGGTCCTCGGTGAAGCAGACGGCGGCGATCTTCTGGCCGGCGATGGCGGGGACCAGGACGCGCTGCTTGATCTCCTCGCTGCCGAAACGGTTGACGAAGTACGTCCCCATCAGCATTTGCACGGTGGCCGCCATGGAAAATCCGTTGGATCCCCGGGCCAGCTCTTCGAAGAAGATCATCGCGGTGATGGTGTCCACGTCCAGGCCGCCGTACTCCGCCGGATAGCGAAGTCCAAAGAAGCCCAGCGCGGCGAACTCGTCCCACAGCTGCTGCGGGAATTCCTCGGTCTCGTCGATGTGTTCGGCCTGGGGGATGATCATCCGGTCCACCGCATCCCTGACCTGGCTGCGGAAGAACTCCTGTTCTTCTGTGAAGCTGAATTCCATGGATCGCGCCCTCTCCTGGTAGTAGCAAGGGCGCCATGCTAACAGAAGGGACAGTTTGCGAAAGGGGGGTTTGCACATTGTTTACGGGCGCGCTTGCGGGCGCGGACCGGCCTCAAATCGAGGCAGGACTTGCGCCGGGCCAGACGTGACCTATTGTTGTAGGCTACGCGGCGCGGGCGGCCCGACCGGCACGGTCGGTATGTGGGCGCCGCGTGTACGGAGGTCAGCTTGCGCCAACCGTTCATGAAATTCCTGGAGCAGCAGGTCGTCGTCTTCGATGGGGCGATGGGCACGCAGCTGTATGACCGCGGCGTGTTCTACAACCGCTGCTTCGAGCAGTTGAACCTGACCGAGCCCGACATCGTCGCCTCGGTGCACGGGGACTATATCCGCGCCGGCGCGCACGTCGTGGAGACCAACACCTTCGGCGGCAACCGGTTCAAGCTCAGCCAGCATCACCTGGATGAGCAGCTCGTCGAGATCAACCGCCTGGCGGCGAGTATCGCCCGGGAGGCGGCGGGGGACGAGACCTACGTGGCCGGCTCCATCGGCCCCCTGGGTATCCGCCTGGAGCCGTGGGGTCCCACCGGCCTTCACGAGGCCCGCGACGCCTTCCGCGAGCAGGCCGAGGCCCTCGCCGAAGGGGGCGTGGATCTGTTCGTCCTGGAGACCATCGCCGATCTCTCCGAGATGGGTCAGGCCATCAAGGCGGTCAAGGAGGTCGCCCCGGACCTGCCCGTCGTGGCCCAGATGACCGTCGGACGGGACGGGAACTCCCTGTACGGTACCGAGCCATCCGTCTTCGCCCGGCGCATGGTCGAGTGGGGGGCCGACGTCATCGGCGTCAACTGCTCGGTGGGACCGGCGGCCATGTTCGACACGCTGGAGAAGATGGCCACCGTCACGGACCTGCCCCTCGCGGCTCAACCCAACGGCGGGCTACCCAAGAACGTGGACGGACGGCTGATCTACCTGTCGTCCCCCGATTACTTCGCCAAGTTCGCCCAGCGCTTCATCGAGGCGGGCGCTCGGGTCGTCGGCGGCTGCTGCGGGACCACCCCCGAACACATCCGGGCCATCGCCGGCGCAGTGCGCATGGACCAGGGTGCGCCCCGCATCGTCATCCAGCGCGATCCACCCCGCTCCGAGACCCTCCCGGAGCCGGTCCCGATGGCCGACAAATCCTCCTTGGGGCAGAAGATCGCTGCCGGAGAATTCGTCACCTCCGTGGAACTCACGCCACCGCGTGGCTGGCACCTGGAACGAATCCTGCGCATCGCCACCGAACTCAAGGAGCAGGGCTTCGACGCCATCAACGTGCCCGACGGTCCCCGCGCTTCCGCCCGCATGGGCCCGATGGCCATGTCGGCCCGCCTGCAGGACGAGGTGGGCATCGAGGCGGTGCTGCACTACGTCTGCCGGGACCGCAACATCCTGGGCATGCAGTCCGACCTGCTGGGCGCCCACACCCTGGGCATCCACAACGTGCTGCTGGTCACCGGTGACCCGCCGGTGCTCGGGGACTACCCCAAGGCCACGGCTGTCTTCGACGTGGACTCCGTCGGTCTGACCAACATCGTCACCCGGCTCAACTCCGGCTTTGACATCGGCCACCGCAGCATCGGCGACCCCACCTCGTTCCTCATCGGCGTGGGGGCCAACCCCACTGCCGTGAACATGGAGCGCGAACACGAGCGCTTCTACTGGAAAGTGGACGCCGGCGCCGAGTACTACATCACCCAGCCCGTGTTCGAGGTGGAGCCGCTGCTGGAGTTCATCGAACACAACAAGCAATACGCCATCCCGGTCATCGCAGGGATCTGGCCGCTGCAGTCGCTGCGCAACGCCGAGTTCCTCAACGGCGAGGTGCCCGGCGTGACGATCCCCGAACGCACCATGGACCGCCTGCGGGCCGCCGGCTCCAAGGAAGCCGAGTGGGAGGTGGGCCTGGAGGTGGCGATGGAGACCCTGGCCGAAGTCCACGAACACGTGCAGGGCCTCCAGATCAGCGCTCCCTTCAACCGCGCCGAGCCCGCCCGCCGGCTGCTCAAATACCTGCGGGACGATCTGTCACGCTGACGCGCCATCAGGTTTGCGAAGGCCCTGTTAAGGGGCACGGTTCTTGCAATTTACTCGATTTGCTTGATTTCGCAGATAGTTAAAGGCTGAGTCTCGTTCAGAAAAGTCAAGAAATTGGTGGCAAGTTGTACAGGATCTGTTGTTAAATTCGTTATTGGAGGCATCTCATACGTGCGTTCGTGTGTTCCGATTTTGCTTTTGAGCCTATCGGTGGCTTTGCCGGCCTGTGAAGAGGTCGTCATGGATATGGGGGTCGACCCCATACCCGAGAGCATCCAGAGTGGCCAGATCCTGGTGGAACCTGCGGTGCTCGATTTCGGCAACGTCAAGTGCGGCCAGACGGACACCTTGGAGCTGCACATCCACAACACCGGCATCGACGACCTCATCATCGACGAGATAGCCCTCTCGGACGTCCACGTGAACGGATCGTTCCACATCGACGGCGACCCGTGGCAGACAATCTTGGCACCCGATGAGTCCACGACAATCGGCGTTACGTACACGCCGGACGAGGACGGCGAAGCCCTGTCCAACCTGCTCATCCGCAGCGACGACACGGACACGCCGGAGATCCGGGTCCCCTTCCGCGGCGGCTGCGAAGCCCCCCGGCTGCAAATCAGCCCCTCGGTCTGGCACTTCGACGACCTGCCTGTCGGGTGCCCCCAGACCCAGCGGATCACGTTGCACAACGTGGGCTCGGCCCCACTACACATCCACGACATCGCCGCCTCCTTCACCAGCGACGATTTCAGCGTCACCGGCCTTCCGGAGACCGAGGTGATCCTCCCGCCCAGGCAGTGGACCGCCTTCACGGTCTACTACGAGCCACAGAACGAATACCCAGACTCGGCTTTCTTCGTGGTGAACAGCAACGATCCCACGGAGCCGGCGACGGAGGTGACGATCACGGGTGAAGCGCACTTCTCTCATGAAGTGGCGGATGTTTATGAGCAGGAGGCTCCGTACAGTACGGACCTGCTGCTGGTGGTGGACAACTCTTGCTCCATGACCGACCACCAACAGACGTTGAGTGACAACGTGGAGTCATTCCTGTCGGTGCTCGAGAGCTATGCTCCGGACTACCACATCGCCGTGGTGACAACGGACGATGCCACTTTCCAGGGCCCCGTGCCTTACCTGACACCCGAGACTCCCTACGTAAATGCCCTCTTTGCCAGCTCAGTATCTGTGGGCACTATGGGGGCTTCGACCGAAGAGGGCCTGATCCACGCGGTCGAAGCTCTCTCGGGCTCACTGGCTGCTCCAGGAGGAATCAATCACGGCTTTTTGCGTGAAGATGGAGCTCTAAGAGTCCTGATCATTACCGATGTGGACGATCAATCGCCTGATGATGTCGCTGATTATGTTGCGGACCTGCAAGGCCTGAAGGACGATCCCAGCATGGTCATGATCAGCGCGGTCGCGGCGGCAACTGAGGGCGGCTGCGATCCAGCACCCCGCTACGAACAAGCCGTTGCCATGACGGAAGGGCTCTCGGAGTCAATCTGCACGGATCAGTGGACCGACACCATGACCTCGCCACTGTGGCTCACCGAAGGCCTACGGACCACCTTCGACCTGGGCAGCTCGCCCGTCGACAACACCGTGGCCGTGCACCTCAACGGTGTGTTGATGACCGAAGGTTGGGTCTACAACCCGGATTTCAACCGCATCGAATTCGATGAGGATCACATCCCCCACGCGGGGGATGAGATCGGGCTGCATTACCATCCCCTCGGCTGCTCGAACTAACCTCCGCTTTCGTTCACATCCACGAATCAACGAGCGACTGATCTCTCGACCGAGTTGTCCCTTTGCCGGGCAGCGGTGAAGAAGCGCGTGCGGGTCAGAGTCCCTGGACCTTCCAGGCTGTGCTGATCATCTGGAAGATGACCGCCGGCACGACCAGCGCACCTGCGGCCACGATCACGACAGTAGTGAGGTGGCTGAACAGCCAGTCGAAGAGGATGGGCCTGGTCGACCGCGGCGGCGCTGCGTCGATGTATGACTCCCCCACCAGCTCTACCCGACAGTCGGGACACTCGGATCCAACCACGTAGCGGACGCGACACCTGGGGCACGCCATCGGTTCGTCAGCCACTCCCGCCTTCGTGGCGTTGTTGCGCAAACGCGCGCTGGCGCTGTCCCGGACGCTGTTGCTGCGCTGGATGGTGCGCTGCGCGCTCTCGAATCCGGGCGCTTTTGCCAAGCCACTCATGGGCGATCTCCTTGTTCTCCGAACACCCGTCCGAGGATAGTGGTTCCATAGCTGTGCTGCACGGGTATGTCGGATCAAGCAGGGAGAATCCCAGCGACGAGGATGGGGGGAGTACGCGGGAGCGTGCGGGTAGGGACGTCGCGGGCGGGTCTTTCTCTCTCCCGCGCAGCGAGCAACGCGATGCGAGCATCTCCCTCCCAGCGCCTGACGAGTGGAGGGGGGCAAGGGGGTCCCCCCCTCCCAGCGCAGCGAGCGCAGCGATGCGAGCACTCCCGGGGCCAAAGGCCCCGTGGAGGTGGGTGGGGGTGGGCGGGCCCACCACCACCCCTTCTCATGAATTCCTTTCTCATGATCACCACGAAACAGTTGAGAGCGCTCGGCCGCCGGAAGCGGAGAGACGCCGAGGAGTGGAGCGGGAGGCGTCGCATGATCTCCAGCTGTAGCCTCCAGCCGGCCACCACGGAGCGCAGGCTGGAGGCGGTGGGACACAGCAGGATTGTGGGTACTCCTCAGCTCCCGCACGCCTGACGGGCACGGCAGGGAACACCACGACAGGTCGAGCGGACTACGGCAGCGGCCCGAAGACCAGGAGGCGGCCGCCGGGCCAAGCGACGGCGCGGCTGATGCTGGCCAGGGGCGCGTCTGGATCGGCGAACATGACCCACTGATCGGTGATGACGAAGCTGATGAAGTCGTTGCAGTACTGGCCGTCGTACAGGTAGATGCGCCCCTCGTTGGACATGAACGCGAAGTACGTTCCGATGGTGACGCTCTCGGCGCCGCACAGGTCCGCAGGATTCCCCTCCACCGCCCAGCCAAACTCGTTGGTCTCGTCCAGCCACGCGGCCAAGATCGTGTCCGGAGGCGGCGCGAACGCCCCCTCCCAGACGCCCGTGTATTCACCCGAACCGGCATACGCGTAATACCCGCCAGTGACGGTGTACGTATAGCTATGTATGAGCGTCTCGGTCATCAGCGCGATGCTCGCCAGGTCTCCGCCCTGATGGGCCGCCGAAATGGCCGCAGCAGCCAGGATCGACTGGCCCGCGACCTCGGGGAACAGATCGCCCCGCAACCCCGAACCGATCCAGGTCAGCTGCAAGGGATCCAGCACGTGGTACTGGGTCTCCGTCAGCACGAACACCTGGTCCAGATCCGTGATGGCAAAAGCCGCCTCGATGCTCTCCACCGGCCCATGCTCCGAGCCCGCCGGATTCAGCGCATAGGCCGTCCAGGCCTCCTGGATGGCGTTGTAGGCCCAGATCCCACACACGCCATCCCCATCCAGCTCCGCAAACCCCGAACAGTCGTTGTCCAGCCCGTCACACCGTTCCGGCATGCCCGGCTTGGTCATCGCGTCGCTATCGTCGCAGTCCCCGTCGCAGCTGGTGACGCCGTCCCCATCCGCATCGTCGTAGTTCAACGCGGCGTCGCCGTCATCGCAATCCTCCGACGCCGGATAGCCATCACCATCCTCGTCCGGATCACCTTCGGCGCTGTCGTCATCGCCGGCGGCGCTGTCATCGTCGCCCTGATATTGCGTGCCGCAACCCAGCACGAACAGGACAAGGCCGGCGACCGTCATCAAACTCAACTCGAGGACCCATCTGGCATGAACTGACATGGCCGCATTTTAACCCGTCGAGGCCCGCTTGCTAAGTCCCTGAGCGTCGCGCACGCCGGCGCGCGTGATTCCAAACGCTGCTAAACTGGCTTGTACGAATGAATCCAAGGACTGGGTGGGGCAAAGAATGACGATCAAGAATTTCATCAACGTCTATCGCAAGGCGGAGTGGACTTCCGACGAGGATGTCGAGAACTTCATCCGCCAGAATGCGGACGCAACCGACAGCAACATCCGCCAGCTATTCGGCGTCATCGCCAAGGACGCCAACAAGTACAATCACCGACAGCTGACCTGGCTGGAGAAGATCGCCTCGACGATGGCTGTGCGCCGTAAGGACACCTCCATCTGCCCCTTTCTCATCGACACCGCCCGAACATCGGACGAGCGCCTGCGCAGAGTGATCGCCGCGACCCTGGTGGAACTCAACGACACCACGTGGCAACCCAAGCTATTCGCGTTCCTCAAGGGTCGTGACGACCGCATGCGTGCCATGGCTGCCCTCGTTCTGTCCCAGGTGGGCGGCAAGACCCTGTTCTCCCTCATCGAACAGACGGCCGCTGAACAGTGGCCTTCCCGCCTGGAGGTCATCGACGTCCTGATCCGCATCGCAGGCCACTACTCGATCCCAATCCTGATGCGCATGTTCCCGGCCTCTGAACGCAACGAGCGCGTGAAGATCGTGCAGGTGCTCGCCGAAGAGAAGTACATGAAGGCGGCCCGCAAGGAGGCATCAGAGGCGCTGATGACGCTGGTCTCCGACTCGGACCCGATGGTCCGCGGTCGGGCGGCTCTGGGCCTCGGCGTGATGGGCGACGAGTCCCACGTGCCCACCCTCATCGACCTGGTCTGGGACGAGAACCACTGGGTCGCCAAGGCCGCCATCGGTGCCCTGGGCCAGCTGCGCACCATGGAGGCCATCGAGACCCTGGGCGAGGCCGCCCGCATCGACAACGTCACCATCCAGACCGCCTGTGTGGACGCCCTGCTGGACATCGGCTCCGACGACGCCATCCCCACCTTGGTCAACCTGCTGGAATCGGAAAACCTGGTCCTGCGCAACAAGGCCACCGAGGGCCTGGTGGAGCTGGGTAAGGCCGGTCGCGTCAACCTGGCCCGCATGCTGGTGCTGATGATGAACAGCCCCAACGTGCACGTGCGGCGGGCGGTCATCGAGATCATCAACGAGATCGGCGACCCGGACGGCACCCTGTGGAAGCGCCTCGTCCGTCACCTGCGGGACGAGGACTGGTGGGTCCGCGAACGGGCCACCGAGGTGCTGGTCAACATCTCCGGCGAACAGATCACCGAGCACATCATCGAGCTGCTGGACGACTCCAGCGACATCGTCCGCCGCTATGCGGTGGAGGTGCTGATCCGCCTCAAAGATCTACGGGCCATCTCACCCCTGGCCCAGGCCGCCAAGGAGGACCCGGACTGGTGGGTCCAGGAGCGGGCCATCGAGGCCCTCGGTGAGCTGGGGGACCGCCGGGCCACGCCGGTGGTGGTCAACCTGCTCAAGAACCCCTCCGTGCACTGGGTCTGCGTGCAGGCGCTGTGCAAGCTCAAGGACCCCCGGGCCGTCCCCTACCTGGGCCGCATGCTGACCAACAGCGTGGGCGAGTTCCGCCTGGAGGTGCTCAAGGCGCTGGACGCCATCGGCACGCCGGAAGTGGTGCCCGAGGTCCAAAAGGTGGTCAACGATATCGACAAGGACGTGCGTCTGTTCGCCCAGAAGACGTTGACCAAGCTCAACGTGAACGTGAACACCACCGAACTCGAGGAGAAGGTCGCCGAGTCCCTGTCCTTCATCGACGAACTCCTCGAGGAGGCCAAGAACCGCGGCGCCACCGACCTGTACATCATGGCCGGCGACCGGCCGTCCATGAAGGTCCTCGGGAAGGTGGAGCCCATCCACGAAGAGGTGCTGACCCCCGAGGCGACGATGGGCATCGTGCGCGCCATCCTGTCGGACAAGAAGCTCGACGAGCTGGCCAAAGAACTGGACGTGGACACCTCCTACGAGAGCCAGAACGAGCACTACCGGTTCCGCGTGAACGTGTACAAACAGCACACGGGCACCAACATCGTGTTCCGCGTCATCTCCGACGAGATCCTCGCCTTCGAGGACCTGAACCTGCCCGACAACGTGCTGGATTTCACCACCTATCACTCGGGACTGGTGCTCATCGCCGGGCCATCCAACTCGGGCAAATCCACCACCCTCACCACCCTCATCGACCACATCAACCACACCCAGTCGCGCCACATCATCACGCTGGAAGACCCCATCGAGTACAGGCACTCCAAGGATTTCAGTTGCCTGGTCAACCAGCGGGAGATCGGCACCCACACCATCGACTACAACACGGCGCTGCGCTCCGTGCTGCGTGAGGACCCGGATGTGATCCTGGTGGGGGAGATGCGGGACGCCGAGACCATCGCCTTTGCCGTGACCGCCGCCGAGACCGGCCACCTGGTGTTCGGCACCTTGCACACCATCAGCGCCGCCAACACCATCGACCGCATCCTCGATGCCTTCCCACCCCACCAGCAGCCGCAGATCCGGGTGATGATCTCCGAGAGCCTCCGTGGGGTGCTGTGCCAGCAGTTGCTCACGCGGGCAGACGGCAAGGGGCGCGTGCTGGCCGTGGAGCTGATGATCAACAACAACGCCATCGCCAACATGATGCGTCAGGGCAAGATCCACCAGATCCCCTCGACGATCACCACCAACTACGAGCACGGCATGCGGCTGATGGACCGGGAGATGTTGCAGCTGGCCAATGCGGGAACCATCAGCCCGGAGGAGGCGTACGCCAAGGCCACGGATCGCAAGCTGTTCGCCCACTTCTTCGATGACGAAGACGAAGAAGAGGCGAGCGAAGAGGAGGCCAACTGATGCCGCGCATCGATTCCTTCTTGCGGTTGGTCGTGGAACAGAACGCCTCGGACCTCCACTTCTGCGCCGGCGCCGCTCCGGTCATCCGCTACAACGGCGATCTGGTGCACGTGAAGTTCCGCCAGCTCAGCGGCCACGAGACCAAGCGCTTCCTGTTCGAGATCCTCAACGACGAGCAACGGGCCGAGTTCCTGCTCAAGCAGGACCTGGACCTGGCCTACGAGATCCCCGACGTGGCCCGCTTCCGGGTCAACATGTTCTCCCAGGCCGAGGGCATGGGGGCCGCGTTCCGGATCATCCCGGAGACGCCGCCGTCGATGAGGGAGATGCGGCTGCCCCAGGGCCTCAACCAGTTCGTCGGGCTGGACTCGGGGCTGGTGCTGGTCACCGGCCCCACGGGGTGCGGCAAGTCCACGACGCTGGCCGCCATCGTCAACGCCATCAACGAGACCCGCCGCAAGCACATCCTCACCATCGAGGACCCCATCGAGTTCATCTATCACCCGGAAAAATCGGTGATATCCCAGCGTCAGGTGGGCCGCGATGTGGATAGCTTTGCCAGCGCGCTGCGGGCTTCCTTCCGCGAGTCGCCGGACGTCATCCTGGTGGGCGAGATGCGGGACAACGAGACCATCTCGCTGGCCATGACCCTGGCCGCGACGGGCACCTTGGTGTTCGGCACCCTGCACACCAGCTCCGCCTCCCGGAGCATCGACCGCATCATCGATGCCTACCCGGAGGAGCAGCAGGAGCAGATCCGCGGCATGCTCTCCATGTCCATGCGGGGGGTGGTGGCCCAGAAGCTGTGCAAGACGGTGGACGGTCTCAGCCGTGTCGCCGCGGTGGAGCTGCTCACCTGGTCCTACGCGGTCTCCAACCTGATCCGCGAGGGCAAGACCTACCAGATCTATTCGTTACTGCAGACCGCCGACCACCAGGCCACGGGTCAGGAGACCATGGACCAGGCGCTGTTGAGGCTGATGGAGCGGGGCAAGATCACCCCCGAAGAGGCTCGTAAACACGCCGAAGACCTGGCCCTGTTCGACAAGTACATCGTGTAGGACATGTGATTCATGACAACGATTCGTGAAGCCAAGGCGTTGCTGTCCCAGGGTCGTTTCAAGGAGGCCGGCCGCGTCTTCGAGTCCCTGCAGAACTACCGGCTGGCGCTCCAGGCCTATTCACAGGGCCAGATGTGGAAGGACGCGGGCCGGGTCTGCGAGAAGGACGGCAAGACCGACAAGGCGATGCACTTCTACCGCCAGGCCCGCAGCCCTGCCGACGCGGCGCGGGTGCTGAGGCAGCTGGGCCGCCACGAAGAGGCGGCCAAATCCTTTGCCGAGGCCGGCGAGTTCCTGGCAGCGGCGGAGCAGTTCGAGGCGGAGTTCGTCCGCATCAAGGGCCGTTCCAACACTCTGGAGGCCCAGAAGAAGCTGCTCAAGTGGGCCGGCCACTACCGGCTCAAGGGCGGCGAGGCGGAAAAAGCAGCCCACCTGCTCAAGCAGGCCGGCGAGCCCTTCAAGGCCGCCCAGGCCTTGGCCGCCGCCGGGCAGCCGGCCGAGGCGGCGCGGATCTACCTGGAGCTGGACATGCGCCAGGAGGCCATCGAGACGCTGATGCGGGCGGACCGGCCGCTGGACGCAGCCCGCATGTGCGAAGAGATGGAGGAGTTCGTGCTGGCGGGGCGTCTGTATCACCAGGGCAAGGACTACCCGGCGTCCTTGCGCGCCTTCGAGCGAGCGCACCGCTGGCTGGAGGCGGCGGAGGTCGGCAAGCTGATCCCCGACTGGGCCAAGGTGGGCGAGATGATGGCCCGCGGCGGCAATTACCTGGATTCCGCCAGGGCTTACCTGGAGGCCAGCCTTCCCGACGATGCCATCAAGTCGATCTGCTACCTCAAGTACACCGACCCGCGCTACATGGAGGCCGTCCACCTGACCGTCGATGCCCTGGAGAAGAAGGGCGACATGTCCTTCAACGCCGAACGGTTCCTCAACGAGTTCATGTACCGCGACCTCACCGCAGATGGCGCCGAGCTGCTGTACCGCCTGGCGCAGGTCTACGAGAAGGGGGAATTCTGGGAGACGGCCCAGGAGTACTACGAGAAGATCCTGGCCTTCGATCCCAACTACCGGGACGTATCCCAGCTGCTGGAGAAGATGCTGGTCTATCAGAAGGACTCGGCGGCCGTGTACAAGAAGGTCCTCAAGGAGGATTTCGGCTACGAGCAGACCACCAAGCGCATGAAGGGGAGGAGCGAACCGCTCCGCCCGGACGAGGACCTGGAGGCCTTCGACGACCTGGAGCCGGAGGGCAATCCGGCCGCGGCCCCGGGGACGCCTCCTGCAGCCCCCCCGGTGGCCCCCGCTCCCCCGGTAGCGGCGCCGCCGCCCTTCCAGCCCACGCCCGATCAGCGTGCATCCCAGCCGACCCAGGCCGTTGCGGTCACGGGCCAGCCGGTGGCGGACGTCGGCCCCTCCGCGGGCTCGGCCCCCACCGCCATGGGCGGCGATGTCGGGCAGACCAGCACCGATGTCCAGCCCCCACCCCTCATCCGGCTGGAGCCCGGTGCCCGCCTGGGCGAGCGGTACGAGTTGGCGGGCCGCATCGGCGCTGGCGGGCGCGGCGCGGTGTTCAAGGCCATGGACCTGGAGCTGGACGAAATGGTGGCCATCAAGGTGATCCACCCCACCGATGTCACCGAGCAGAGCCTGGGTTGGTTCCGCCAGGAGATCAAGCTGGCCCGCAAGCTGACCCACCCCAACATCATCCGCCTGTACGACATCTCCGAGGTGGATGGGCTGCGGTTCATCACCATGGAGTATCTGCAGGGGCACGACCTGGAGGCCGTCGTCGAGGAGGCGGGCGGGCAGCTGCCCTTCGGCATGGGCCTGCACTTCGTGCGGCAGATCTGCGATGGGCTCGCCGCCGCCCACGAGATAGGCGTGATCCACCGGGACATCAAGCCCCCAAACGTCATGGTCATCGAGGGCGGCGTGGTCAAGCTACTGGATTTCGGCATCGCCAAGCTGATGGACGTCAAGGGCATCTCGCGCACCGGGCTGGCCTACGGCACCCCCCTGTACATGTCCCCCGAGCAGATCCGCGGGGCCAAGGATCTGGACACCCGCACCGACCTGTACTCCCTGGGCTGCCTGATGTTCCAGCTCTTCACCGGCGAGCTGCCGTTCGAGGCCGAGGAGACCTTCGAGCTTATGCTGGCCCACATCAACCAGGATCCCCCCAGTCCCCGCGGATTCCGCGCGGACATGCCAGCCCCCCTCGAGGAGATCATCCTCCGGCTACTGGAGAAGGATCCCGACGACCGCTATCAGACCTGTGACGAACTCAGGCAAGCTCTGGCACAGTTCTCATGAACGAGCCCTCGACCCCAAACGGCGGTGAAATCCTCGATCAGCGCTACCGGCTGGAGAAGGTCATCGGCCGGGGAGGCATGGGCCAGGTCTACGTCGCCGAGCAGATCAACCTGGGGCGGCGGGTGGCGATCAAGGTGCTCCCCACCGATATGGAGGACAGGACCGAGGAGTACGAGGTCCGCTTCCGCCGGGAGGCGCTGGCCGCCAGCCGCCTCCAGCACCCCAACATCGTCCAGATCGTCGACTACGGCCGAGATCCCCGCTTCGGCCTCTATCTGGCCATGGAGTACCTCGACGGCGTGGGATTCGGCGACATCATTTATCGCCAGCAACCCTTGGGTTTCCAGCGCATCGCGGACTTGTTGATCCAGACCCTCTCTGCGCTGGAGGCTGCCCACTCCGCCAAGATCCTCCACCGGGACATCAAGCCGGCCAATATCATGGCCTGCGACGTCCCCGGCCGGCCGGATTTCGTCAAGGTACTGGATTTTGGCATCGCACGGGCCCTGGACGGCGGGTTCGACAACATGAAGTTGACCCGCGCGGGCACCGTCTGCGGGACCCCCATCTACATGGCACCCGAGCAGGCGATGGGCAAGCCGCTGGACGGGCGGGCCGACCTCTACTCGGTAGGGACGATCTTCTACGAGATGCTCACCGGGCGGCTCCCGTTCGACGAGCCCAACCCGATGGACTACCTGGTACGCAAGGTCAACGAGGACCCTCCGCCGGCCATCTCCGCGGCCAGCGGCTCACCCATCCCGCCGGAGCTTTCCGCCATCTGCACGCGCTCCATCGCCCGCAGCATGGACAACCGCTACCCCGATGTGGCCACCTTCCGCGCGGCGCTGGAAAACTGGATGCGGCCCCGGCCAACCAGTTCGCCCCCCCTCCCCCCACATCCCAACCCCTGGGGCTCGGTTTCCAGCGCCCCCACGCCGCAGGGCGGGACGCCGCGTGTAGCCCCCGATGACACGGGCGAGACCACCGTGGGCGGTGGCGCCATGCGCATGCCCGACACGGGCGAGACCACGGCGGGAGGGCTGGCCTCCCAGGAACCGACCGTCGGCGAAAAGATGGCCGGCGGGACCTGGGACGAGCTGATCCAGCTGGACGAGGCCGCCCCCGAACTCGACGCCAACGCCCCCACCCCCGTGGCCATCCCGGAGCCGGAGCAGGACGAGCCCGTGGGCCCCTACCCGCGCGTCGGCCAGCGGGTGGTCGGCCGGGACGAGTTGCTGACCGAACTCGGGCATGCCCTGGAGCGGGCCGAGCAGCAGGGCTGGGCCTCATGGCTAATGATGGGCGCGCGGGGGGCCGGCCGCTCCCGGCTGCTGGCGGCCGCCGCCAATATGGCGGGCGCCGCTGGCTGGGAGGTGTTCCTGGTCCGTCCCACTGCCCCCGATCTGAGCCCGTTCCTCACCCCCGGGGACCTCCTCGCCCAGGCCAAGGCTGACGGTCCCAGGGTGGTGGTGATCGACGATCTGGATCTACTGCCGCGGGAACTGCAGGACTCCTTCTTCGACTCCAAGTGGTTCCGGGACCGCCCCACCTTGGTGGTCGGCTGCGCCCTGACCCTGACGGGCTCGCACGCGGGCAGTCACCGTCGCCAACTGACCGCCTTGACTCCGGGCGAACGGCAGATGATGGCTTCCGATTTCATGGGGGACGAGCCGCTGTTGCAGGGGCCGGACCTCTGCTACCCCGCCTGGCTCCACCACCGGGCCTACCTGGACGCGGAGAACAAACGCTTGCTACCCGGCGTCGACGGTTCGTGGAACTACGGCAACCGGGCCCCCCGCACCCTGGTGGACCTGGACACCCTCATCCAGGACCGGGTCCGTGCACTGACGGCCCAGCAGCAACGCCTGCTGCACATGCTCTCTTTGGCCCCTCTGGGACTGGACGAGGACGGCCTGAGCCAGATGAAGCCGGGGGAGCAATCCCTCGCCGAGATGCTGGAATTCCTGGAGCAGGCTGGGCTCGTCGAGTGTGCAGGGAGGCGCTGGCTCATCGGCTCGCGGTCCGTCGCGACCGTGGTGTGCAAGGAGATCCGCCCCGGCGAGGAGGTCCGCCTGCACGCCGAGATGGCGTCCATGTCGTCGCACGCGGCCCGCTACGCGCGCGGTTCCCGGCAGCGATTCCTGTTGCTCCAGCAGGCGGTGCACCTGGAGAAGGCCGGCCAGCACGCCAAGGCGGCGGAGCTGTTGCAGGAGGTCGGCGAGGTGCTGATGGCTGTGGAGCAGCCCAAGCGCGCCATCGCCCCGCTGCAAAAAGCCCTCTCACTCTCCCGCGCCGAAGTGGAGTGGACCACGATCCGCATCCGTCAGGCGACATTGCTGGCCAAGGCGATGACCGAGGCCGGAGAGCCCAGCGCAGCGCTGGAGATACTGGCTCAGGTCACCATCCGCCAACGCCTGGGGCCCGAGTACGGGGCGGCGGTTCAGCTGGCCCAGGCCGAGGCAAAGGTGGGGCTCAATGATCCAGATGCCCAGACGGCTCTCGAGCAGGCCGGACGGCAGATCGGGGAGACGAACGACAGCGAACTCCAGCTCAGCGGCCGGCTACTGATGGCGGCGACGGCCCTCAAACGCCGCGACCGCGCCGGGGGCCCCCCCCCCCCCGCGCCAGCGCTGGGCCTATTCCAGTTTGGAGATGTGGCCGAAGGGATACGCCTGGAAGCCGAGCTGCGCATCGGCCGTATCGAGACCAAGACGGGCAAGAAAGACGACGCCCGGGAGCGATTCCAGCGCATCGTCGGCGATGCGGACCGGCTGGGGCTCGGCCATCTGGCGGGCCGGGCGCGGCTGGCGTTGGCCAGCGTGCTCATCGAACGCGGGGATCCGAGGGGCGCGGCCAGCCTCCTCGACGACGTACGCAACGACCTGGACATGGAGCCGGTGCTCAAGGCCCGGGCGGCCCTCAATCGGGCCCTGCTGTTCACCATCATGCGGGACGCCGACGCCGCAAAGGCCTGCAACACGGAGGCGCTGGCCTTTGCCGCACGGGCCGGCTGGTACTCGGGCATGAAGAAAGCTGCGAGAGGCGCTGGGATCAAGCTGTAGGGTGCGGATTATTCTTCGTCGTCGCCGCGGAGTAGCTTGGCGGCGGCACTCCTCGGGCAGAGCAGCAACTCGCCATCCGGCGCCCGGATCAGATCGGTGAGCCCCAACGCATTGAGGAGCACCGTGGCCCTGCGGACCGCCTCGGGATTCCCGATCCCCGCCTCCTCAGCTCGGCTCAACGGCAAGGGATCGTGCAGCGCCGGGAGCATGCGCAGCGCGGTCTCCAGGGTCTCCGCATCCCGCGGGGGCGGCTGCTCGACGATGCGGCGGAACGCCAGCACGGTGATCAACGGGCCGAACAGCACGATCCGCTGCCAGCGGGGCATGGACAATCGGTTGGCGGTAGGGTGCGTGCCGGTGCGTGCAAACTCCGCGTCCCGGTAGGCCTGTAGTGGATCCTTGGGGCTCAGCCGGTAGGTCAACAGCGTCAGCAGGATGAATGCAGTGGAGTAGAGCACCCCGAAGATCAGTGGGGAGGCGGGTTCATCGAGGGAATACGCCAGTAAGATGAACAGCGCTCCCCCGCTGAGGCAGTAGACCCCGGCGGCGAGGGCGGCGGCACCGAGCCTGGTCAGGAAATGATACTCGGCCAGGTTGACCAGGCGGGTCTCGATGGATTTGCGAAGACGTGGGGACGGGATCGGCCAGATCATGGCCGGCGCTTCCTGCGTGTCCCGGCGCGCAACCGCGGGTATCTCAGGGGCGGAGTGGAAGGGATCCGGTACCGAATCCGTGGACCTGTCTGACCTCTCGCTCATCCAGGCCTTTTACCTCCCGCCTAGAAGCTGAACACCCACATGGAGTCGAAAGTATAGTCCCCATTGAGCGGCAAGGTGGAGCCCCCGGTGTCAGGAACCAGATATCCGACGAATTCCGGGTGCCCCACTTCCATCAGATCCGAGCCCCAGATCCAGATGGCGGCGTTGTATGTCGTGATCCAGTAGTCCAGGTAATCGTCGAACAAATAGGGGTCGAACAGCTGGCAGTCATCCCCCACGCAATAGCCGTAGGGAACCACATCTGCGGCGTACAGCACGGCGTAGTCTTCGGTGAGGTGCTCCAGGGCTCCCAGTACTTCGGCCTCGAAGATGCAGTTGTGGCCTGCGTCGGTGAAGACCATGTCCCACTGCTCTTCACAGTCGGGGCAGTCGGTGTCGTAGTTGCCGGTCGTGATCGTGCCGGTGACGTCGAAGGTGTGCGTGCACACGATGATCTCGCTGGGGTTGTATTCCTCGAGATAGTTGTAGGTCCACGTCCCGGTGATGGCGTTGCCCGAGTAGGTCAGGTCCGCCGACATGTTGGCCCAGTTGACGCCCGGATCGTAGATCACGCCGTCGCAGTCCCAGTCGATGAAGTCCAGCGGCTCGTTGGCGCCGGGGTAGACGTTGGGATCCGTATCGTCGCAGTCGCCCTGCTGCTCCGAGTAGCCATCCCCGTCGTCGTCGGTGGCGCCCGGATCGGGGCCGGTGTACCCCGGGGCCAGGTACCAGTAACCGGTCTGGTCGGTCCAGGTGTAGGTGGAGCCGATGATCAGGTCGGTGGCGCCATCGCCGGTGACATCGCCGACGCCGTAGGCGCTGGAGCCGCCCCAGGGCAGATCGATGCCGTCGCCGCCGAAGCGGATGGGCGCGGTGGACCATAGCTCGGAGCCGGAGAGTCCGGCGCGGCCCAGGTAGACATTCGCGTAGCCCAGGTAGTCGAAGGTGTAGGCCAGGCCCAGCACCACGTCCCCGTAGCCGTCGTTGTTGAAGTCCAGGAACTGGGCGAAGGTGAGCTTCTCGTACATGTTGGTCACGGTCAGCTCGAAGTCGTAGTTGCTCATCAGGTTGAGGCCGGACCAGCGAGCGCCGGTACCGAAGAGGAACCGGTCGCCGTCGTCGTAGGCCTCGAAGTGCAGATCTTCGTTGCCGTCGCCGTCGATGTCACCGGCGAAGCGGGCGCACTCGGAGAAGCCTGTGCCGTCCGTCAGATCCCCGCGGAAGGTGGCGTCGGCGTTGACCGGATCCATACCCGCGGTCCAAGCGCCCACACCGCCGTAGAACAACGAACTCATCGTCGGGGTGCCGACGGTGATGCTGCCCTGGCAGATCATCACGTCCTGGTAGCCGTCCCCGTCCACGTCAGCGGCGTTCACGCGCGCCAGATAGGTGCTGGCGGCGTAGGTGTCGATGTCCGCGTCGGACGCGGTCACCAGCTCGCTGGTCCAGTTGGCCTGCCCGTAGAAGATGTGCAGGGCGCGGGTCTGTTCGAAGTCCTCCGAGTTCACCTGGATCACATCGCCATAGTAGAAGACCACGTCGTCGATGCCGTCGTCGTCCAGGTCACCCGCGTCACCCACGCCGAACAGCTCGTAGCCTGCGTCCGCCGGATCGGGGCTGATGCACTCGCTGTAGTCGGTGTAGTCGGTCCCGACGGGCCACGGGGTCGCCGACCCCTCGAACAGGCAATAGTCGTCACCCACGGCGCAGAAGACATCCTCGTAGCCGTCGTCGTTGACGTCGCCCACGGCCGTGCAGGGGAAGGTGGTCTCGCCGGTCTCACCCTCGATCTCGCCGTCGGCCATGGTGTGGTCCACCTCGGCGGGCCACGGGTCGCGGCCCGAGTAGAAGTAGTTGACCGGAACGTTGGGGGCGTCGTCGTCCAGGGCCGTGATCAGCAGGTCGTCCACGCCGTCACCGTCCATGTCCAGATCCTGCGGGCCGGAGAAGCTGGGATCCAGCGCGTCACCGTGGAAGACGGTCAGATCGGAGAGCTCGCCGGCCTGGTCCCAGATCACGTCCACCATGCCGTTGCAATCGTCGTCGATGCCGTTGCCGAAGATCTCCTCCATGCCCGGGTTGACGTTCGGGTCGGCGTCGTCGCAGTCGTCGTCGCAGAAGGTGTAGCCATCACCGTCGTCGTCCACGTTGTCCGGGATGTAGCCGTCGCAGTCCGTGTCGAGCTGATCGCACAGCTCCTCGGCTCCGGGATTGACCGTGGCCTCTGCGTCGTCGCAGTCGTCGCCGCCGCAGTCCGCATCGATGTAGCCGTCCAGATCGACGTCGATGTCGTCGGCGGTGCCGTTGCAATCGTTGTCCAGCGTGTCGCACAACTCGGGCGCACCGTCATAGACGGTGGCATCGGCGTCGTCACAGTCGCCGTCGCAGCCCCACATGCCGTCACCGTCATTGTCCGCCTCGTCGTCCGGGACGGTGTTGTCGCAGTTGTTGTCCAGGCCGTCGCACAGCTCGGGAGCACCGCTGTAGGTGTCCGCGTTGGTGTCGTCGCAATCGGCTTCGCACTCGGTGAATCCGTCAAAATCGTCATCAATCTCGTCCGGGCCGAGGGACCCGTCGCAGTCCGTATCGATATCGTCGCACCCTTCGTCGGCACCCGGATGGACATCGGCGTTGTCGTCCTCGCAGTCCCCGCCGCAGGTCGTGACTCCGTCGCCGTCCTGATCCAGCTGATTCAAATCCGCGTCGCCGTCATCGCAGTCGTCGTCCTCGTTGCCCTCGATGCCGTCCGGGCCACAGGTGGTGGCGCCGTCGCCGTCCGCATCGAATGGCTCGTCGATGCTGTCGTCGCAATCGTTGTCCAGGCCGTCGCAGACCTCCGGAGCCAGCGGATTGACGTCCGGATTGGTATCGTCGCAGTCTCCCTCGGCCGGGCTGAAGCCGTCCCCGTCCTCATCCTCGAGGCTGACGGTGTCATCGTCGTCACCGGTTGTGGTGTCATCGTCGTCGTCGGTCGCCGGGGGGCAGCCGATAGCCAGGCAGGCAATCAAGGACACCAATACAAAGAGTCCGCTACGGACCCATCCGTCAAAACCTTTTGTGAACATTGTAACCCCTCGAATTTCCGTTCTTAACCCTGGATTTACAACCACTTTCAGCTGTCATCTGGACGTAACATGAAGCTAGCTAGTACGCAATAAACAGGTACTCTCGGGACCGCCGATTGGTGGACAGCGCGTAGCGGTATTCGCCGGCGTCGTGGACCTGAACTTCGCCTCGCACGGCCTTCAGATCGGCCTGCAGTTCGTCCGCCGCAGGGACACCGTCCGAACGGTAGGAGAGGGCCAACACCGCGTCAGGGAACCGCGCGTACACACGGCGTAATTGACGACGGATCTGCCGGCGGTCGGCCCAGGGGCTCGGCGGCTCGTTCATGTGCCGGTTGCGCGAAGCCCTGTCGATACGTTCGGGCCAGGCGTCCAGGTCGCACAGTCCCTCGAGGAAGTGGTAGTAGCGCAGGTAGTCCGTCCCGGGTCCCCGGCCGGGGACATAGGGCGGGTCCATGTAGACGAGATCCGGCGAACCGGCCAACTCCAGGACGTCCGTGGTGCTGGCCGTGGCCGTACGACGGCCCTGGAACACGGCGTCCGAGCCCTCCCGGGCGAACCTGGCCAGCAGCTCGGCAAAGGGGCGCTCCCAGGTGGTCTTGTTGCCAAACGTGCGTTCCACCTTGGCCAGCCTCAGCGACAGATTGCGGCGGTGGAAAAGGTTGAACGGCCGCTTGACGAGGCACGACTGGAAGAGGGCGAAGTAAGCCAGCGCCCGTTGCGGCCCCGGTGGCATCGCCGCCACGTTGCCGGCGAGGATATCCAGCTGCTGGTTTTCCTCGTGCGTGTAATAGATGTCGCCGAACGTGTCGGCAATGAGCGTGCCGTACACACGGCCAGGGACCGGATCCAGCAATGCAGCGGCACGCTCCGGCTCCAGACGCTGGCCGTCGTTGACGACGAGGGCCTCGGCCACGAGCCGGTTGGACTGCAGCCGGTCGTTCGCGGTGACCTGCTTCCCCATCGCCTTGAGGCCATAGGCGACGGCCGCACTCCCGCTGAACGCATCCAGCGCCGTCTCGAAGGGGATGGGCTCGAGGCAGGAGAGGATCCACGGCAACAGCTTGCGCTTGGATCCCTGGTATCGGGTGCCGGGGAACAGGGCCAGCTGGTCTGCTACCATGGGCCCCATGCTACCTCGTCACGCCCTGACCCTGCTGCTGTTGCTCGCACTTCATGCACCGAACTCCTCCGCACAGGAGGCCTGGCCCGCGGCCGAGATCGTCGTCGTGGTCAGCGAAGAAGATCTGCTGGTGGGGTTGGGCGAACCGCCTCAGAGTCACCGCGTGCCCGTCCTGATCTACGTGTTGGATGACGGAAGCCTCGACATGCTCTCCCGAGCCACCGATCTGCGTGCTGGAATTGGTGGGGCACCTGCCGCGCGGCTGTACAACCTGGCCGGAGAAGATTTCACCGTGGCGAGCAAGCTGATCGCGTCGCTGAAGGCCAAAGGGTTCCAGGTCGTGGAGGAGGTCCTCGGCGGGGACGGGCCGAATCCGGGTGACCAGCTGACCATCGACACCGCCGGCTACCATAAACGCTCGGCCCCAGGCCAACCCGCCAAGGACGTGCCGCAGGCGCTGACCGATTTCGGCAACCTGACCTCGTACGGCTTCGGTCACGGTGAACCACTCTTCGAGCCCGACGCCGGCGGCGCGATGCGCCAGCTCCGGGTCGAAGGCTGGGACCGCCCGGCGGCGGCCTACGCCTGCCCGTTCCCGGCCAACCCCTCCCTGGCCGGTCCCGCGGGGACGATCCTGGAGTTGAGCCTGGCGGACAATCGCTCCGCCCCGGAAGAGGCCCTCGCCGCCTGGTGTGATCATGCCGCCGAGTCCCTGGCGCGCAGCTGCGGTGCCGACGGCCTGGCCGAGGCCCTGGAGACCGGCACCGTGGAGGTCCGCTTCGGCGATCCACCGGGGCTGGGGCTGTGGTGGCTACGCCCGCACCAGGTTGAGCTACCGGTAGGCATCGGCACAGGTGATGCCTGCGTCGAAGAGGCACTTCTGACCCTATCGGTCGCCGCTCTCCACGCCGGCCTCACGCTGCGCTACCGCCTGGTCGAGGGGGCCCTGGATTCCGGCTGCGGCCGAGTCGTCGAGGAGAAGTGCGCGCACTAGAGCTGGAAGGAGAGATGGGAAAATATCGCGAAGGGTGCGATTCTTTCTTCCTTCCTATGTTTACCCCGCCTGCTCCTCACCGCTGAAGGGTTCGTCGTCGATGGACTCTTCTTGGTTCAGGAAATCGACCACCAGCTCGGTCACCTCGCTCTGGACGACCAGGCCCTGGTGAGCGGTGCCCACGGGGGTGCCCAGGATCTCGACGCACTCGGCGCCGTCGATGACGCAGGCCGCCGGGGGGGCGAACAGGTCGCGGGTCGCACAGATGGACAGGGCGCGGACGCCGTCGGGGATCCCCTCGGCATGGAGATTTTCGATGAAGGGACTGCCCGGCTGCAGCTGGGATGCGGCCGGGGAGAAGTTGCCCAGCAACAACTTGCCGGCCCGGGCTACCCTGGAGCCATGGAAAGGTGTGCCGACGGTGATGAAGCGACGTACTCGGGCAGCACCGCCGAATCGCTGCAGATAGCGCAGCCCGAGCAGCCCACCCAGGCTCACACCCAGCAGATCGCAACGCTTGACCTGATATCCACCCAGAACCCGGTCGATCTCCGACGCCAGCAACCCGGCCATCGGCTCGATCTTGCCCAGCAGCAGCGGGGGCAGCTGAGCGATGTGAGCCTCGTACCCGGCCTTCCCCAGCCGGGAGCGCATGAGGAACATCATCTCCTTGGCGGCAAGGTAGCCATGGACCACGACCACCGGTCGTTTGGGCTGGGTTTCGCCGCCGATAGCTGCGGCTTCCTCAGAGGGATGCATAAAACTCGCAATCACGTCCGGCTCGGCTCCTCCAGTGCCTTCATCGTCCTGCCGGCAGGGACGACGAGGCTCCCCTCGATGCTCATAAGATACTCAGAAATGGGGGTTTTGGCCAAGTGTTGACGTTGGCCCGCCTGTCTGGATAGCGGTCAGCGGAACCGGATCGGCCGGGGCAGGACCAGGTCCTCGTAGCAACGCAACGCGAAGTCGTCGGTCATGCCGGCCACATAGTCCCCCACGATGCGCAACCCCTGCTCCTCGCCGCGCCGGCGGTAGCTGGGGCCCAGCTTGGCCAGGTAGCCGCCAAACCAGCGATCCAGGTCCTTCGAGGTGCGGCGGTAGGCCTCGATGTCCATCCCGTGGTGCTCGTACAGGCCGAGCAGATGGTCGGTCAGCGCCCGCAAGATGCGTTCGCAATGGCGCTGGTACTCGGCGATGGGGCCGGCGCGATAGATATGGCGATAATTGAAATCCCTCAGAGCGGAGACCAGCTCGTGCTTGCCGTCGGAAAAGGCAATGGTCCCGGAGCCGAGGGAGGCCTCGATGACATCCAGCACCAGGGAATTGATGATCTCCCCGTTTGTGGTACCGACCGTCTCACGAAGCAGCCCAGGCAGCTCCTCGACGGTCACCATACGAGCCATGATGGCGTCCTCGATGTCGCGGCCCAGATAGGCGATCTTGTCCGAAACCCGGACCACGCAGCCCTCCCAGGTCGAGGGGTAGTGGGTGCGGCCGCACAGGGCGTCCAGATCCTTGATCTCCGGATCTGGCTCGATGCCCTGTTCCCAGCGTTCACCGCAATGGCTGACGATGCCGTCCCGCACGGCCCAGGTCAGGTTGAGCCCGTTGCCGGCGCCGGCGATGTGGTCCACCACCCGCAGGCCGTGGATCTCGTGCATGAACCCGCCCACGTCCCGCAGCAGCTCGTCCAGCACCCGCTCCCCGGCGTGCCCAAAGGGGGCGTGACCGATGTCGTGCCCCAGCCCGATTGCCTGGGCCAGATCCGCATCCAATCCTAGCCCCTTGCAGATGGTGGCCGCGATGGTGGAGACATGCATCACGTGCTCGATGCGGGTGCAGATGTGGTCATTGTCCGGATCGAAGAACACCTGCGTCTTGCGCTTGAGACGACGGAAATCCAGCGAGTGCAAGATGGCGGTCTGATCGCGGAAGAACTCACCGCGTACGTCCGGCTCCCGTGGATCGGCCCGGACGAGATAGTCGGACGGCGATTGGAGGTTGTTGAAAGGCACGTTTCCTCCTCAAAAATGGAGGATGACGGCTGCTGCGGTCGCGGGGAAGTAAAAAGAAGCGCCAGAACCTGTCTAAAACCCCATGTGACGGCATCCCAGTGTTGTCAATTGGCGCCGAGACGGGTGAAATGTCGGGCAACCGACGGAGGCCGATATGCCGATTCGCACATCTTTGTTCGCTGCGTTCCTCATTTTGATCTGGTCACTACCCGCAGCGGCCACCATCTATGTACCTGCAGATTACGCCACCATCGGCGAAGCGATCACCGCCGCTCCCAACGGCGAGACCATCGAGGTCAGCGCCGGCACCTATGCCGAAGCGGTGGATTTCGAGGGCAAGGATCTGGTGTTGCTGGGCGTGGATGGCTCGGCCACGACGATCATCGATTCGGCGACCGATGGCATTCTGGCGGATGGCGCGGCCACGGCCGACATCCAGGGCTTCACAATCATCGCCGACGCCGCGGGTCTGATCTCCACGGCGCCTTCCCTGGTGCTCACCGATCTAGTCTTCGACGGCGCCGGCGTGCCTTCAGCGGCGTACGCCCTGGACATCTCCGGCACCACCGACCTGACGGCCACGGACGTGGAGGTCACCAGCTATGTGAGCCTGGAGTCCCCTGCGGGCTACCTGGACAGCTGCGAGGGCATCAACTGGTCGGGCCAGGGTTTCCACAACCTGACCAACAGCACCAGCGGAGCGCTGGTCATCAGCGACAGCTCAGGGACCTTCACCGATGTGACCTTCCAGAGCATGAGTGGGGGTACCGCGGCTATCGAGGTGGACGGCCTGCAGCCCAACCAGACGATCACCTTCTTCAACTGCTTGTTCAACCTCAACAGCGCCGTCGCGCTGATGGTCTCCGACGGCGATGTGGTCGTCGATTCGTCCGAGTTCGACAGCAACACGGCCGGCGCATTGCAGGCCTGGGCGGGCGCGACGGTGTCGCTGCTGCGCTCCCGCTTCTACGACAACAGCAACGCGGCGGCCGACGGCGGCGCGGTCTACGCGGCCAACTCGGAAGTCTCGGCGGATTACTGCACGTTCACCGGCAACCAGGGGCTCAACGGCGGCGCCATCGCGGCGGACAACTCCTCGGGGCCCATCACCATCCAGCGCTCCAGCCTGCTGGACAACACCGCCACGATCCTCGGCGGCGGCATCCACATGGCCGCCGGCGAGCTCCAGGTGGCCGGTTCCTTGCTCTCGGAGAATACGGCGGCCGCCAACGGTGGGGGCATCTACCTGGATGGCACGGACGCCGAGATCGTCAACGCCACCTTGGTGGGCAATGACGCACCGCAGGGCAGCGGCATCGCCACCGCCACCGGGCTGGTGGACCTGATCAACGTCATCGTGGCCAACGGCGTCGGCGCCTTCGGCATCTCCGGTGACGCCAACGTATCGGTCGATTACTGCGACGTGGTGGGCCATCAGGTGGCCAACTTCGACGGCATGACCGATCCCACCGGTACCAACGGCAACATCTCCGTGGACCCGCTGTTCATCGACGAGGCGAACGACGACTACCACCTGCAGTCCATCGCCAACGGCGATCCCCAGGACTCCCCCTGCATCGACACCGGCGATCCGGACCCGGCTCTGGACGACCTGGACGGCACCCGCTCGGACATCGGCGCCTACGGCGGCCCCAGCCCCCTGGAGACGGACGAGGACCAGGACGGCTGGTCCGTGGAACTGGGCGACTGTGACGACGCGGACGACACGGCCTTCCCGGGCAACACCGAGGTTTGCGACGCCGTCGACAACAACTGCGACGGAGCCGTGGACGAGGGCTTCGACGCGGACGGCGACGGGGTGACGGTCTGTGGCCCGGACGGGAACTACAACAACGCCGACG
>CAZDDH010000062.1:0-289 GCA_964504165.1 uncultured Rickettsiales bacterium | reverse complement strand
ACCCTGGCCCCCGCCGACTGTGACGACGCCGACGCGGAGAGCTACCCGGCCCACCCCGAGGAGTGGGACGGCATCGACAACAACTGCGACGGTCAGCTGAGCGCCGGCGAGACCGATGACGTCGATGGCGACGGGTGGCCCGATTGCAACGACTGCGACGACAGCGACGAAGACCTCAACCACGACGACGCCGATGGTGACGGCTACAGCACCTGCGACGGCGACTGCGACGACGACGACCCGCTGATCCACCCCGACGAGTGCGACAGCGAAGGCTACAGAACCAGCG
>CAZDDH010000061.1:18143-40041 GCA_964504165.1 uncultured Rickettsiales bacterium | reverse complement strand
CGGCGGCCTCGTACAGCTCGTTTGCGTTGGCTAGGAATCCTGGGATGCCAGCGTGCTCAAGGATGCCGGCGAGGACGCGGGACCAGCGTTCGTAGCCGCCCAGCAGCTTGCTGGCGGCCTTCGGCGAGCCGGCGGAGAGCCAGGCCTGTGCGAGCACCAGGGCGGCCCAGACGAGTTCGGCGCGGTGGCGGTGAACCCAGGTTCGTAACGGGTTGTGGCGGAAACCTTCGCGCTGGAAGGGGCGGTCCATGCGCGGGTCGATGCGGATCCGGATGAAACGGCGGGCCAACTCGGTGCTGAGGGTGACGTTGTTGCCTGTGGCGACCCAGACACAACGGACGGGGACGCGCACGGTCTCGTTCTTGCCTAGTACTCGATCTTCCCAGGTGTTCGTGGTCAGCGCGGATGCCAACGCCCCGGAATCCAACCTGCGGACGATGTTGTCCAAGACGATCACGGCGCGGCGTTCTCGGAGCTGTGATGTGAGGCGCTTGCGCCACTCTTCGTCGTCTCGTGCCTCAGTTACTGTGCTGACCGGTCTCCCAATAAACGGATAGGTCAGTACGTCGGCCAGTAGGGATTTGCCCGAACCCGGGGTGGGAGCTTCGATGAGATGGCCAGGCGTGGGATGCGATCCGATCACATCCCGCACGTACGGCAGCACGAACAACGCGATCGCGTGAGCCCGGTCGGACTGCGAAACGAAGGGAAAATCGGCGAGCAGTTCGTCGATCCAATCACGGGCACGTTGGATGTCCTTCGCCTGGGGATTCGTAGGTATGTCATGAAGCCCGAACCCAGGCCGCGGTGCGAAGAGCGTCTGGCCGGCCGGGTGATACCCAGGAGTAGTCTGCAGGGTGCCATCCGGCGCAAACACCGGGACTTCGACGATCCGGCGTAGGGGTGGAATCGAGGGCGCTTGCGTTGCGAGTACATCCTCCACCAAGGCTTTCGGTGGCAATACTTCGACGGAGTGGTCGTTGACGTGAATGTAGAAATGGGCGGCGCGGGCCAGTTCATGCCGCATGCGCGGAACCGTGAGTTCCTCGAGGACAAAGGAGGTGTCTTCGTCCCTGGCCAATCGAACAGGACGGCCATCGCACATGAACAACCGCGGTGGTTCGTTGGCGGCCTTCAAGGCGTTCCACGCCCGGGGGGTGATCACCGTCAGATCCCCCTCTTGGGCAAATAGCCAAGGTCGCTTGTCTTGTATTCGGGAGGTGTTGTCCTTCGGATTCCTCGGCCGTGCGATGGAACGTACAACGGCCACGGCGTCCTTCTTCAACCCCGCCTCGGCCAAGCAGAGCTGGAGCAGATCCCAGTCATCGCGTCTAACGCGGCGCAGGGCTCGACGGACGTGTCCCTCTTGCAGGATCTCGCCGAGGTCGCTCTCCCGCCCCACTAAAGTGTTGGTGATCCCCTTGATGGATGGCTTGGGCCACCGAACGCGCTGGGGCTTCCACTTGGCAGTGCTCGCCAGGATGCCGGGGAATTCTTCCAGACGTTCTTCCTCTGTCCACGGCGGGACCATGCGTTCGTCCGCGACGAAAACCAGTGTTGCTCGGATGACTTCGTCGCTCACACCCGCGCGCCGCATCAGTCCTACGAGCCGGACACAGATCTCATGCCGGCGACCATCGGCAAAGAAATCCGGCAACCTACGTTTGCCGGGTTCATAGAGTGCTGCGTGAGCAGCGCCGGGATCATCGAGCGTTTCTGCAATGGAAGCGATCTCGTCCGGATCCATGCCGATGCGGCGCAACACAGCCCACCATGGTGGACCTTTCTCCGGGGTAGTCGCGCCTGATCTGTCCGGTGTTTTATGTATGGAAATCCGTTCGCTCAGGCACGCTGGAAGCGCTGCTAACGGCTCACCTTCGACCACATCCCAGAAGTAATTGTTTCCCGAGGTATGGTTGGATGGAGGAGCAACGACGTAGCCCCCGTCGCCGCGGTGGTCTACGCCAGGACCGAGCACCGAAGCACCGATGGTGATCTCCACTCCATCCGGGAAACTGAAATAGGCATGGAGTCCTCCTCCACCGGTGCGTACGTCCCAGGTTGAAGGAACCACGAGCTCGTGTTGGATGGCGTCCCAGGTGTCGTCGCCGCCGTGGCGGGGATCCACATCCACAACCACCAGATTGCTTTCCCGGCCCGTCGCGATGGCGACGTTGGCATCGGGCCACTTCTTCCACCAGAGCTTGATACGGCTTTCATCTGAGGTCGCGTCGCTGCACCCATGTTTCGTACGTGGATGTTTTCCAGCGCTGGAACACCGCTGGTTGCCGCAGGAACAGATCCCTTGGTTCATGCTGTGCACGGGAAAGACGCGCCAGCCGAGCGAAGCGTAAAGCAGGGCGTGGTTCAGGTTGCCTTCGGTCTCGGTGAGGGCGAGGGTTGCGACGAGGGTCACGGGGCCTCCGGTCGTGCGGGACGCATTCCCTGACGAAACGCAAGGAATCGGCGACGTTGCTGTACCAGCTCCGCAATGAGCACACTCTTCCCGGAGCCCGCCACGGCTGAGACGATGGCACGCTGCTTGTGGTTCAACGCTGCCGGAACTGCCGGAAAAGCGGCAGCTTGCCACCGCCGAGGGGTCCAAGGAGCTCCCTCCCAGGGAGGAGGCCAGGTTCCATTGGGTGCACGTGGTGGTACGCGCCTACCAGCTTTTTCAAGCATGGCTGGACCGGTGTAGACAGAAGCCGTCACCTGCGTCTCCCTCCAGGGACAGGAATCCGCGCCAGGCGCTGGACGAATCGAGTCAGAGAGTCGAGGTCGGGAAATTCAATGACGAGCGTGACACCGCCTTCATCAAGGCGAACGCACGGCGATTCGCTATCCGGAAATCTCAGGCGGACATCCGGATCCTGGAAGGTCGCGCTCGCGCGCACGATTCCTACTTCCATACATGGGACCACGTCGAGGCACGGTTTCATGGGGTCTCCTCGAAGGCTGGAAGACCAGAGTTGGCGATGGCCCGAGTGGTCTCGCGGGAGTGCTCGCGGTTGATGCTGTCCGGAGTGGTTCCCAACTCCTCGGCGACCTCTGCACGGGCTTTCTCGATCATTCGTTCAGCAAGCGCGTCAGCCAGCAGGTCCAGGGCCGCATCGAGCGCATCCTCTGCATCTGCACGGGGAATCGGTACGACCTGCACTGTCCACTTTGTCTTCACGGCTTCTACCTGCTCGATGCGCCCCATCAGCGGGCCTGGCCATAGACCAAGGCAAGAGGTGGGCCAACTCGTGGAAATGCAGCATGGGCGGGGGATTCATCCGGAATCAGGCCACCGCGTTTCTGCTCCACGCAGCGATGGGACGAGTCGAACACGCGTTGGGACGAGGCGACTACGCGATGGGACGAGTCGACTACGCGTTGGGACGAGTGACTACATCGATGGGACGAGTGGCTGCATCTTTGGGACGAGTTTGGCGCGTTTAGCCGCGAGAATCTGGCGCGTTTAGCCCGTGTATGAAGCCGAGCGTGGCTCGTTTATCCACTCTTGACAGGAGCACCTGGATGGCATCGTTGTTGCAGACGTGGTGTTTGGGGCTGAACCCGCCCTGAAACGAATACCTGGAATCGGAGGCCAGAATGCCCAACGCCGTCAGCTACTGCCGCGTCTCGTCTGATGAGCAAGCGCTCAAGGACCTGTCCATCCCTGCCCAGCGGAAAGCGCTACGTCGCTGGCTGGATGAGCGGCCTGAACACGCGTTGCTGGAGGGCTTCGTAGATGAGGGGGAGTCGGCCTACGCGCCGGCGGACAAGCGGCCAGGGTTCTGCGAGATGATCTCGTTCTGCCGCCGCAACGAGGTAGACCTGATCCTGGTGCACAAGCTGGACCGCTTCTCCCGCAACCGGGAGGAATCAATCCTCTTCAAGTCCCTACTGCGCAAGCATGGGGTGACGGTCAAGTCGATCACCGAGAACTACGATCCCGAGACCCCGCAAGGGTTCCTCTACGAAGGGATGATCGAGGTCATCAACCAGTTCTACTCGATGAACCTGGCTACCGAGACGGTCAAGGGGATGAGGGAAAACGCGGAGCGTGGGTACTGCAACGGCGGCCGGGCTCCTTACGGCTATCGAATGGAACGAGTCAGCGACAGCGGTGGGCGGGAACACTCCCGCCTCGTGCCTGGAACCGAGGAGAAGGTCGCCATTGTGCGAGAGATCTTCGAGTGGGCTGCAAATCGTGGATTGGGTGCGAAAAAGATCGCCAACCGGCTCAACTCCCGCGGTATCCCCGCACCAATGTCCAAGCATTGGAATGCATCGACCGTGACCCTGATGCTCAATAATCGCGTCTATGTAGGTGACCGGGTATGGGGGAAATCTCGTAAGAAAGGCCGCAACGGGCGGACCCAGACACCGGAAGACGAGCGGATCGTGGTGAAAGACGCCCACCAGCCCTTGGTCGAGCGAGAGCTGTTCGAACGACGCAAGGAGCTGGCGAGCAAACGGCCGTTTTCTGCGAAACGGGCCAGGAACCAGCCCGTTCAGTACCTTCTCAGCCGTCTGATACGCTGCGGAAGGTGCGGCTACAACTATGTCGGTCGGATGCAGCGGGGCACCGTCAAGAGCGGCCCTGTGAAGTACCACCGCTACAGCTGTGGCGGATATGCGGCCAGGGGGAAAGCGGTCTGCCCTCCCCACAGCATCAACTGCGACTGGCTTGATGGCTTGGTTTTCGACCTGATTCATGAGCGCATCTTCTCGGCCGATGCTCAAGCTGAGCTAGGAGCGCGAGTGCGCAAGCGCATCGAGGACCGGCGACGGTCCTATGGCGCAGAGCCGAGTGTTATCACGCGTAAACAGACCGGTCTCCAGCGGCGCATCGACAACTACTATCGCGCGATCGGCGAGGGCATGGACGCCAAGGTCTGCCAGCGTCACATCGCCGAGTTGACCGCGAAGATGGAGGTCGTGGAGCGAGAGGCCGAGATCCTGCGCCAAGAGGACTATTACGAACGAGCGCTGGAGAAGAATCTGGTCGAACTACGACGGTTTTCCAAGATGTTGGCGGCCGGATACGGAAAGCTACCCTTCGACACCCGCCGCCAGATCGTTCTCCATTTCGTCGATCACATCGATGTCGTGGATCATGAGCGACTCCGCATCCACCTTCGAGTTCCATTCGACAACAACGGTGTCCATCTGATCACGAATTCGGACCGAAACGGAACTGAATCGAGGAGTGGCGAAACCGTCCCAATCGACCAACTAGCGGGGGTTTCCTCGGATTGTGCAGTACGGCCCACTACGGGACCCCGTGGCGGATAGCCTGGTACAAACGAGGTATCCAGATGGTCTCCAGATATGCGTTCTGGTTCGGAATACTGCTCGGTTTGGCCATGATTCTCGCCTGTTCGACGGATCCCCAAGGGGGATCGCCGGACGACGACGACACGGACCCCGGGGACGACGATTCGCACGACGACGACGCCAGCGATGACGACGCCGAGCAGTTCCCGTGCCCTGCCGCTGCCCTCGGGGCACAGCTGGGCCGCGACACCCTGATGATCGGTGGATCGATGGACGACGCGTCCTTTGGCGCCGCCCCGTTCGACATCCGCTACGCCTACGTGGCCGGCGGCGTGCCCGAACAAGGGCCCTGCGCCAGCTGTGCCACCGGCTGCATCGTGGACGGCCAGTCCTGCGACAACAACAACGGCTGTTCGTGGTGGGGTTGCTGGCAATACGACCAGGATCCGCCGGGCCGCTACGTGGCCGATCTGGTCCAGGAGACCGCGGCGGCCGGTGGCATCCCCATGGTGACGTACTACATCTGGTTCACGGTGTCGGGCTACCTGGAGGGGGCGCCGGAGATCGAAGCCCTCACGGACGGGGACCGGGTGGCCTCCCTGCTGGCCGATTTCCGCTTCCTGTGCCAGGTGATGGCCGAAGACCCGTCCCTGCCTGCGTTGCTGCACATCGAGCCCGATTTATGGGGGTACGGGCACCAGTACGATGAGGATCCCGGCGCCGTCCCCGTCGCCCTGGGAGCTACGGTGGACTGGGCAGCCCCCGTGTGTGCCGGGCTACCCGACTCCCTCGATGGCTTCGCCCGTTGCATGCTGCGCATCGCCCGCGAGGAGGCCCCGAACGTCCTGGTGGGCTTCCACGCCTCGTCGTGGGCCGCCGGCCATCACGTGACCGCCAACGAAGATCCCGGATTCGACGTGGCCGGGCACGCGGTGGCCAGCGCCGCCTTCCTGTCCGCCCTGGGCGCCACCGAGGCCGACTTCATCGTGGTGGAAATGAGCGACCGCGATGCCGCCTATAACGGCCGCTGGTGGGACGACAGCAACGGGACGTTGCCCAACTTCCATCAGGCGTTGAGCTGGGTCGAATCCCTGGGCCAGGAGCTCGAACTGGCCCCCCTGTGGTGGCAGGTGCCCTACGGCCAGATGGCGCTGGAGAACAGCTGCGACCGGTACCAGGACAACCGGGTGGCCTACGTCTTCGACCACGCCGATGAATTCGCCGATGCAGGCTCGCTGGGGGTAGCCTTCGGGGCCGGGGCAACCTGCATGACGACCCCGGCCACGGACGATGGGCACTTCCAGGACCGAGCCATCCAGTACTACCAGGGATCCCGTCCACCACTCTGTGGTGAGTGAGGACAGGCGCGAACGAGTCGGATCGGGTCTCCCCAGCCCACCCCAGCCAACAACCTTGCAGACATGCCCCCCCGTGATCTGCTAAGCAGATCCTCCCAATGAGGGATCGTGTGGCTGCGTGTCGCCGCGCGCGGAGGAGGATGACCGTGACTACCCGTGATCTGTGGACCTTGCTGTGGATCGTGGCCTTCATCTGTGCCCCGTGCCTGGGCTGTACAACGGCGGTGGAGGACGATGATGACGCCAGCGACGATGATACCGGCGATGACGACGACAACGCCGGCGACGACGACACCGGCGACGACGACACCGGCGACGACGACACCGCCGACGACGACACCGGCGACGACGACACCGACGACGATATCATCGGCGACGTCTACTTCCTGGACCTGGCCGACCCGAGCTTCACGATGACCGAACCGGCGGGATTGGGTGCGGTGCTGCAGGGCATGTTGCCCGACGATGACGGCGCCGTATTCACCACGTCGGCCATCAACGGATCCCAGATCGACATGATGTTCGGCGCCGCCTACGTCCTCAATCCCAACGGCGACGAGGAGGATTGGGTCTGGGAACAGAGTGACCACACCACGACCACGGGTACCGGATCGTGGGACGGCAGCTCCTTCGACATGCAGCCCTTCAGCCTGAGCATCGTCATCGACGGTCAGGACGTCTTCCTGGGCGATGCCGAGTTCACCGGGACCTACGCCGCCGATGGCTCCGCGGTCAACAACACGCGGCTGTCGGTGTTGATGGACGCGGTCGTGCTCAGCGAGCAGTACGGCGCCGACCTGTGCGCGTTGCTGACCTGCGAGACCTGCCCCAACGGTGCGCCGAATCCCGGCGAGAACTGCCTTCGCGTCACGGCCGAGGGGGGGACCTGCTCCCTGCTCGAGGACCTGGCGCTGGTCAGCATGCCCTGACGGGATTGTGCCCGTGACGGATTGACGGATTGTGTCCGACGGATTGTGCCCACGGATACGGATTGTGCCCGGAGCTTGACCTTTTATCATTTAGAGGTAACTAGTACCTCGTTTTGTAGATCCCGTCCCCACGATCGCCGAACTTCCGGCTCTCTACTTGGGAGGCGTCTGTGGATCCCCCAACCGCGTCGCGGGGTCGCTCGAGACGAAATCCATGATCTCCGCCGCGGCGAGGGTGTGCCCCAGGATGTTCGGGTGGATGTAGTCGTACTCGAGGGTGTTGGGGTTGTAGAAGCCGACGAGGATTTCGTCGATGGCGGCCAGCAGCAGCTGGCGGTCCGGACGGCCTTCGAGCACCGAAGGGGCTCGCTCGACAGCCTCATCGTGGCGGGTGACGCGCAGTAGGTCCGGGTCCACCGCCTCGAAGGCTGGGGCCAGGTCCACCGTGGCGATGCCGCGGCTCGCCAGGGCATCCATGACCGTGGTGTAGGCCTTGGCTTCCCGCGGGGGATACTGGTCGCGGTACATCAGGTATGGGAAGACCACGACCAGCAGCTCCGCCCCCAGATCCTGGGTCTGGACGACGAGATCGTCCAACGCTGCGTGGGTTTCACTCACCCGGTCTCCGGGTTGGGCCTGGTTTGCCTTGGAGATCCTGCGCTCGGCCCAGAGCCGGTACATGGCGGAGTGACGGAACAGGAAGGGAGACAGGCTGACCATGGGGATCAGGTCTTTGCGGACCTCGCGCATCTTGCCATCGATCTCCACGTACAGCGGTGTCATCGAGTAGTCGTTGACGCAGAACGCGACGATCACGAGATCCGGCTGGACGGTCTGCCCCCACTTGCGCAGCAGGGCTGCCTCCTCCTCTGTGGTGTACCCGGACACGCCCATGTTCACGAATTCCATGGGGCGGTCGAGCCGGGCGGGGAGGACGCGATCGAGGATGTCGACGAAGAAGCTCTGGATTACGATCGAGTCGCCCAGGATGGCCACGCGAGTTACGTCCTCGGACTTCTCGGACAGTTCGGGACCTGCGAAGCCCAAGGAATTGTGCCCACAGACCAACGGCCGGAGGACATAACCCACGTCCGGATCGGCCAAGAAGCAATCGTCCCCGGGCTTGTACGGCCCGAAGGTGTGCCCGATGGCTGGCGCGAAGGCGACCCGCGCGACGACTTCGACGAGCACCAGGCCCACGACCGTACCGCCGATGAGCAGCCCGAACCGCGCTGCCAGGCTCGCCTTGCGCCTCTTGCGTCGCTTGCGTCTCACCATGGCGCGCACGATATCACACGCGCCATTTTTATAGAGTGAACGGAGCCTGCTCAGTAGTCCCAGTCGAACGCGGATCGGATCAGGGCCAACACCTTTGCACCGAGCGTGTCTGCGCCCGACCCGGCCCCACCCGGCCCCTGCTGCGCGCGGATCTCCTCCATCTTCACGCTGACGTCGTTTGCCCGTTCGAGCGTCCCTTCGTGGAACGACAGCTCCATCACTTCGCGGTACTTCCACGCCGGGTGGTATCCCATGTGTACGTACAGGTCCTGGATGAAGTCCGTGGCGAGCAGCAGGCCGCCGGTGAACGGAATGGTGAGTCCAACGTCCGGATAGATGTGGGTGAACAGCGCGAATTTTTCCTGGGGCCTCGAAGCGCCGACGCCGTTGAGCGTGGGCGCCGCGCCGCCCTCGAAGTCCGGGTTGATATTGATGTTCAGCGTTTGCAGTACCAAGCGTTTTTCGACCACGGCGTATTCGCACAGGAAGCCCCGCCAGCATGCGGTGCACGTACCCTGCGCGAACAGTCCGTGAGGCCCCGGTTCGAACAGGGAGCCGCCGCTCGTTCCGGCCAGGTCGTACGGTTTCTCCCGGTAATGCACCGTGTCGGAAAACTGAGCGGTCATGTCGCCTTCCCTGTCATTCACAGACGGTGGGTTCGTGTAGACCGGTGGCGCAGCCGACGCAGTCGTACCCGAGCGAATAGGTATAGGCATTGTAGAAGGACAGCCCGTATGCGTGCGCGATTATCCCGGCACCCGACAGGGAATGGGCACCGCTGTCGAAGGTGACGCTCGCGGCGTGGTACCCGTTGCCGATCTCCTGGAGGCCGAGGCCTGTTCCATCGATCTCGGCGTTGCCCCCCGGGGCGACCGTCACGCCGACGAAGTGGTTGTGCGGATAGCCGCTCGCTTCGGTCAGCCGATCATCGTCGGTGGCATGGATCCACACCGAATCGCGGGTCAGCGCGACCGGGGGGACGACCACCATGTTGGGATCCCCGTTTCCTTCCGGCCCGGAGTGGCACTCCCCGCCGCACATCAGCTGGACGACGCCCACGGGGGAGTCCGCTGTGATGCGCGTCGGCGCTGTGATGGTCCGCACCAACGACTCGTTCTCCTGCAGCACGACCTCCTCGGCACAATCCAGCATCACGTGGGTGTCGTCCTCGCTGGCCAGCACCTTGACCACGCTGCCCCCTTGTTCCTCGAACGGCACGGCGATGTAGTCCGTCCCCCACCGTTCCATCGGCAGGTTCACGTCCCATGAGTGGCTGGTGGCGGCGCACGATTCGACCCGCCCCTCGCGATTGCCGGCGAACACCGCGACGCGGTGGGTGGCATCGACTCGGGAGCCTGAGAGGTCATCGCCGCTCTGCACCTGGTAGACCTGGCCCTGCTGCATGGTCACGGCGAAGGCCTGGCCGGCGCCGTGGAGGCCGTAGGTCGTGGCGCTCGGTGTGATCGTCACCTCCGTGTCGTCTTCGGTGGCGACGACGAGGAACTGGGACGGACTGTCGCCGGATGCGTCGGGATGGGTGATCACCCGGTAGTGGTGCCCCAACTCCTCGAGCGGCAGCGCCAGGGAGGCTTCCGTGAAATAGAGACGCAAGTGCAGGGCACCCACATCCACCGGATCGTCGGTCACGACCTGGATCCCCATGCCGGCGATCTGCTCTCCCTCGGGGTACCACGTGCCGCTGGGCAGCTCGACGACCGTCACGCCGGCCAGGGCCTCGAAGGGCAACGACAGCCCCGTCGAGGGTACCCGGACCTCCCCCGAGGTTTCGGTGTCGCTTAGGACGAAGACCGAGAACTCCGGCTCGTCGTTCCACGCCAGGTCCAGATTTTCCATGAAACCGAGCCAGTGCTCGGTGCCGGTCGTGGTGGCGTCGTCCGGATCGATGCCCTGGTCCGCGTCGTCGTCGTCGGCCAGATCGTCGTCATCAGCGACGTCATCGTCGTCGTCTGCGGCGTCGTCATCGTCCGCCACGTCGTCGTCCGCGGTGTCGTCGTCGACTCCGGCCAGGACAAAATCGAGGCAGCCCGTCAACGACACCGTCAAGACCAAGCACACGAACCACGCCACACCGAACCGTTCGATCTTCATGGGTACCTCCATCTGGGCCCGGCTCACACGCCGTTTTTCACCGTCCCGGGCCCAGCTGTTGAAAAGCGGTCTGCTCATACCACGGTGGCTGGCTGATTTCGCTCGATTTCGTTCTTCGAAGGGTAACCGCCCAGTAATTCCACAATGACCGGAGATATCGTTCAATCAGATCAGGATTGGGTGTCTGAGGTGAACGTGTTGAGAGACAACTGGGGTGTGATTCTGGTGGTTGCGATCCCGTACGTACTGGCCCTGGCCATTGTCGTGGGAAGCTGGATGTGAAACGAAGGACGACGATGGAGAGGATAGAGAGGATCGTGCCCGGAGATCGCCGCGGGTGAGCTAGTCCAGCGCCAAGCCTGGGTGAACCGAGACGGCCCGCTTGACCTGGATCGACCAGGTCCGCTTGATCTGCGGGGGAACCTCGGGCGCTTTAGGGAACAGGCGATTCATCAGTTTCAGAGAAACCACAAGGGTTCCGATGGTCGCTACCATGCCCACGGGTAGGGCTACCAGGAATGCCAGCGCCTCGTTTTCCCTGAGTGGCCAGAAGGCCAACGCACCCGCTCCCACCCCGACCGCCATGACGCCTCCGGTCCACAGAACCATGGCGATGTTCAACCCAGTGGTCAGCAGCTTGCCAAGGGGCACCACGGACGTCTCCAGGACCCACGTCAGGTCCGATGCGCCCTGGTCGCCGTCCCACTCCGCCAGCAGGGAGAATCCGAAGGTGTGCTGGGCATCGGCGTAGGACGCGTACCAACCGGTCCCCACGGGATCGTGTTCATCCTCCAGGACCCAGCGCGGGCCACCGTTGCCGGCGTCCGTTTCGAGTCCCAGGAACGGCACGCCGGGAGCAATGCTCGCAGCCAGCTGTTCGACGCGTTGCCCGATCTGTTCCATGGCTCGGGAAGGATCTTCGTCGAGTTCGGGGATGCTCAAATGCAGAATCATGAGGCCTCGTTTGCCAACCCGGGGAACGTACCCCGTGTTTTCATCACCGCTCTACATGCCGGTCGCAGACATCCAACACCTCGTCCATGATCCTAATCCCCTCGTCGATCTCATCCTCCGTGACGATGAGCGCCGGTGCCATCGCCACCACGTTCCCCGGGTTGGCCACCATGGCCATCAAGCCGCGCTTGCCAAGCTCGGCGGCCAGCTCGGCCTTGGGATTGGGGCCTTTTGTGATACGGGCGGCGTCGGGTTGGATCGGCTCACGGGTTTCCCGATTGCGCACCAGCTCCAGGCCGACGAACAGGCCCAGGCCGCGGACGTCGCCGACACAGGGATGGCGCTCCATCAATTCCTGGGCACGCTGTAGCAGATATTCCCCCAGGCGAGCCGACCGCGCGATGAGCCCGTCCTCCTGGTAGATGCGCATCACCCGCAGCGCCGTGGCGCAACCGAGGGCGTGGCCGGCGTAGGTGGCGCCGTGGTTGAAGAAGTGGTCCTTGAAATGGTCACCCAACCCCCTGCGGGCGATGGCAGCGCCCACAGGCAGGTAGGACCCGGCCAACCCCTTGGCCACCGTGAGGATGTCGGGCACCACGTCCCAGTGGTCCACGGCGAACCAGCGGCCGGTGCGGCCGAAGCCGGTCATGACCTCGTCGGCGATGAGCAGGACGCCGTGGCGGTCGCAGATCTCGCGCAGGCGGGGCATGTATTCCGGTGGGGGCACGATGATGCCGTTGGCGCCGGTGACCGGCTCCACCACGATGGCGGCGACGGTGTCCGGGCCCTCGAGGCCGATGACCTGGTCCACGAAGGTGGCACAGCGCAGATCGCAGTCCGGGTACTGCTGCCCGAACATGCAGCGGTAACAGTAGGGCTGGGGTACGGGGATCGTGGCGGTGGCCCCGGGGGCCTGGGCCCAGCTGCGCACGTCGCCGGCAGACAGGGACAGCGGTGCGGCCGTGCCGCCATGGTAGCTGCGGTAGCGGCACAGGATCTTGGGCCGCCCGGTCGTCAGGTGGGCGATCTTGATGGCGGCCTCGTTGGCCTCCGCGCCCCCCAGGGTGATGAACGACCGGGACAGGTCTCCCGGCGTGACCTCCGCGAGCGCCTTGCCCAGCAGCGCCCTCGGCCGGGTAGAGATGGACGGCGCAAAGGAGCACAGCTGGTCCGCCTGCTCGTGGATCGCCGCAAGCACTCGCGGATCCTGGTGGCCGATGTTGTGGCTGACGAAGCAGGAGCTGAAGTCCAGCCGCTCTCGGCCATCTTCCGTCGTGAACCTCACCCCCTTGGCGGACGTCACCCGTGGCGGCGGTGTTGCCGGCTGGAACGACCAGGAGTGGAAGATGTGCTCCAGCTCGTAGGCGTCCAGCTCGGCCGTGCCGTCGGGGATCGCCGCCAGGTCTGCGGTCATCTCGCGTGGCATTGCGGAAACTCCTACCCGATATTGAGGTGTTTGTACTTGTCCAGGTGGTTGAACGCTGGCTTGAGGGCGTCCCTCCGGAACGGCTCGGCCAGCACCCGCTCGCCCCCTTCGATGACGGCGTCGATGACGCACGGCTTGCCCGACGCCACTGCTTCGGCCACCACGTCGGCCACGTCCTCGTGGCGCTCCACACGGAAGCCCAGCGCCCCCATGTCCCGCGCAACCTGGGCGTAGTCGGGGTTGGTGGGCAGGTTGGTGCCGACGAAGCGGTTGTCGTAGTAGTCGATCTGGTTCTTCTTCTCGGCGCCCCACTCGTGGTTGTTGGCCACCACGGCGATGACGGGGATCTCCTCCCGCACGGCGGTCATCACCTCGGTGAGCCCGCCGATGCCCCAGGCGCCGTCGCCCTGGAAGGCGAACACGGTCTTGCCGGGGCAGCCCACCTTGGCTCCCAGCGCCGCCCCCATGGCGAATCCGCAGTTGCCCCACGACAGCGCGGAGATGTGCTGGCGCACGCCGTCGAACTGGAAGTACGAGTTGGCCATGGACGAGTTGTTGCCGATGTCGGTGGCGACGATGGAGCCCGCCGGAGCGGCGCGTGACAGCTCCCACAGGAAGCGCCGCGGGTGCATCAGCTCGCGGGCGTCGGCATGCCAGCTCTGCAACTCGTCGGTCCAGGCCCGGCGCCGCTGTTCGGCGGCATCCAGGTGCGTCGGGTCAGGCGCCCGATCCGGGGCGGTGCCCCGCAGCCTCACCAGCAACTCTGCAGCGTACTCCTTGGCGTCGGCCAGCGAGGCCACGTCCACCTTCTTGCTCAGCCCCAGCACCGACGGATTCACGTCCACCTGGATGATCTTGGCGTCCGCCGGCCAGTAGTCGATGTCGTACTGCGGCAACGTGCCGAACGGCCCCAGCCGGCAGCCCAGGGCCAGCACTACGTCCGCCTCCGCGATGGTGCGCATGGCCGCCTTGGAACCGCAGTACCCGATGGGCCCCATGGCCAGGGGGTGGCCGGCGGGGAAGGTATCGTTGTGCAGGTAGCTGTTGACCACCGGGGCGGTGAGGTACTCGGCCAGGGCCTTGGTTTCGTCCAGCGCGCCGGCCTGGGAGACGCCGCCGCCGGCGACGATGACCGGATTCCGGGCATCCGCCAGCAGCCGGGCCGCCTCCTCGAGCGCGGGTAGCGACCCGCACCCGTTGGATACGGTCAGCGTGGGAAAGATCTCGTCCTCGCACGATCCGTAGAAGTAGTCCCGCGGGATGTTCAGCTGGGTCGGCCCGCTGTGGGTCTTGGCCATGTAGAAGCAACGCCGGGCCTGCTCCGCCATGCGCTGGGCCGCGTTGACCCGCACCTGGTAGACGGTCTGGGCCTGGAACATGGGCATCTGGTCCAGCTCCTGGAAACCGCCGGTGCCCATGCCCAGGGATCCGGTCTCGGGGGTGATGGCCACCACCGGGGAGTGGGCCCAGTAGGCCGCCGTCAGGGCCGATACGAAGTTGGCGGCGCCGGGGCCGTTTTGGCCGATGCAGGCCTGGGGCCGGCCGGTGACCCGGGCCAGGCCGTCGGCGGCGTGGCAGGCGGCCTGCTCGTGGGCCACCGAGATGAAGCGGATGCCGGCGTCGGGGAACAGGTCCAGTGCGTCCATGAAGGCCGAACCGACGATGCCGAACACCGCCTCGATGCCCTCGGCAGCCATGGTCTCCACCAGCGCCTCGCTGGGGGTCATCATCACCTTGCTCATCTTGGAATCCTCCGTAAAAACGTAGGTTTGTGCCGTTTGTCTAGCGTTTTAGCTCGTCCCGCAGCGAGCGGGTCATCAGCCGCTCGTAAAGGCCCGGGAAGTGGGCGTTGAGCATCCGCGAAAGGTGGCCCACCCGCCCCAACACCACCGTGCGGCGGCCACGCGCGGCGCCGTTATAGATGGCCCGGGCCGCCTGCTCGGGGGTCAGCTGCTGGCCCACCCGCGACTGGGGATGGTCGGTGGTCTGGCCGTCCTCCCCCAGGGCCCGCTGGTCCAGCCCGGTGGCGATGAAGGTGGGGTGCACCATCGTGACGCCTACCCCCGTGCCCCGTAACTCCGCCCGCAGCGAGCCGAAGAACCCCCGCAGCGCGTATTTGGACGCTGCGTACCCCGTGCGCCCCAGCAGCGGCGCCAGCCCGGCCACCGAGCTGATCACCAGGATCTGCCCCCGCCGCTCCACCAGGGAGGGGAGGGCGGCCCGCGTGCAATGCAGCGAGCCGAAGAAGTTGACGTCCATTACCTTGCGGTACACCGCGGTGGAGGTGGCCTCGAAGGCGGATCGCTGGGTGATGCCGGCGTTGTTGATCAGCACGTCGACGCCGCCGAGCTCCGCGATGACGCGCCCAATGGCCGCCTGGCAGGCCGCCTCGTCGGTGACATCGCATGCCGCCGCCACACATCGCCCGCCCCCATCGTGTTCCAGCTTCCGGGCCAGATCCTCGGTCGGCTCCAGCTCCAGGTCCAGCAGCCCCAGCCGCGCTCCCTGCTCGGCGTAGCAGCGGGCGATGGCCCGCCCCAGCCCGCCCCCGGCGCCCGTGACCACCACCACCTTGCCCCGGTAAGCCCGCCTACCGATCACGGGCCCGCTCCCGCAGGAAGAACTCCCACACTTGACGCGTGGTTTTGTGGGGGATGTAGCCAAATTCCTCCTTGAGCCGACGGTTGCTCAGCACCGGCCGGTAGCGAAGGAAATCCAGCTGCTCCGGTCCGTACTGGGTGCGCCCCAGCTTCTTGAGCACCGCCAACGCGGCGCGGGTGGTCTTCACCGGCAGGGGCAGGAACTCCTTGCCCGCCATCTTCGCCATCTCCCGCATCGGCAAGGCCCCGTCGCCGGCCATGTTGTAGATGCCGGTGGCTCCCTCCAGAACCCCCTTGACGATGGCCCCCACCACGTCGTGGTCCCAGATCAGCACGAAGGGGATCTCCGATCCCGCCACACCCACCACCACCTTGCCATCGAACAGGTCGGTGATCTGGTTGCGGGTGGTGGCCCCCAGCACCGTGCCAGGGCGGAAGATCAGCTGCCCCAGCTGCGGGTGGCGCGTGCGCCAGCGGGCCAGCATCTCCTCGACCAGCCGCTTGTGATCCGAATAGGCGAACTCCCGGTTCCCCCGGAGCTCGTCTTCCTCGTCGATCCACGCCGGGTTGTCCGGGTAGTAACCGTACGCCGCCCCGCTGGAGGTCACCACGAACTGCGCCACACCGGCTTCCAGGCAGCAGCGCAGCACGTTGCGCGTGCCCTCCACGTCCACCGAGTACTCCAGCTCCCGGTTGGACTTCTTGCCCGGGGAGACCATCGCCGCCAGGTGCACCACCGTGGATACGCCGTGGCGCGTCATCAGCTCGGCCAGCGCCTGCTCCCGCACGTCCCCCTGCTCGTAGATCACCCCGTCCAGACGGTCCGCCGGTTCGGGCAGCCGGATATCGCTGGCGATCACCTGCAGCCGCGGTTCCCCTGCGCCGTCGATGGCCCCCGCCAGTTGCGCCACCGCCAGGCGGCCGATGTAGCCCCCGGCCCCCGTGACCAGCACCGTCTTGCCTCCCGTCATCACGCCTCCACCTCGGCCTTCTCTTCGGGCAACTTCAGCCGGGACCACACCGTGGCCACCGTCAGCCCGGCGATGATGTGCCACACCCCCCACCACGCCACGATGATCGCCATGCCCCCCAGCCCGTCGAAGAAGTTGAACACCAGCACCAGCCCCAGGGCCGAGTTCTGGATCCCCACCTCCATGGACACGGCCCGCGTGTCCCGGCGGGGCAGCCGCGCCAGCCGGCCGGCGGTGTAGCCCACGCTAAGCGCCAGAGCGTTATGCAGCAGCACCACCCCCATCACGATCCCGATCACCTGCACGAAGATGGACCAGTTGGCCCCCAGCGCTGCTCCCACCACGGCGATGAAGATCACCACCGTGAGCACCTTGAACGGCTTGCGCACCTTCTTCACCAGCGCGGGTTTCCAGCGGGACACGGCCAGCCCGGCCGCCAGGGGGATACCCAGGATGATGAACACGGTGACGAACACATCCACCGGGCTCAGCTGCACCTTTTGCAAGATGGCCGCCGTGTCCGGGTTGAGGCTGCCCCAGATGGACAGGTTGAGCGGCGTCATGACGATGGCCGCCAGGGTCGATACGGCGGTCATGCTCACCGACACGGCCGTGTTGCCGCCGCCCAGGTAGGTCATCAGGTTGGACAGGTTGCCGCCGGGGCAGGCCGCCACGAGGATCATGCCCAGGGCGATGCTGGGATGCAGCCCCAGCACCAGTGTCAGCCCGAAGGTGACCCCCGGCAGCAGCAGGAACTGGGCGATCAGCCCGATGGCCGGCGCCTTGGGGGAGCGCAGGATGCGGGAGAAATCCTCCCACTTCATGTCCAGCGCCACGCCGAACATCATCAGCCCGATGACGGCGTTGATGGCCCGGATGCCGCTGGGGCTGAAGTTTAGCTCGATGGCGTCGATGGCCAGGGGGTCCATCTACTTGCCCGCCGGTTCCTGGTGCATGTCCTTGAAGTGCATCAGCCCCGGCGCCCACAGGTGCTTGGCCCGGTCCACGTCCACGTGCACCACGGCGCAGCTGCCGCTGGCCACCGCCCGTGCCAGGGCCGGTGCCAGCTCGTCGGGGGAGCTGACCCGCTCGCCGTGGGCGCCCATCGCCCGGCCCATCACCGCGTAGTCCGTCTCACCCAGATCCCCGTTGATGGTCTTGTCCGGGGCCAGGGACTTGCGCAGGGCCATCTCCACGGGGTGGAAGGCGATGCTCTGGGTCATCTTGACCATGCCCCACTGGCGGTCCGCCAGCACCACATAGACCACCTTGAGCCCCTCGCGCACGGCCGTCTCCACCTCCGTGGCGTGCATGCCGAAGGCGCCGTCACCGATGATGCAGCACACCGTGGTGGCCGGCCGCGCCACCGCCGCACCCACGGCGTGGCCCATGCCGGCCCCCAGGTGCCCCATGTGCTGGGTCGTGATCAGGGTGTTGGGCACGCGGATGCGGTGGAAGAAGTGCCCCCACACCTGGGTGTTGCCGCCGTCCAGCACCACCACCGAGTCCTCGGGCATCACCTGGCGGCAGGTGGTGGGCACGTGGGCCGACAGCATGGGCGTGGCCCGGTCGCTGAGCTTGGCGTCCAGGGCGGCCCGGTCCTTGTCGCGGGAGCGGGCCAGCTTCTTGACCGCCTTCTCGCGGGCCTCCAGCGGCATCCGCTCCCGGCGGCTCTCCAGCTCGTCGATGAGATGGCCCACGAACACCTTGATCTCCGCCTGGATGGCCAGATCCACCTTACGGTTGCGTCCGAGCGTGGCCTCCTCCAGATCCACCTGGATCATCTGCTGCTGGTCCGGCAGTGCCCAGTAGGGGGCCTTGCCCCACCAGTCGGTCTCCCCCAGACGAGCGCCCAGGTTGAGCACCACGTCCGCGCGGTTGCGCAGCTCGTTGACCGCCTTGATGTGCACCATCGGCCAGGCCAGCGGGTGGGACTCGCGCAGCACCCCACGGCCGCTCCACGACGTGCTCACCGGGGCGTGCAGCAGCTCGGCCAGTCGGGCTAGCTCCGCGAAGGCCCCCGCGTGCAGGACCCCGCCGCCGGCGTGGATCATCGGCAGCTGAGCCGCCGTCAGCATCTCCGCTGCCCGCTCCACATCGGCCGGATCCGGGTGGATCGGCGCCATCCGCCGGTACTGGCCCGGCTGCCACGGCTCCTCGTACTCGGCCTTGCCGTTGAACATGCTCTCGGGCACGTCCAGGTGCACCACACCGGGGCGGCCCTCCCAGCAGGCCCGCAGCGCCTTGCGCACCATCTCCCCCAGCCGGTCGGGCGTCGGTACCTGCTGGGACCACTTGCACATGGCGCCGATGGTCCCCACCTGGTCGAAGCACTGGAACGTCGCCCCGCGGTCCGGGTACTGGATGCCGGAGCGGCGGCAGCTGGTGAGCAGCAGCACCCGGTTGCCCTCACCCGACTCCACCGCGGCGCCGCTGAGCACGTTGGCCACGCCGGGGCCGTTGCTGGCCAGGCAGACCCCTAGCCGTCCCGTCAGCCGGGCGTAGGCCCCCGCCGCGTGCACCCCCGAAGATTCGTGCCGCGGGGTGATCAGCTGGATGTCGTTGCGCCCCAGCGCCGCGCACAACCCCAGGTAGGAGCCGTCCACGATGCCGAAGGCCACATCCACTCCTTCCGCGCGTAAGGCGCGGGCCACGTATTCGCCACCACTGATCTCGGGCATGTTCAGGTCCTTTCCTCGGGGCGCAAGATGTCTTGGATCATGCGGATGCTCTGTTCGGTCTGTTGCTCGAAGACCGCGTCGGTCAGGTCGTCGTCCACGTCGCAGTACACCGCCAGCCGCGTACGGAAGTGGCGGGAGACCAGCGCCGCGAGCAGCATCACGTAGGCGTTGTTGATCACCCAGGCAGTCTGGTTGACGTCCAATCCAGGGCGCACGATGCCCGCCCCGATGCCGTCGCGGATGCGTTCTTTGAGGGTCTCGGCTGTGGGGGTCTCCACCTCCCGGGACAGCTCCTCGGCGAACACCTCCATCCCCGGGGGCGCGAAGCTGAGGTACAGCGTCACGTACTCCGGGTGCCGGCGGGCGAACCCCACCCCCCGCTCGAAGACGTGCTCCACCAGCCGGTAGATGTCCCAGTCCGGCTCCACGTCCGCCCACACCGCCTTGCGGGACCGTTCCAGCCCGTCGCGGCAGACGTGCAGGTACAGCGCCTCCTTGCTGTCGAAGTAGGTGTAGATCGACCCCTTGGAGATGTCACAGCGCCGGGCCAGCTCCGCCATGTCGGTCTGTACGTAACCCCGCTCGGCGAAGAACAGCGCGGCCTGGCGCAGGATGCGCTCCCGCTTGGCCGGGGCGATGTTTTCGAACGTCTTGTTGGGCATCCCTGGTCCCCTGAACATGAAATGACTGACCGGTCAGTCATTCGGCGTTTTATGCGGTGGAACGGGGTGTTGTCAAGGCTGAATCAGCCCTCGGGAAGCATCTCGATGAAGACCGAACGGCCGTTGTTGGGCACTTCTTGGTCCATGAACGGATCCGCGGGGACCACGATGGGCGGGGAGTCGTCGGGTATGTGGGCCCGGGAAGGCCAACCCGCATCGAGGAGTGCCTGCACGACCCCTGCTGCGAGTACCCTGTCTCCCGTGGCCGTGGGGTGCAGTGAGTCGCGGAACAGCTGGCGGATCGTCAGGCCCGATGCGCGGTAGAAATCCAGCGCATCGATGTACGGCACGCCCCTGGCCTGGGCCACCTGTCTCTGGACCAGGAGGTAGGGATAGCAGGGCTGTTCCGGCGTCAGACCCTCCCGCACCAGTACGTTGTTCGTCAGCCCCAAGACCACGACACCACACTCCCGCTGCCGCGCTTCGTCCATGAGCGCCTCGAGGGTGCGGGTGTACTGATCGATGGGTACCCTGCGTACACCCGACATGGCCGGTGTGGGCCAGGACACCTTCGTGGCTGAAGGGCGGCCTTGGGCCCGGTTGTAGGCTCCCCGCAGAAGGCGGAACAGCTTGCTGTGGCCGAGGGCGTACTCCAAACGGAACATGGGGTGGCGCAGGGCGTCGAGCAGCTCCTGGTCCGCGTTGGTATCCAGCATGCTGTCGCTCCAGAGATTGGCGATGACCAGGAGATCCGGTTGCTTGTCCCAGCCGTCTTCCTCCAGCACGATCTGGGTTTGCAAGGTGGAGTACCCGGGGACCGCGAGGGTGGCGACCCGCGCCTGGACGCCCTGCTCGGCAAGCATGCTGCGCATCTGATCGTGCAGCGTCTCCCCATCATCCACGCCGTCGCCGAAGACCGCCGAGTCGCCGGTGGTCAGGATGAGCGGTGCATCGTCGGGGCCCGGATCCGCCGGCTGCCGGAAGCCGTCGTCCGTGAGCCGGTATTGGTAGAACTCCTGGGTATCGGGTTCCAGGGACACCAGTTGCCAGATGCGGGTGGGGTGCGGGCCCATCTTCAGCCCTTTGGTCTCCACCGGCGGTTCCGGCATCAAACGGGCCACCAGCTCCAGGCCAACGAGCACGGACAGCCCCACCAACACGGCAGCAGGTTTGTACCACCGGGGCTGCTTTCTCTTGCGGCGACGGCGTCCGGGCATCGGCCACTCCCTTGCGCAAACTCCTACGAATGTAGCGCATTGCCGGGTCTACCGCTCACGAGGATGGAACGATAGGCGGGGGGAGAAAAAGGCGAAACGCGAAATGACAGGCACCTTTCCGGACCTTTGCGGCCAGGAGAGTTGGGGAACGGGGCTCGAGCGCCGGCCGGAACTTTCTTTGTGACTTCTGGCAGCCGACCCAGACCATCTCCCCAAAGACCGCTCCACCGTGGGCGGCAACGAAAGGAATCCATCATGAAATTCACGAGTCTGGTTCGCTTGTTCGCGCTGCTGGCAATCCTCGCCATCGGTTGCTGGGGTTGTGAGACCGGCACCGACCCAAACGATGACGATGACGCCTCGGGGGATGACGACGACGCCACCGACGACGACGACGCCACCCAAGACGACGACGACGCCGACGCCACCTCCGCCGCCGCCAACAACC
>CAZDDH010000061.1:0-18133 GCA_964504165.1 uncultured Rickettsiales bacterium | reverse complement strand
GGCGCTGTTGGCCAGCGTGGGCTTCGTTTCCGTGGGTTGTGAGCCGGCCTCCGCCACGTACGATGACGATGACGACACCGCGGGCGACGACGATGACGACGACACCGCCGCGCCCTGCACCCCGGTCTGCCTGTACCCGGGGAGCTACAGCGAGGGCTGGTACGACTCGTGCACCAACAATCTGTATTGCTACGCCAGCTGCGACGGCTCGACCCTGGCCTGCCTGCACGACGGATCTTACTCAGAGGGGTGGTACGCCGATCCCTTGTCTGCCGGCTGCGATGCCAACAGCGGCCTCATCAACTTCGAAGACTGCATGTAGTTCGGCACGCCTCGGACGAGGCAAACAAAGGGGAAATCATGACGTTTTCAAGAACGGTGTGGTGGTTCATAGCGCTCGGAATCCTCGCTCTGGGCTGCTGGGGATGTGAACAGGGTGGCGTGTTCATCGCAGACGATGACGACGCCACGGACGATGACGACGCGGCAGATGACGATGACGCCAGCGAAGACGACGACGATGTGGCCGACGACGATGACGCGGAGGACGAGTGCCGCCCGATCTGCGACCACATCGGCACCTGGAGCGAGGGCTGGTACGACCCCTGTACCGACGAACGGATCTGCTACCAGATGTGCGACGGCGCGACGGTCTTCTGCCTCCATGTCGGGGACTACTCCGAGGGGTGGTACTCCGAGCCGGCGGTACAGGACTGCCAGACCGGCATGGCCGGGCTGATCCAGTACGACGACTGCGGGTAGCATGCTGAACGGTTTCGCCTGTTTTTGATCGTCCTCCCCAGGTGCCGCACTACACTTCCATAGATAGGAGCGGAGAAATGATCCGGGCGGGTGCGCCGTAGGACACCCCGGGTCGAGGAGGAACGATGGGTACTATTCATCCAAGGCGCTTCCGGATGGCTCAACTTGCGGTCATCGCCATGCTCTACCTGAGCGGGGCCTGTTGCGCGACCACCGACGACGACGCAACCGCCGACGACGATTCGGCGGCTCCCGACCCGGTGGAGGAGCGCGTGGACGTCTCCTTCGCCGAGATGGCCCTGGCCCACATCGCCGACGAGGAGGACCACCGGGAGGCCTTGCTGGATCACCCGGCGCTGACCGCCCTGGTGCGGCACCAGCAGATGTCCGGGAATCCGTCCCCCGATGCGGAGCAGATCCTCGACGGGATCCTGGCCAGCCCCGGGAATACCTCTGCCGGTGCCAGCAACCTCGAGTACCTGCGGGACCGGGAGGAGGAGCTGTGGCTGGCGGCCATGGCCTCCGCCGCCTATCTGCCCGAAGGGGCGACCATCGCCGGCGACCTGTTCCTCATCGTGGGCTACGACATCGGCGTCGCCTCGCCGCCGGACATGGCCCTCAACGTCGCCCACAGTAACTTCACCGACGAGACGGCGGAGCTGAGCTACTACGCCACGCACGAGGCGCACCACGTGGGCTTCATCAGCCAACGCCCGTTCCCCTCGCTGCAGGGCCTCGATGATCCGGAGGTGCTGCGGGGCCTGATCGAGTACTGCACCCAGCTGGAGGGGATGGCCGTGCACGCAGCCTACCCGGCGCGGGAGGCCGACGGCGCGTTGGGGGGGGATCCGGACTACGCCGTCTATACCGACGGGGCCCAGGCTCAGCAGGTCATCGCGCGCTACGGCGAGGTGCTGGGCATGCTGGATGGGCTGCAGGAGGTGGACGGCGCCACCATCAACCAGGTGCTGTCTGCCATGTCGTCCGGAGAGCGGCTGTGGTACCAGTTCGGCGCGCTGGTCGCCCAGAAGATCGAGCAGGAGAGCGGGCGGGAGGCGCTGGTGGCGACGGTGGAGGACCCGGCCGCGTTCAACACCGCTGCAGCCCAGCTGTTAGCCGAGTAGCCCCCCCCCAGCCTGCATTCCGTGCGTGCGTTGCCCAAGCCTCGGGCGATTCGTTACACTTCGCCTCTATTTTAGGCCCCCCGAGAGCAACAACACCCGCGGAGGACCCCATGGCCCGAACCAACAGAGACTGGCTGCCGCAGTACTGCAGCCCCCAAGCCCTGCTCCCCAAGATCCCCGAGACCCGCGCGCTGTTCAACCAGCGCCCATACCTAGTCCAGGATTTCATCGGCAAGACGATGAGCTATCTGGAGAGCGACGAAGTGCGCAAGATGGGCTTCGACTTCGAGCGCAGCCGGGTGGTTCCCTGCCGCTGGAAGTGCTCGGACGAGAGCCTGTTCGGCGTCGATCTGGCCATCTGGGCCTATACCAAGAGTTACCCCTTCGACAAGGGCATGATCGGTGGCCGGTTCAACGCGGCTTCCCTCGGCGCCGCCGTCCACCACGGCAGCATCAACATCGACATCGGTGGGTCCCACGTGGGCTACGTGCCGGGGGATGGCGGCGGGGAGTTCGGCAAGATCTGGCGGCCGGCCGACCGCGCCTACTCCACCGACTGCGGCTACCTGATGGGGGTGCTGGCGCCGTTCAAGCAGGTGTACGACGACGCCTGCAACAACATCCTGGTCTTCCGTCCGGACGGCGAGCAGCCGCTGGTGAGCATCCCCAACGAGTACGTGCAGCCGTCGTGGTCGAGCAACCAGGTCAAGCTGCTGGTGGACCTGGACCGCATGACCAGCGGTGAGGTGGCGTACCAGCACGACAAGCCGCACACCCACACGATGATCAACCGCTCGCTGTTCGTCCTGTCCCAGCGCTTCCTGGATTCCCTCGGCGAGGAGACGGTCCGTGAGCTATTCTCGCCCAGGCCGCGGCGCATCCTGCACCACCTGACGGCGCGCTTCTTCAATATCTGGGACACGGAGGCCGAGCTCAACGCCGGGCTGCCCCGCAACCGCCTGCTGATGTACATGAAGTACATCTTGGCCGCGGTCCACTCCCCCGAGGCCCTGAAGGCCGCGGCGGTCAACACCGCCATCGAGCACAACCGGCTGACCGACACGGTGCGGGCGGAAGAGTACCGCAAGTACGACTTCGTCAGCTTCTCGGGCATCTTCATCGACATGCACGCCCGGGAGACCAAGAACTACGTCAACCTGTTCCTCCCGATGGGCATGACCATCAAGCCGAAGGGGCGGACCCGGGAGCACGAGTTCGGCCCCGAGCAGATCCGCGCGATCATGGATCGTATGCCGCTGGCGCCGGCCGCCATGCCGCTCAAGGGGATCTACGGCTGCGAGCGCCCCGAGACGGTGCTGGACAACTTCACCTTCGACGCCGACAAGTACACCCGGGTCATGCCGCTCAAACCCGACGAGACCCACGAGTTGCCGGCCTTCAAGGTCTGACGTGCCCTTTCGCCTGACGACCCTGCTAGCGGCTGTGAGCCTGTTCGCGGCGTCGTCTGCCGTGCACGCACTGGCCTCACCCACGGGTGGGGACGCTGACCCGGCGGCCGGGCACCGGTTCCAGCCCCTCGACGTCTTCGCCCTGGAGAACGCCCGCGACGCCCGCATCTCCCCGGATGGTGAGCAGATCGTCTACGTCCGGGTGTCCCGGGATATCCTCACCGACCACAAGCGCTCCAACCTGTGGATCATCGATTTTGACGGGGCGGACCACCGGCCGCTGCTCTCCGGCACGGCCGGGTATTCGTCCCCCCGCTGGTCCCCCGACGGCGGGCGCCTGGCGTACCTGTCCGGTGTGGACGGCAAATCCCAGATCTACGTGCGCTGGATGGACACGGGGCAGACCGCCCGCATCACCGACGTCACCGAGGGGCCTGGCAACATCGCCTGGTCCCGCGATGGCACCCAGCTCGCCTTCACGATGTGGGTCCCCCGGGCGGCCGAACCGCTGGCCAAACTGCCCCCCAAACCGGCGGGCGCCGAGTGGGCCGAGCCGATGCGGGTCTACGATCAGGTGGCCTACCGGCACGACGGGGGCGGGTACGTGGAGCCGGGCAACACACACGTCTTCGTGGTCCCGGCCGAGGGGGGCGCGCCGCGCCAGCTGACCCACGGGGACCACGATCACGGCGGGCCCCTGTCGTGGATGCCTGACGGCCGCTCCATCGTGCTGAGGGCCAACCGCCACGACGATCGCGACCTCGACCCCCGCAACAACGAGCTGTTCGCGCTCTCCGTGGCCGACGGCAGCATGGACCCCCTCACCGACCGGGTGGGGCCCGACGATCATCCGGACGTCTCCCCGGACGGCGAATCCATCGCCTACACCGGGTTCGATGACCGGGTCCAGGGCTTCCAGGAGACCGAGCTGTACGTGATGCCCGCCCGCGGCGGTGAACCCCGCCTGCTCACCGGTGGCCTGGAGCGCTCGGTCCGCGAGCCGTGCTGGGCCCCCGACGGCAAGGGCGTCTATTTCATGTACGCCGATCAAGGGGTGATGATCCTGGCTTACGCCCCCCTCAAGGGGGATGTCCAGGTGGTCGCCAGCGGCATCGGCGGTACCTATCTGGGCCGGCCCTACACCACGGGCGCCTTCACCGTCGGCCCCAAGGGGCGCTTCGCCACCACCGTCACCGGCATCCACCGGCCCCCGGACGTGGCCGCCGGTGGCAAGCGGGGCGGGCTGCGCAAGCTGACCTCCCTCAACGAGGATCTGCTGGCCCACAAGCAGCTGGGCGCCGTCGAGGAGCTGCGCTGCCGCTCCAGCCACGACCAGCGGGAGATCCAGAGCTGGTTGGTCAAGCCCCCTGATTTCGACCCGACCCATAAATACCCGCTGATCCTGGAGATCCACGGCGGCCCCTTTGCCGCCTATGGGCCCCAGTGGGCCACCGAGATGCAGCTGTATGCGGCGGCTGGATACGTGGTGCTCTACGTCAATCCCCGCGGCTCCACCAGCTATGGCGAGGAGTTCGCCAACCTGATCCACCACGACTATCCGGGCCACGATTACGACGACCTGATGTCCGCCGTGGACGCCGCCATCGGGCTGGGCTACGTCGATCCGGAGCGGCTGTTCGTCACCGGCGGGAGCGGGGGAGGGGTCCTCAGCGCCTGGATCGTGGGCAAGACCGAACGCTTCCGCGCCGCCGCCGTGGTCAAGCCCATCGTCAACTGGCAGAGTTTTGCGCTGACCACCGACTTTGCCGCCCACGCAGTTAAATACTGGCTCAAGGGCACCCCCTGGGAGGAGCCCGTGCACTACTGGGAGCGCTCCCCGCTATCGCTGGTGGGCCAGGTCACCACGCCGACGATGCTGATGACCGGCGAGGAGGACTACCGCACCCCCATCTGCGAGTCGGAGCAGTTCTACCAGGCCCTCAAGCTGCGGGAGGTGGAGACGGTGCTGGTGCGTGTCCCCAACTCCTCCCATGGCATCACAGGTCGGCCCAGCAACCTCATCGCCAAGGTGGCGCACATCATCGCTTGGTTCGAGCGGGAACGTCCCTGAGAATAGTGGGATCAGAAATCGGCGAGTTCGTTGAAGATCTTGTCGAAGCGATCGCCCAGCTTGTCGAACGCCTCGAACACCCGGGGGTCGAACTGCGTGCCCGCGCCCTCGTGCATGATCTCCATGGACTTCTTGTGAGTGAACGGCTCCTTGTACGGGCGGGCAGAGCGTAGCGCGTCGTAGACGTCGGCCAGGGCCGTGATGCGTGCGCTCAGCGGGATGTCGTTGCCACCGAGGCCCCGGGGATACCCTTTGCCATCCCAGCGCTCGTGATGGCTGCGGGCGATAAGAGCCGCCGCGAACACGACGGGATCCCGCATCAGCTTGTGTTCGCCGGTGTTCATCGGGGTGTCGTCCTGGCTGTCCAGCATCTGGTTCTTGGCCGGCCTCAGCAGGATGCTGGCGCCGATCTCGCAGTGGGCCTGCATCACCGCCCACTCCTCCTTGGTCAGCCGGCCTTTCTTGAGCAAGATGGCGTCCGGGATGCCGATCTTGCCGATGTCGTGGAGCGGGCTGGTGAGGTACATCAGCTCGGCCTGCTCCTCGCCCAGGTTCAATCCCAGCGCGAGCTTCCGGCAATACAGCCCCACCCGGAGGATGTGGTTGCCCGTCTCTTCGTCCCGGTATTCGCCCGCCTTGGCCAGCCGCCATACGACTTCTGCCCGGGTCTCTTCCAGCAGGGCGGTGCGTTCCTGGATCCGTCTCTCGAGGGTGGAGTGCTGTTTCAGGAGATCGTCCTGGGTGGTCTTGAGCGTCAGGGCGCTGGAGATGCGCGCGACGAGGTCCTCCACCGGGGCCGGTTTGGTCAGCAGATCGGTCGCGCCCTCGGAGAGGGCCGCCCGTTTCTGTTCCGCGTCGTCCGCCCCGGTGAGGATGATCACCGGCAGATTCCCGGTGGCTTCGTTGTGGCGGATGTGGTCCAGCAGGCCGAGCCCCGCGCCGTCTGGGAAGGACGCATCGGCGATCACGCAATCAAAACGTTGCTGGGTCAGCAAGGCACCAGCTTCCTCGGGGGAGGTGGCGGTGAAGACGTCCCAGTGGCTCCGCTGATCGTCCAGATCTCTACAAACGGCCTCCAGGTAGGCGTTGTCTGCGTCCATGAAAAGTATCGTGTGGTTGGGCTCCATCCTGGCACCCTTCTCCCATTCCTCGTTTCATTTTAGCGCGGTTCCACGGCCAGCGCTTCAGCAACGTGTTGACGGCACCGGTTTGGGACCCGCCTGCATGGTGATATCGGCAGGCGCGCGTGCAGCTTGAGCGCGGGATCGCCTTCACCACGACGGGCTTTTGGTATTCTCCTGGCATGGCCGGATCTGGACGTCGTCAACCCCCGGCGGGAATCCCCTCCCCCGGGCTCGCGGATCCCTTGCGCGCGCTTTGTGCGTGGCGCCTTGAGTTCGCTCGCCAGTTGGCGATGGGCGATCCTTCGTTGACCGCAGAGGAGCTGACGGAAGCCAGCGCAACGGCCGCTCTGCGGCGGCTGTTCGAGGCCGCGGCGGAAGACCCGGAGCTGTCCCGGGACGTGGGCACCGCCTACACAGCTTTGCTCGAACAGACCATCGTCCACGGCGAGGATGGCGTGGGCAGCGTCTCCTGCCGCGCCAGGTTGCAGGGTGCCGGCGTCTTCTACACGCCGCCCTCGCTGGTGGAGTACATCGTCGATGCCACCTTGGGGCCGCTACTGTCCCGGTGCCGACACCCCCGCCAGGTGGCCCGGCTGAGGATCCTGGATCCCGCCTGCGGTGCAGGGGCGTTCCTGGCCGTGGCCTACGATCGGCTGCTGGCCTGGTACCGGGAACAGGGCGGGGGCAAGACGCTCACACCAGAGCTCCGCCGGGCGATCTTGCGCGGCAACCTCCACGGCATCGACATCGATCCCCACGCGGTGGAGGTGGCCCGTTTTTGTCTGGGTTCGCGCGCCGTGGCCGATGGGGAAGGGCCGCCAGACCTGTCGGCCACCATCGTGCAGGGGGACGCCATCCTGGGCGACGCCGCCGAGGACCCGCAGCCGTACGACTGCATCCTCGGGAATCCGCCGTACTTCAGCGTCGATCACACCTGGGGCAAGGGGGACGCCCGGCTCGCCGCCCTCAAACGCCGATATCCGCAGGTCTACCACGACAAATCCGACATCCAGTTCTACTTCCTGGCCCGGGCTCTGGAGCTGGCGCGTGGCCCGGTAGGGTTCGTCCTCTCCCGGGCTTTCCTGGAGGCGTACAAGGGAGATCGGCTCCGGGAGCACCTGCTGGCCCGATCGGCTCTCCGCCAGATCGTGGATTTCCGGGACGCGCCGGTCTTCCCCGGGGCCGGCATCGCCACCTGCATCCTCCTGGCGGACGTGGGGGCGGAAGCGGGGGCCGTGGACGCGGCGCGCTTCGTGGGGCGGGAGTGGACCCCCTCCAACCTGGAGGAGGCGCTGCAGCGCCCCGAGTTGTTCGAGCGCACGACGGTCGCCCAGGGGGCCTTGAGCGGCGCGCCGTGGTCCTTCGCACCCCCGTCGTTGCGTGCCTTGAACGAGCGCATCGACGCCGCCGGTGAGCCCCTCGGAGAGTTCATGCGCGTGGGGCAGGGGATGCAGACGGGCCGTAACGGCATCTTCGGCAAGCGGAGCCTGGATCAGATCCGGGCATGGCATCTGGAGGCTGGCAGCTACGCCCGCCGAGCCCGCAACTCGGACATCCAGCGGTACCGGATCCGGGACCGCGGCGAGTACCTGCTTTATCTGGAGGATGTGGACCGTTTGAGCGATCTGCCCCCGGGAGTGCGGCACCACCTGGAGGCCAACGAGTCCCGGCTGAAGGAGCGGGCCGCGTTCAAGCGGGGCGACTGCAGCTGGTGGAAGTACACCTGGCCCCTGCACAAGGGGCGCTACCGGGGCCGTCGCCTGATGTGTCCCTACCTGGCCGGTGAGAACCGGTTTGCGCTGGTGGAGGACGGGGCCGTGCTGGGCCTGACGGACACCACGGTGGTGTTCGACGGCGACCAGCCGGAGGACCTGCGCTACCTGCTGGGCCTGCTCAACTCCAGGCTGCTGACCTTCCGTTTCCGCGCCATGGCCAAGCTCCGCAGCGCGGGCATCTACGAGTACTTCTGGAACAGCCTCTCCAGGCTGCCGGTGCGGCGAATCCGCATGGATGATCCGGAGGATCGGGCCCGTCACGATCGGATCGTGGAGCGGGTGGCGGAGATGAACGGACAGCAGGCCCTGTTGGCGGAGGCAGATGCCCACCGGTGCGCACCGATCCACGGCCGGATCCGGTCCCTGGATCAGGAGATCGAGTCCATCGTCGCAGATCTCTATGGCATCTCGGCGACGGACAGCGATAGTATCCAGGCGGCGCTATCTCGCTGAATCCATAGAGCGCCGTGACGGGGTGAGCGATGAGGGAAACACTGTCGTGGATTTTTGGGCTCGTAGTTCTGTCTGGCATGGTCTTGTGGGGCGGGTGTGATCCGGCCAGCCTCAAGGTGCCCGACGAGTTGAGCGACGATGACGCGTCGGACGACGACGATGACGCGTCGGATGACGACGACGCAGCGGACGACGACACGGGCGACGACGACACCGGCGACGACGATGACACCGGGGATGACGATACGGGCGACGACGACGCCGGCGACGACGACACGGGCGACGACGACACCAGCGAGGAGTCGTGCGCCGACGCGGCCATCCTGTTCGACTTCGAGGGGGGCACCATGGGGTTCTCCCACGCCGTCAGCGACGCCGGCTTCCAGGATCCGTGGGACATGGGGAACCCTACTTACGAGGCCTGCCACTCGGGTAGCGCCTGCTGGGCCACCCGCCTGCAGACCGACTACGGGGACTGCGAAGCCGGCCAGGTCACCTCACCGGTGTTGGACCTGTCGGCCTGTGCCACCGCCCCCAACACGGTCCAGCTACGGTTCTGGCACCTGTACCGCATGGAGGGCCAGTCCGAGGATGGCCACTACTGGGACGGTGGGGCCGTGCAGTTCTCCACCGATGGTGGGAACAGCTGGGCGGTGGTCACCCCTTCGCCGGACTTCACCGGCTTGGTGGAGGGCAACTACTCGGACTGCTCCGGCACCCCCCAGATCAACGGGCTCCGCGCCTGGTCCAGCATCATCCCCGGCGATCAGTGGCAGCAGGTGACCGTGGACATCGACGGGGCCTATCTGTGCGATCAGTTCCGGGTACGGTTCCTGTTCGGTTCGGATCGGGGCGTGACCGATGAGGGCTGGTACGTGGACGACGTCCAGATCCACGTCCAGTAGTCGCCCCGCCCCCCGCGGGGTCAACCGGTCGGCTCCCCCGAGTGATACTTCCAGCGGCCGTCGTGTCTGTAGAACAGGCTGCGTTCGGCGAAACTGCGGTCCGTGCCCTGGTCGTCCAGCTGGGCGCGGAAGTGCACCTCGCCTCGATCGCCGCGGGCAGAGCTATCCAGGATCGTCAGTCCATCGAAGGAGCACGACGTCGAGAAGGCTTCGATGCTCCGCTGCCAGGCGTCCCGATCTCGTTCCCAGACCGGGCCGTCCGGGTGGGTCGTACGGATGATGTAGTCGGGGATACCCAGGGCGTAGGCCGCGTACCGCGAGCGCATCAGCGCCTCGGGGGAGGGGGCAGGCGCGCCGCGGTGCAGCGGCCGGCAGCAGCGTTTGTACTTGCGGCCGGACTGGCAGGGGCAGGGGGCGTTGGGTGCGGCCTTCATGGTGCCGATCATAGCCCCGCAGCCGGCCCGTCTGTAAGCTTTGCTGCAGACTCTCGTAGGAGTGTGAGCGGTGACCGAGCCCGTCGTTGAATCCACCCCCCGCATCGAACGCCTCCGGGAGACGATGCTCGCCGAACCGTACTCCATCTGCCTGGAACGCCCCCAGCTACTCCAGGACTTCCGCCATACCCGGGCGGGCAAACGCGCCCGCAAGGAGCACCCGGCGGCGGCGCGGGCTGCGGCCCTGGCCCATCTGCTGGCCCACCGCAAACCGCGCATCTACGACGACGAGCTGATCATCGGCAACATGTCGTCCAAGCGCATCGGCGCCAACTACTACCCCGAGGGCGGATCGGTGAACATCCTCGAGGACCTGCCCCGCTGGAACAAGCGCCATGTCCCACTCCAGCTGACCGCGTCGGAGAAGCGCAAGCTGCTGCTGCTGGGGCTGCGGGGGGTACGCAGCAGCGTCGGCGGGCTGGCCCTGCTGCGGCGGGGGCGCACGTCTCACTTCCTCGATTTTTTCCGCGCCCAGCGCTACTTCATCACCGAGGAGGCGGGCATCTCGCACCAGGTGGTGGACTATGGCCGGGTGGTCCGGGAGGGGCTACAGCCCCTCGACGACGAGGGCACCGCCCGGCTTGCCGCCGGTACGCTGGCCGATGGCACTCCGTTGGGCGACGACAACCGGGCCTTCTTCACCTCCGTGTCTCGGGTCATCGGAGGGATACGGGAGTTGGCCTCCAACCTGGCCGGCGAGGCGGAGCGGTTGGCGGACGAGGGGGGGATCGACGGGGAGCGCCGTGTCGAGTTGCGCGCTGCAGCGGCCGCGTGCCGCCATGTGCCGCTGGGACCGGCCCGCACCTTCCAAGAGGGTCTGCAGGCCTGCTGGCTGATCCACATCGCGTTGAACATGGAGGATTTCGAGCAGGGGCTGTCCTTCGGCCGGCTGGACCAGATCCTGTTGCCGCTGTACCGGGCGGATCTGGAGGCTGGACGCCTCACCGAGGAGGGGGCGGTGGAGCTGCTGGCCAGCTTCTGCCTCAAGACCAACGAGACGATCCCCCTGTACTCGGAACGGGTGGACCGCTACTTCAGCGGTTTTGGCGTGGCCCAGGGCATCACCCTGGGGGGCACCGATGCGACCGGCGAGGACGCCACCAACGAGCTGTCCGGCCTGATCCTGGACGCCTACGCCCAAGTCCGGATGCGGGAGCCCGCGCTGCACGCCCGGGTGCATGCGGATACACCCGAGGCCTTCTTGCGCCGCTGCGCGGGTGTGGTCCAGCTGGGGACCTCCAAGCCCTCCTTCTTCGGGGACGCCGCCGTGGTGCCGGCCCTGCAGGAGGCCGGCATCACCCAGGAGCACGCCCGCGACTACGCCGTCATCGGCTGCGTGGAGATGGCCAGCCAGGGGCGCACCTACAACTCCTCGGACGCGGCCCTGTTCAACCTGCCGTTGTGCCTGGAGCTGGCCCTCAACGAGGGGCAGCAGTTCGCCGGCGGCCCACGGGTCGGCGCCGCCACGCCACCGGTGGCCGAGATGACCACCTTCGAGCAGGTGGTGGACGCCTTCCGCGCCCAGGTGGCCGACGGCGTAGACGACATGGCCAAGGTCATCGGCTGGCTGGAGGCCGAGTACGCCGTGTTTCGCACCACGCCGGTGAACTCCATGCTCACCGACGGCTGCCTGGCCAGCGGCGAGGACGTCACCTGGGGTGGCGCCCGGTACAACCTCACCTCCATCCAGTGCGCCGGGCTGGCGGACGCCGGCGAGTCGCTGCTGGCCATCCGCAAGCTGGTGTTCGAACAGGGGCGCTTCGACCTGCCGGCGCTGGTGCAGATCCTGCGGGACGACTTCGAAGGCCAGGACGTCCTGCGGGCCGAGCTACGCCACCGGTTCCCCCGATACGGCAACGGCGACGCCGAGGCGGACGGGGCGGTGCAGCTGGCCGCCGACGTCTACTCGGACGTCATAACCGCCCAGCGCAACAGCCGGGGCGGGCGCTGGGTGCCGGGGTTCTACTCCATGACCTGCCACCACGGCTTCGGCCAGCGCACCGGCGCCCTGCCCAGCGGTCGCCTGGCCGGCGAACGTCTCTCCAACGGCTTCTCCCCGGTGGACGGTGCCGATCGCCAGGGGCCCACGTCCTTGCTACGCTCCGCCGCTGCCCTGGACACCCGCCGCTGGTCCAACGCCGGCGCCCTCAACGTCAAGTTCGACCAGCGCACCGTGGAAGGCGAGAAGGGCCGCCACGCCCTCGCCGCGCTGGTGGGGGGCTACATGGACAGCGGCGGCATGCAGGTGCAGATCAACGTGCTGGATGCCGACACCCTGCGCTGCGCCCAGCGGGACCCGGATTCCCATCGGGGGCTGGTGGTGCGGGTGGCCGGCTACTGCGCCAACTTTGCCGACCTGCAGCCGGAGGTCCAGGACGAGATCATCGCCCGGACGGTCCACGGCCTCTAGATCCTGTCGCGTCCTCTACCTCCCGGATCATCTCGTCGTCCAGGCCGTACAGCCGGTAGACCAGGGCGTCGATGTCGGCCTCGGGGGGTTCGCTCAGGCGGGCGAGGTGGGCCAGCCGATCGTGGATCTCCACATCCGCGGGTAGGCCCCAATCGATGCGGCGTACGGGGATCTCGCGCAGCACGTTGCCGTTGATCTCCAACCCCACTCCCCGGCGCTTGGCGAAGTGCTCCAGCCAGGCCCAGATCAGACGGCTGTTGAGGACGGCCAGGATGTAAGCCAGCGCCTCTTGCACGCCGTCGTCCTTGTGGAAGACGTTGATGCTGAACGGCACGTAGGTGGGCCCGTGGGCGAGGGCGAAGGAGGGGCGGCGGGCCATCTGGGCGGCAAGGATCCGCTCGTGGGCTACCCACAGCTCCCGTGACCGGGGCCAGTGGAGGTGCCACCAGCGGTTGGCACCCCGGCCGGTCTCACGGCGCTTCTCCATGATCGGTCGGAAGGGTTCCAGGTGGGCCCGCAGGGTGGGGTAGGCGTCGATGTCGGGGCAGGTCTGCTTGGTCGAGTAGATCAGCCAGCGGGAGGGACGGTCCGCTGCCCGGTAACGGCCCACGTCCGCCGTGTCCGTGTAGGGCACGACCAAAGACCGCTCCCTCTCGGGCAAATTCAGCGCCCGCAGTTCGGCGGGGGACAGGGAGAACACGCCGTCCCCCACGGCCCAGCGCTGCCCGAAGGCTTCGTTCGTCTTGCGGTTGATCTGGGCCGGATTCTCGGCGATGCCCTGGCGAATCATGCCCAGGGATCCCAGCGGTGTATGCCCGGCCAGCCGTCCGGGGAGGTCGAGGCCGGGCGGCAGGATATCGATGCGGCCATCGTGGATCAGGGTGGCCTGGGTCTTGCGGTAGACCTCGGGCTGCCGTTCGCCCCGGAAGTAGGGCCTGGCTTCGCCGGCCGCCTCGTCCCCCACGTGGCGGATCGTGGTGTAGCCCGCGGGGGCCCGGCGCAAGGCCCGAAAGATGAGGTGCCGTCCTTCGATCCCCGGGAAGACCTGGAGCTTGCCCAGGTAGAAGATTTCCTCCAGGTCCAGCTGCGTGTCGAAGGTATGGACGAGCTTGCCAGCGCCTGTGGCCGAAAGGAAATAGGCGTTGACGATGTACGAAAGGACACCGCCGTCGCGGAGCAACTCCACGGCGCGGTGCACGAAGGCATACCAGAGGTCCATCCGCGGCGAGCCGAACGCCTTCCCGACGCGGGTCCTGCGAACGTCGCGGACCAGGTTTCCCGCTCCCAGCTCCCGCCGATAGGGCGGGTTGCCGATGATGAGGTCGAATCCGTCGCCGGGCCACGGGAAGGCGTCGGTGTCCCGGTGGGCCGGCCCCTCGCGCAGGACATCGCCGCAGATGACGTTGCCGCGCAGGTCGGGCTGCTCGCAGGCCGCTCGATCGTCTTCGCCTTCCAGCAGCAGCGTCGCCAGGCTCCGCCGTGCCGCCCGCACTGCCTGCCGGTCCGTGTCCACGCCGTGGATGCTGTTCTTGAGGATGCGGCACTTCTCGTCGAAGCTGAGGCGACCCCCCGCCGAGCTGCCCTCCAGCAGGGCACGGGCAGCCTCCAGCAGGAACACACCTGTCCCACAGGCCGGATCCAGGATCTTGATCTCGTCTGGCGGGGCAGACGGGCAGCCCTCGCCGATGCGCTCCATGGACCATCGCACCATGTGCCGGGCTATATATGCGGGGGTATAGACAACCCCCTGCTTGCTTGCATCACGGCCATGGACAGGTCCAGTTGATGGTGCCTGGTGCTCTGGATCGGATGGTTCTGGGAGGTCCTGCGGCATGAGCGTTAGCCTGGCTCGTCCATCTTACTCGTGGGTAAGTCGCTGCCGCCCCAACCATCGCGCAGGAAGGCTTTCAGATGCAGGTGGGCAATACCGCTTACGTCGGCCAGCAGCGGATCCAGGCTCACCACGACCTTGGGGTGGTTGTCAGCGACTGCCAGCAGGGACCGAAATTCGTGGTCACGCGTGGTGGAGTCGGCCAGTAGGTAGCACGCCTGAACATAGAGGCACTCCTTGCCCCTGTGGCACACGAAGTCGATCTCCCGTCCGTTCACGTCCCCTGTGGTCACGGCCCAACCATCGTGGAGCAGGCGGCCCAACACGGCATTCTCCACCAGCTTGGAGATGTCTTCGGGCCGCGACCCGAGCAGCGCAGCGCGGATGCCGAGGTCTTCGAAGTAATGCTTCTCCGCCACCTCGAAGAACCGCTTGCCCTCCAGGTCTGCCCGCCGGATCCTCCGTACCAGATAAGCCTGTTCCAGGTGCGCGATATAGCTCAGCACAGTGGGTACCGAGGCCTTGATACGTTGGGATTTGAGGAACCGTGTGATGCTCTGTGCCGATACCGGCGATCCGACGTTGTCGGCCAGGAACAACACGAGCCGTTCCAGTAGATCGGGGCTGCGGATGGCGTGGCGGCTGACGACGTCCTTGAGGATGGCGGTCTGGGCCACGCCATGCAGGTATTCGAACGCGACCTCGTCCACGAGGCGCAGGTGACGCAAGAACGGCAACCCACCGTACCGCAGGTACAGGCGCAGGGCCTCATCGTCGTCCGGGCGGCCATGGAAGACCAGGAACTCGTCATAGCTGAGGGGGTAGACCGTCACCACGACCGAGCGTCCGGCGAAGCGGGTGGCGATCTCCCCGGACAACAGGTCGGCGTTGGAGCCGGTGACGTACAGGTCGAACCGGCCTTCTGCCAGCAAGCTGCGCAGGGCCACGTGGAAATCGGTGATCTCCTGTACCTCGTCGATCATCAGGACCGCACGTCCTGTCGGCACCTCGCCGGTTACCCAGGCCAGCAGTTCTTCAGCTGTGGTCAGCTGTGCCCACTCGGCGCGTTCCTTGTCGATCAAGAAGATCGGGGTGTCGGGGGATCGTTCGGCGAACCGCGTGCGTAGCGCCGCGAGCAGGCAGGATTTGCCGACACGCCGCTGCCCCACGAGCACCTTGATGAGTTGCGTGCCGATCCACGGTTCGATCTTGGCCCAGTAGCCGGGTCGATCCAGGATCATTTCTTCAATCATGTTTAACAATTTGCGCTGAATAGCTGACGACGTCAAACGTAATTTACAACGTTTCAGCGAGAATTGGACAGGGTCTGTCCAGGCGTGTGGGGGCCAGGGCTACTGATCCACAGCCCGCTTCAATACCACCGTCTCCCCCGGTTGGGGTGGCACGAACTCGTCCGGTGCACGCCCGCGCGTGCAGACCCAGATCAGCGACGGATCCCATAGCTCCACATCGAACGTGACGCGGACGCGATCCACCAGATCTTCGTCGTTCCAGCTCATTGCCTCGTAGCGGATGCCCGGCACCTCGACGGTCTCACCCACCGCCAGCGGGTTGTCCGGCTGGCGCAGCAGGCAGTCTGCGGGGCTGGACTGCATCCCGGCGGGGATGTGCACGTCGATGGTGTGCTCGTCGATGCCCTCCACCCGCAGCTGGTAGATGGCCGAGGTCAGCAGCTGGGTCGAGCGGGGCACCGGCTCCCCCTTCACGGTGCGGATATAGCTGGCGTACGACACGCACAGGTCGTTGCTGTTGACGAACACCACGGTCTTGTCCGCCACGTCCTCGTCGTAGCTGAACGCCTCGGCGCAGGGATCGAACATGGTGGCGCCCATCACCTTGAGGGAATAGGCGTTGACCGCCAGCGCCAGCGGGGCCAGCAGCACGTGCATGAACAGCAGGTAGACCGCCCAGCTGCGCACCCCCAGCGCCCATCGGTGTGCCGAACCATTGCCTCCGGGCGGTGGCTCGGCGTCCCCCCGCCACCAGACCCGTTGCAGGAACTCGGCCACCAGCCCGGCACCGCCGATCCCCACGAAGGTCAGCAGCCGCGAGGAAGGGAAAGTAGCGGCCACCGGCAGCGCGGACAGCAGCAGCCCCACCACCCAGAATCGTGCCGTCGGCGTTCCCTTGAGGACCCGCCAGAGGGCCCGCGTCAGCAGGGCCAGTCCCACAAGGCTGAGCACCAGCGCCGCGGCCAGGGTGCTGCGCTCCACGAACGCCACCACGGTGGACGGGAACCCCAAGAATTGGTCCGACAGCAGCATCGGGATACGGGTCAGGGCCCCTTGCAGGTAGTGGATCGGCTCCGCCACCGGGTCGAAATAGAGCCCGGAGCCGGTGAATCCGTACCCCAGCGCCATGTAGGTCGCCTTCCAGGCCACCACGACCACCGCGTAGGGCACCAGGCTCAGCAGCCGGCCCCGCAGCGGGCCCTGATCCAGGCAGACGGCCCAGGCGAACAGCCAGGCCGTCGTCGCGATGCCCGACTCGCCGCCCAGCAGCGCGGCTCCCAGCAGTAGCGGGGCCAGGAACGCACCGGCGATCCAGCCCTGCTTGCGCCACCGGATATGGAGCAGCACCGCGCCCAGACCGAGCGTGCCGGTGATCAGGGCGTTGCGGTTGGCGATCCAGCCCACCGGCATGCCGTGCCCCTCGTCGATGACGTAGATCAGGGCCGCCAGCCCCGCCAGCGCCGCCCCCCCGGGCCCGTCGAAGATGCGCCGGTAGAACAGCCCAGCCATGACGACCAGCGCGGCTAGCCAGGCGATGCTGTGGACGTGGGCCAGCAGCGGGACGCCGGGGGCCAGCTTGTGATCCAGCAGGTGGGTCAGGGCCGCCAGCGGGCGCCAGAAGCGCGCCTTCATGTCCAGGGTCGTCCACCACGGCACGATGCCCCGCTCCCGCAGCATCGTGTTGCGCTCCACGTCACCGTCGAAGAACGTGAAGAACTCGGCGACGACGTCGCGCTGTACCTCGATGGGTTCGATCTGCCGCAACAGCGCCTGCTGCATCCAGTCGTCCACCTGGTAGCCGTTGAACAGCGACGGCAACGAAAGCACGACGGCCAGCAGGGCAAGCATGAAGGGGAGCCTGGAACTGGCCAGGAAACCCGGGAGGGAACGATTTGTCGTCGGCACAGGGACCTCGCGCACCATGAAATGAAGGGGATGGTAACCGCGGCGCATACCATGCCACAATCGGCGCTTTCAGGGAGCGGCCATGACCTATGAACCCCGCCAGGACCGTGAATTCACCCACGCTACGCTGCCGTCTCTCGGCAAGGAGGTGCTGCGCCTGGGGGTCGCGGGCAACTACGGCTTGAAGCCGCCGGACATCGAGTACGCGGCCGATCGGGGGGTCGACTACTGGTGCTGGTCCCCCAACTACAAGACCGTGACCCCGGCGCTCAAGGAGCTGTTCAAGCAGGACCGGGAACGGCACGTCGTCGCCATGCTGGGGCTGGGGCTGACCACGGGGATGGTCCGCCGCGGGGTGCACAAGGCGCTGCGCCTGCTGGGCACGGACTACCTGGACGTCTACCAGCTGTCTTGGCTGAGCCGCACCTCGCGGTTCTCGCCGGCGATCCAGGACGAGTGCCTGGCCCTGCGCGAGGAGGGCAAGATCCGCTCTATCGGCGTCAGCATCCACGACCGCGCCCGCGCCGGCCGCCAGGCCGCCGACACGATCCTCGACAAGTTAATGATACGCTACAACGCCCCCCCCCCCGGCGCCGAGCAGGACATCATACCCCACC